>JANPDV010000552.1:0-14401 GCA_031431655.1 Gammaproteobacteria bacterium | reverse complement strand
GCGCTCACAAGGACCACATCAAGGAGTTCAGCGTTTCGGTCACTTCCGCGAACATGCTGAGTCCCGAGGGCAAGGTGATCGGCGTGGTGTCGATCAAGGGCTTTCCGACGCTCGAACAGGCTCGGAAGTACGTCTACGAGGATCCCTTCACCAAGGCGGGGCTCTATAGCCGGATCGAGCTGCAGCCCATCGACCTCTACGTGTTGAACGGCGCGTTCGCGCGGGCGCCGGAGTGGGTCATCGCGGAGCGGCCGGAAGAGCGCTGGAAGTACACGCCCGCCAAGCCGCCCGCTGCCGCGACTGCGGCCCCACCAGCCACGCAGCGAGCCCCTCAGCCGGCGCGCATCCAGCCGTAGCCGCGTTTGCCGCCCACGATGGATCGCTCGCGGGCCACTGCATTGCGGATCGGCATTAGAGTCGCCGTCGGCCTGCTCGGGGCGTTGCTCGTCTACGCCGCGTGGACGGCCCCGTACTGGCGCAACTGGCTGCGGCTCGACATGTCCGCCGCGGATCGCGTGATCGAGGTGGAGAAGTACTCGCCCCAGGTCGAGGTCCGCTCAGCGCGGCCTTTCTCGCCACTTGCGGACGGTGCGCCCCTGCCGGCCGAAGCGGTGTCCGCGCTGACGCGCATCGCAACCGAGTCCGGCAGCTACGCCTTCATCGTTGTGCAGGACGAACGCATCCGCTTCGCCAGGTATCGCGACGGCATCAGCCTCGGGTCGCGCTTCGACTCCTACAACTTCCACAAATCGCTGCTCGCGCTGGCCGCGGGCTACGCGTGGCAAAGCGGCTCGCTGGGCTCGCTGGAGCGTCCGGCCGCCGACTTCATCGCGGCGTGGCGCAACGATCCACGGCGCGCGATCACCGTGCGCCAGTTGCTGCAGCACGAGTCCGGTTTGCTGTCACGCTCCGGTCGCTTCCGCCCGTACGACCCGGTGATGGATCTGTTCGTCGGGCGCAGTCTGCACGCGCTGGTCGCGGACGCACCGCTCGCGGTGACACCGGGAAAGCAGTTCGACTTCACGCACGTCAATGCGCAGGCACTCTATGAGGTGATCGTGCGCGCGACCGGACGGGACTATCCGTCGATCCTGCGCGACTATCTCTGGACACCGCTCGGCGCCGCGCCCGCACTCGTCGCGCTCGATCGCCCTGGCGGCGACGCGCGCGGCATCTGCTGTTTCATCGCGACTGCGGATGCCTGGCTGAGGATCGGCTCGTTGCTCGCCAATCGAGGGCGCTTCGACGGCCGGCAGGTCGTCGACGAGCGATGGATCGAGTGGATGCTGCAGCCCGCGGCGCGAAACCCGAACTTCGGCTTCAACCTCTGGATCGGATCGCCGCAGACCGGGCGGCGCCTGCAGAGCGTGCAGCGCAAGGCCAGCACCGCGATGTCGGGCCCCTTCGCGGCCGACGACGTGTACTTCGTTGAGGCGAGTGGCGCCGGACGCCTGTACTTCGTGCCTTCCCGACGCCTCGTCGTGTTGCGATTCGGCGAGTTCGCCGGACCGTTCCCGAAATGGGACGATGCCGCCATCGTCAACGCGGCGCTCGCGGGCGTTGATCGCTGAACGCAGCCGCCGGCGTTTCTGATTCTCGCGGGCACCGAACGCAGCTCCGCAGGCGATCAGGCACGGCGCAAATACGTGAGCGCAGAGCCCGTGCCGCTACTGAAGTCCGACCTCGACGGCGATCACCATCACGACGGCGCCGAAGATCATCAGCTTGAGCACGAGCGGCCAGACGAAGCGGACCCAGCTCGTGTAAGCCACGCCGGTGATGCCGAGGATCACGAGCAGGAACGGATTGGTGGGCGTGATGATGTCGATGAACCCGGCACCGAACTGGTAGGCCAGCACCGCGACCTGGCGCGTCACGCCCACGAGATCGGCGAGCGGGGCCATGATCGGCATCGTCGCGAACGCCTGGCCTGTGCCGGAACTGATCACGACGTCGATGAGCCCCTGGATCAGGAGCATGCCCACGGCGGAGACATGCGGTGGCCACTGCGAGAGGGGACCGGACAGGAAGTGGATCACGGTGTGCAGCACCTGCCCGTCCTCGAGGATCAGCGTGATCGATCGCGCGAACCCGACCAGCAGCGCGGTCCCGGTCATGCGCGAAGCGCCGGCGATGAAAGCCTGGCAGGCCTCGGTGGCGCGCAGTCGGTAGACCACAGCGACCGCGATGGCCACGCCGATGAACAGCGCCGAAAGTTGCGGCAGGCTCCAGTGGGCGAACAGCACCCCGCTCATCAACCCGACGAGAGCCAGCACCATCAGCACGAGCACGCCGACCCGGGCGCGCGTCATCGGCACGAACGCCTCCGGTGCAGCCTCCCCGTCCTTCGCTTCCCAGAGCGGCGCGAGCGCGCGCCGCGGGTCCGCGTGCACCCGGCGCGCATAGCTCCAGACGTGATGGAAGCCAATCAGGAAGGCGAACAGCAGGACTCCGAGACGAAACGCGAGGCCGGACCCGGGCGGCAGGCCCGCGATCTCCTGCGCGAGGATCACGGAAAATGGGTTCGTGGTCGAGGCGCCGTAGCCGACGCCGTAGCCGACGAGCAGGATGCCCGAAGCACTCATGGCGTCGAGCCGCAGGGCCGCGCAGAGCGCAGCGAGCACGCCAACGAATGGAATGTACTCGGAGGCCATGCCGAAAAACGAGGACAGCAGCGTGAACACGGCGACACCGAACAGGATGAACAGGCCCTGACGATCGCGGAAGCGCGTCATCGCGCGACTGATGCCCGCTTCGATCGCCTGGGTCCGACGCAGCACGCCGAACGCGCCGCCGACCAGCAGGATGAAGAAGATCACGCCCTGTGCCTGGGCGAGCGCACGCGGAACGACGGTCGCCAGCGTCCACGGCGGCAGCCGCGGAGCATCGGGAAGCGTCGCATACGTGCCCGGCACGATCGCCACACTGCCGGTGCCGGATGTCGCGGTCTGATAGGTACCCGCCGGGATCAGCCAGGTCGCTACGAGGGCCAGCGCCATGAACCCGAGCATCAGCAGCAGGTTGGGCGGCATCTTCAACTTCATGGCGGTGACGGCAAGCGCGTGCGCCTGTGCGCGGCCGAAAGCAGCCGTCGCGTTCCACGACGGCTGCCCGGGCCGCGGGCTAGAAGTCGAAGCGGAACGTCAGGTAGTAGTAGCCGCCATTCCCGCCCTCGGGCGCCTGCAGGTCGTAGTTGTTCATACCCCGAAAGCGGTTCGCAGGAATCGGCGCCTCCGGAAAGTCATCCAGGACGTTGTTCGCCCCGAGCACGACCCGCATCGAGTCGTTGAACCGGTAGCCGAGCGAGAGGTTGACGACCCACTGCGGATCGAACACCTGGTCGTTGGCCGGATTGCCCGCGAAGAACTTGAACTCACCGTAGCGAATCGCGTTGACGTTGATGTCGACGGGCCCGCGCTGGAACCGCGTGCTCGCGACGATCTTGTTCTCCGGGGACCACTCGGTGAGGTAGCCCTGTGCCTGGCGCCCGACCAGCGTCAGCGACGCGCCGGCGAGCTGCGGTGGGTTGGGCGCGATCCGCGTGATCTTGTGATCGTTGCCGTTGCCCGAGAGCGAGAAGTCCCAGCGCCCGCTGTTGCCAAGATCGAGCGTGTACTGCGCAACGACGTCGTAGCCATCGGTGCGCGTGTCGGCCTGGTTGGCGAAGTACGCGACACTCTGCACGTTCGCGATGCCGTTAGCGGTAAGGATCGCCGTCACCGCCGGGCCGAGCAGCGCGTCGATCGGGATGATGACGTCGCTGACGTCGATCTGGTACCAGTCGGCCGTGATGGAGAAGTTCTCGGTGGGACGCAGCACGAAACCCACCAGGAGATTGTCGGACTCCTCCGGCTCGAGCGGCGCGGCTCCGAGCGACCGGGCGACCGGATTTGAGACGGGATAGAAGCCGCGGGTTGCGAGGAACGGGGCACCGGTCGGCGGGAAGACGTAGACGGCCGTCGTGCTCGAGGCGCCGATCTGCCCCATCGTCGGCGCCTTGAACGCTTTACCCGCGCTCGCACGCAGCGCGATCCGGTCGGTGAAGTCGTAGCGCAGCGAGAGCTTGCCGGTCGTCGCCGTTCCGAAGTCCGAGAAATCCTCGAATCGGCCCGCGATGCCACCCTGGAAGCGATCGGTGAACCGCTGCTCGAGGCCGATGTAGGCGCTCGAGACCGATCGATCGTAGCGTCCGGCATCCTGCGGCCGCAGGCCTGCGAAGTCGGTCGACCCGGGAGCCGGCAGCATCCCTGCGCTCGGTCCGTCGGCGATCGGCACGCGGCCGTCTCCATAAGAGAACGGATCGCCCGGATCGATGCCGAACTCCTCCTCGCGGTAAGCGAGCCCCGCGGAGAACGTCAGCGGACGGTCGCCGAAAGAGACATCGAATTCGCGCGTGAAGTCGAGCTGCAGCGTGGTCTGGTCGCTGAGGTAGGTACCTAGATTGAAGTTCGTGGGACTTGCCGCGCCGAAGCTCGCCGCCTGCGCATTGCGGAACTCGTTCTCGTTCCGGCCGTGCCCGTACTCGACGTTGAGGTCAAGCCGACCTCCGAGGACATCGTCACCCCGCACGCCCAGCACGAAATCGTAGTTCTTGAACCGGTAAATCGGATTCGACATCTGCCCGTCGGGGAAGCGCGAGCGGACGTTGCCGTTCGAGTTCGGGGTGATGCGGTACAGCGCGACCGACTCACGGTAGCTGTAGGTTCCGAATCCGTAGGCGGCCACGCCGTCGGTGATCGAGTACTCGCTGTTGAACGAGACCGCAGCGGCCTCGGTTTCCGGATTGCCATAGAAGCCGTAGTCCTTGTCGACCGTCGCTTCGCGCGGATCCCCGGCAAAGTAGTAGGTCAGCGCATCGCGATTGTCCCGGTCCGTGCGGTCGCCCTTACGTGCCGCGAGCGACATGTTGAGGAATCCACGATCTCCCAGCGGCAGCGTGCCCCAACCGTCGATAGCCTGGGTCTGTCCGTCCCCGGCAAAGAACTGGCCCAGGGTCGCCGCGATTTCGCCGCCCGGTTCGCCGCCCCGCAGCACCACGTTGACTACACCCGCAATAGCGTCCGAGCCGTACTGGGCCGAGGCCCCGTCGCGCAGCACCTCGATGCGCGCAACGGCGGACTGCGGGATGTCGTTGAGATCCACCGGCTGCTGGCCGCGACTCCATTCGTTGCCGAAACTGATCTTGGGCGACACGGCACGGCGCTTGCCGTTGACCAGCACGAGCGTATTGCCGGCGGGCAAACCGCGCAAAGAGATCGACTGCGCGAGTCGCGACCCGATGACGCCGCCGGTCTGTGCGAACGCCGCGGACGGCACGAGGGCACGCAGGGACTGCACGAGCGTCTGGCTGCCCGTCGATTGGAGCGCATCCGCGGACACGACGTCGATCGGAATCGGACTCGTCAGCGGCGTCACGTCAGACCGGCGCGTACCCGTCACGATGACTTCTTCGAGAGGGTCGGTCGCGGCCTGGGCCACTCCCGCAAGGGCGCACAGTGCTGCTGTGGCGACCGCGTAACTCGGCCTTCTATCGAACCTGCTCATGTCACTTCTCTCCCCGCTTGCAGTGCCTCCGATCGGCTACATATACTGACTCGCGCCCTGTATGTACATAGTCCAGGCAAGCGCCCGGGACAAGATCTCGTACCGGCAAGATTCAGGCAGATCCTCCCGGGAAGGCGAGGCGTCAGATGTTCCTCAACAATGCCTGGTATGTTCTCGACATCGCGTCACGGGTGGCCGAGCAACTGAAGCCGGTACGTGTGCTCGGTGAGCCCATCGTCGTCTACCGGCGCGCAAACGGCCAGCCAGTCGCGCTCGAGGACGCGTGCCCGCACCGCAAGCTGCCGCTGTCGATGGGTCGTCGTAGCGGCGACGGCGTCGAGTGCGGCTACCACGGCATGACCTTCGACCCGAGCGGGCGCTGCATCCGCGTCCCTGGCAACCAGCCAATACCGGACCGGGCGACGGTTCGCAGCTACCCCCTGGTCGAGCGCTACGGGCTCACCTGGATCTGGATGGGGGAACCGGAGCTTGCTGATCCGGACAAGGTCTTCCGGATCCAGCATTACGACGATTGCTCCTGGGGGCGTACCGAGCCCGACAGCATGGTCGTTAACTGCAACTACCTCTACATCACCGACAATCTCCTCGACCCCACGCACGTGGCCTGGGTCCACCCGACCTCCTTCGGCGATCCGGCGTGCCAGCAGACTCCGCTCGAGACCGAGATGCTGGAGGACGGCGTCGTGGTCTCGCGCTGGATGCTCGACACCGAGGTGGCACCGTTCTATCGCTCGTTTGTGCGCTTCCCGGGACGCACGGACCGCAAGCAGGAGTACGCGGTGTACTTCCCGGCACTGGCGTTGATCCGGGCGGTGTTCACGCCGGCCGGCAGCGGCGGTCCCGAGGGCCGCCTGCACCCGGACACGTTTCTGATGGACAGCTACAACTTCATGACGCCCGTGGATGCCGAGCGCACGCACTACTTCTGGATGCAGACGCGGAACTTTGCGCCGGGCGACGCAGACGTCTCCGCGATCTTCACGCAGGCGGTGCGCGCGGCCTTCCTGGAGGACAAGGTGATCCTCGAGGCCGTGCACAAGGGCATGCGCGATGCTCAGCGGCCGCACATCGACCTCGCCATCGATTCCGGACCGACGCGCTTTCGCCGCAGGCTGAAGCAGCTGATCACGCCGTGACGACCGGCGTGCCCGATCCTGTGACGCGATAGCGACTGCCAAGGCTGTAGCGACCCGCGGGATAGACGAACAGGCTGCGCGTCGCAGCCAACTCGGCGCACCAGGTGCGCCGCATCAGGAACAGGCATGGATCCCCGGACCGCAGGCCCAGAATCCTGCGCTGCGGCGCGTTCGGAAAGCCGGCGAAGATAATGTGCTCGACTTCGGTCGGCGGACTGAGTTCCCGCAGGTAACGCGCCGGCGTGATGCTCGCGAAATTCACCTCGACGTAATGGGGCGCGAAGGCCGGATTGACGTAGCGCTCCTCGAGCTGGATCGCCGTGTCGTCCTCGAAGTGCACGAGCATCGAGTGGAACAGAGGCGCGCCGACCGTCTTCGAGAATGCCGTCGCGAGGTCGATGTCCGCCCGCACTTCGTCTTGGACCAGTACCTCGCAGCGATGCCGGTGGCCCCGCTTCACGACGTCCTCAGCGATGTCGCGGATCGCGAGCAGCTCGGAACGCGGCGCCGGGGGCAGGACGAACGTCCCGACGCCTTTGCGTCGAGTCAGGACACCCTGCGCGGAGAGTTCGCGCAACGCGCGATGCACGGTCATGCGGGACATGCCGTACTGCCTGACCATCTCGTGCTCGGAGGGAAGCGGCCGCCCGTCACGCCACTCCCCCGACGCGATGCGTTCGAGGACCTGGCGCTTGAGTTGCTCGTAGCGCGGCGCAGTGTCGTACCCCGGGGACGCAGGCTCGCGGCTCTTCGCGCCGCGAATCGGGCGGCGGGCCGCGGGCACCCCGCGCTTCGTGGCGTTGCGCTTGCGCGTCGTGGCGCCAGGCATGCTCAGACTCCGATCGGCGGGCGGAGGGACAGCGCGTCGACCGGCGGGCCGAGTTCTGCGCCGAGCGCGGCGATCTGCGGCCATTGCAGGGCGGACAGGCGTCCATCCTGCCAGATCGCCTCGCCATCGAACCGGATCGTCGCGTCGAACAACTGGCCGCATATGTCCCCGGGCGCTGCGCCGCAGAGATGGAAGTGCGCATAGCGCGGACTGCCGAAAGCGACGCCGCTCCAGCGTTCGATGTCGCTGAGCGCCGGCCGGGTGAAGAAGGTGAAGGGATTGATGCCCGCGTGCCACGAGCCAACCCGGCGACCGGCCCCGCCGAACAGGCGGTCCACGCGATCGAACTGCGCTGCCACGCGGGAAACGAGCTCGCCGTCGCCCTCGACGCTGCGCACAATCCCGTCTTCGAGGACCAGCGTTACAGGCGCAGGCAGCCCGAAAATGCTGTCCTCGTAGACATGGACGCCGGTCGACGTCAACGCATGGCGCAGCACGAGCCGGCCGTTCAGCCGCACGGCCGGCACCGGTGGCACGATCATGACCGGAAAATTGCGCACGGTGAACCCGCTGGATTCCCGCAGCGGTTGCAGCGCGTCACCGGCCTCCATTTCGAGGTCCGTTCCCAGCGGGCAGCGGATCGAGTAGCGACGCGCCGACGCGATGTGCTCGACGATCAGGGTGCGGATGCGCTCCATCCGATCGTGACGCGCGACCGCAAACCCGGCGCCGAGGTAGCTCATATCGAGCGCGTAGCTGATCGACTTCGTGCCCTCGCCCGGCAATTTCACGAAGCGCAGTTGATCGCCGATCCGATTGAGGAACAGCGTGTGGTCGGCGGAAGCGATCGCCGCGAGCAGCACGGCGGGCACGTCCTCGGGGCCGGCAGCCGGAGCAACGAACCGGACGCTCACTCGCGCACCGGCTGCCCGCGCCTCGCCAGCGACGAACTCGACCATCGCAGGATCGTAATGGTGATAGCTCGGCGGCTCGGCGACGATCAGCAGCGATTCGCCGTGCGCGATACCGATGCAGTGTTCAAGCAGGTTACGGGCGCCGGCGCAAGCGTCGTGCGGACGAAGCGCGGGGGCGAGATCGTCATGGCCGCGCGGCATCTCGTCTCCGGTCAGGGCGCTCGGGGCACCGTTGGACACATGTAGTTGTATTGCTATATAACACGCCGACCTCGCAGCAGCATCCGCCGGACTAAAGTCTTGGACGTTGACACGCTCTGGTACACGCGCTGTCCGGCCCCATCGGCGGCCTCAATCGCGATCCGCGAGGGCTGGCTGGAGGCCGAATTTGCGCCGGACGGCATCGCCGTCCGCTCGCTCGCCGCATCGACGGACCGACGCGTGCACCTCTCGCATTACACGCATTCGCAACCTAACTCCTTTCGCTTCGGCGGCTACGTGCCGCCGCTCGTGTCCGCTTCGCGAGGCGGCGACCTGCGCGTGCTCGGCCTCGCCTGGCCGGATCGGACAGCCGCGATCCTCGCGCTGCCCGGCTCGGGTATCAGCTCGGCGGCCGACCTGCGCGGCCGGCGATTCAGTGTGCCGCGCAGGGTCAGCGACAGCATCGACTGGTGGCGCGCGCTGGTGCTGTCCGGGTATGAGAGCGCCCTGCACAAGGCGGGACTGCAGCGCGAGGATGTCCGCTTCGTCGACGTGAACGTCGAGCGGGCCTACGTCGACGATGCGACGCAGGGGCGCGCTGCCGGCCAGTCGCTGTGGGGTGCCCGCAGCCAGTTCGCGGTGCAGCGCGAGGAGGCCACGGCCCTGCTGCGCGGCGAAGTCGACGTGATCTACAGCGATGCCGCCATGGGCGAGCTCATCAAGGCCTTCCTCGGACTCGTGCCGGTCATGGACCTGACGGCACATGAGACGAGCGGGGACGTGGCGACGGCCCAGCCGCTCGTGCTGACGGCGACCGGGACGCTCGTCGAGCAGCATCCCGACCTGGTCGCGCGCTGGCTCGCGCGGCTGCTCGACAGCGATGCGTGGTCGCGGACTCACCGCGCGAACGTGCAGCAGATCGTGGCACAGGAGTCGGGCCTGCCCGAGGACCTGGTGCACACCGCGTACTCGGATCGCATCTACGAGCAGCTCGACCTGTCGCTGTCGCCGCTGCGGCAAGCGCTGCTCGCTGCCAAGTGCGACGAACTGCTGCGCGGCGGGTTCCTCGCAGCCCCGCTCGACCTGGAGAAGCTGGTTGACCCGGCGCCGCTCGCCGCGGCGCAAGCGCTGCACGCATCGCGGCAACTGCGCGCGTAGGCGCCGGACGGCGCCAAGGCTGTCGCGGCGTCGAACGTGGCTAGCCGCGTCCGGCGAAGCGCAGGCACTCCTCGAGCACAGCGCGCAGCGCGACCACGAGCCGCGCGGCACGCGCCGCGTCGAATGCGGGCGGCCAGTTGAGCTCGTGCAGCGCCGTCGCAGGCTCCACGAGGTAGGTCTGCATCGCCATCTCCAGCTGCAGCGCATGGACGCCATGCGACGGCGCGCCGAAGTGCCGCGTGATGAAGCCGCCCTTGAAGCGACCGTTGGTCACGCGCGATTCACCGGACTCATCGAGGCGGCGCTCCACGGCAGCGGCGAGCGCAGCCGCGCAGGAGTGACCCGAGTTCGTGCCGAGATTGAAGGCCGGCAGCTCGCCGTCGAACAATCGCGGTACGCGCGAGCGGATCGAATGCGCGTCGAAAAGCACCGCACAGCCGTGCTCGGCGCGGCACCGCTCGACCTGTGCTCTCAGGCAGGCGTGATAGGGATCGAAGTAGCGGGCGCGGCGCGCGAGGATCGCTGCAGCATCGGGCTCGCGGCCCGGACGGTAAAGCGGTTCCCCGTCGAAGGTCGTCGTCGGACAGAGTTCGGTGGTCGCCTGGCCCGGATAGAGCGATCGTCCACTCGGATCCCGGTTCACGTCCACGACGCTGCGGCTCACGCGCGTAGCGACGAGCGTCGCGTCCTGGCCGAGCGCGAGATCGTAGAGCCGCTCGACGTACCAGTCCGCATCCTTGCGGGCCAGCCACGCCGAGGTGAACTCGCTCTCGAGCGCCGCCGGGATCCACGTGCCCGCGTGCGGCACGCTGACGATGAGCTGAGACGAGCCGGCTCGCACCTGCAGCCAGTCGACGTCGTGCGCCGCGGTCATTGCGCCACTCGCCAAGGTCCCACAGGTGCCGCCGATTCAGCGAGTCCCGCCGGGTCCACCTCGATCCACCAGCCGCGCGGCAGGGCGCCGACCGCTTGCAGTGCGAGCAGACGATGCCCTGCGTCTTCGAGCCAGGCGAAAGCGGGCCCGTCAAGCTCGAGCGCGCCGGCCTGCGGGTCATGCAGCGTCGTGCGGCCCGCCGCAAAACAGCCCACCGAGCCCGCCCGCGTCTGCAGCCGCGGCGCGCGTGCGAACGGCGTGACACGGACGGCGATGCCGCCGCGACGCACCATGAGGTTGAAGTCGGTCGTCGACTTCCCGAGCAGTTCACACTGCACGGCCTCGTCGCCCCGGAACTGCAAGGACTCCGCGGCACCGGCATCGAGCCTCTCGCGCCGGCCGCCGTCCATCGCCAGCACGACTCCGTCGCCGTCGAGCACCGCAAACCAGCGATCGATTCCGGGAAAGACCGAGAAGGGACCGGAGGCGTCGATCACGGCCACGCTGACGCGAACGCGCCAGTCGTGGGGATCGGGCCATGCGAGCAGCTCCCGCGTCAGGCCGCCGCCGTTCTTCCACGGAGTCGGCACGACCTCGGACACCCGGGTCGAACGCCAGGACTTCAGATCTTCGCGCATCGCATCACGCGTTGCCCCGGCGGTGTCGTATCTGACCTGAATGCTACTTGACCGATAATGTCTATACAAACTACCGTGGGTCACGTGCAGGCCTTTTCCGGCCTGCGCACTGGAACGTGAGCATGCAGACGCCCGTGCCACTCGAGGCCTCGATTGCCAGTCGCAGTCGCATCGTCCGCGCGCCGCGCGGCAGCGCGCTGTCCTGCCGCAACTGGCCCACGGAGGCGGCGTACCGGATGATCCAGAACAACCTGGATCCGGAGGTCGCCGAGAACCCGGCCGAGCTCGTGGTCTACGGCGGCATCGGCAAGGCGGCGCGCAACTGGGAGTGCTTCGACGCGATCCTGCAGGCACTGCGCACCCTCGCGGACGACGAGACGCTGCTGATCCAGTCCGGTAAGCCGGTCGGCGTGTTCCGGACGCACGCGGATGCCCCCCGGGTCCTCATCGCAAACTCAAATCTCGTTCCCCACTGGGCGACCTGGGAGCATTTCCACGAGCTCGACCGCAAGGGCCTGATGATGTTCGGCCAGATGACCGCGGGCTCGTGGATCTACATAGGCACGCAGGGCATCGTGCAGGGTACCTATGAGACCTTCGCCGAAGCGATGCGACAGCACTACGCTGGCGACGGCCGCGGTCGCTGGATACTCACGTCCGGCCTCGGCGGCATGGGCGGCGCGCAGCCACTCGCGGCGACCTTCGCCGGTGCGTGCTCGCTGACGATCGAATGCCAACCGTCGCGCATCGACATGCGGCTGCGCAGCCGTTACCTCGACGAGCAGGCGCACGACCTCGAGGATGCGCTCGCGCGCATCCGCAGGTACACGGCCGAGGGTCGGACCGTGTCGGTCGCCCTGCTCGGCAACGCCGCAGAGATCGTGCCCGAGCTCGCGCGACGCGCACGCGCGGGCGAGCTGCGACCGGATCTCGTGACCGACCAGACGTCAGCGCACGATCTCATCAACGGCTACCTGCCGCTCGGCTGGACCGTCGAGCGCTGGATGGCGGCGCGCGCGAATCCGGCCGAGCACGCCGAGCTGCGCGAAGCGGCGGCGCACTCCTGCGCCGTGCACGTGCAGGCGCTGCTCGAGTTCCACGACATGAAGATCCCGACAGTGGACTACGGCAACAACATCCGCCAGGTCGCCTTGGATCAGGGCGTGAAGCGAGCGTTTGCCTTCCCCGGGTTCGTACCCGCCTACATCCGGCCGCTGTTCTGCGAGGGCAAGGGTCCCTTCCGGTGGGTGGCTCTCTCGGGTGATCCGGAGGACATCCGCCGCACGGATCGCCGCATCAAGGAATTGTTTCCCGCGCTCACGCACGTGCACCGCTGGCTCGACATGGCCGGCGAGCGCATCCAGTTCCAGGGCCTGCCGGCGCGCATCTGCTGGCTCGGCCTCGGCGAGCGGCACCAGGCGGGCCTCGCGTTCAACGAGATGGTCGCGAACGGCGAACTCAAGGCTCCGATCGTCATCGGCCGGGATCACCTGGACACGGGATCGGTCGCTAGCCCTAATCGCGAGACCGAGGCGATGCGCGACGGCAGCGATGCGGTCTCCGACTGGCCGCTGCTCAATGCGCTGCTCAACACGGCCGGCGGTGCGACCTGGGTGTCGCTGCACCACGGCGGCGGCGTCGGCATGGGCTTCTCGCAGCACGCCGGCGTCGTCGTGGTCTGCGACGGCACGCCGGAAGCGGCACGTCGCATCGAGCGCGTACTGTGGAACGATCCGGCCACGGGCGTCATGCGACACGCGGATGCCGGCTATGCAGCGGCGCTGGAGACCGCGCGCAGCTGCGGACTGAACCTGCCAATGCTGCCTTCGGCATGATGCGATGGCGACCCCGGTAAGGCTGCCAGTCGTCGACCTGAAGCCAGCGGACTTCCGCGCGGCGCTGTCGGGCCCCGTGATCGCTGCGCCGGGCGTCGAGGAACTGGCGGCCGTGCGCCGCAACCACGAGATCGTCGGACGAATCGTCGCCCGCGGCCGCCCGGCCTATGGCATCAACACCGGCTTCGGGCTGCTGGCACGGCAGTCGATCGAGCACAAGCATCTCGCCGAGCTGCAGCGCAACCTGTTGCTGTCGCACTGCACCGGTGTCGGCGCACCGCTCGCGGACGGAGTCGTGCGGCTCGTGCTGCTGTTGAAGATCGCGAGCCTCTCGCGCGGTTTCTCGGGTGTCGCACCCTCGACCGTAGCCGCACTAGCGACGCTGCTCGAGCACGACCTGCTGCCCGTCATCCCCTGCAAGGGCTCGGTCGGTGCTAGCGGCGACCTCGCGCCCCTCGCCCATCTCGGCGCAGTGCTGCTTGGCATCGGCGAGGTCCGCCATCGTGGACGCACGATCAGCGCAGCGGAGGCCCTCGGCGTCGCGGGCCTCGCGCCGCTCGAGCTCGGCCCGAAGGAAGGCCTCGCACTGATCAACGGCACGCAGGTCTCCACCGCACTCGCGATCTCGGGTGCGTTGCGCGCCGAGGACATCTTCGGTGCCGCGCTCATCGCGGGCGCGATGAGCACCGACGCGCTCAAGGGCAGCGACGCCCCATTCGACGAACGAATCCACGCCGTGCGGCCACATTTCGGCCAGGGGCACGTTGCGGCGGTGCTGCGCGAGCTGCTCGCCGGCAGCCGCATCCGCGAGTCGCATCGCGAATGCAGCCGGGTGCAGGATCCCTACTCCTTCCGGTGCCAGCCGCAGGTCATGGGCGCCTGCTACGATACTTTCGCGCATTGCCTCAACGTACTCGTCACGGAGGCGAACTCCGTGACCGACAACCCACTGATCTTCGAGGGCGACGAAGTCGCCCTTTCGGGCGGCAACTTCCATGCAGAGCCCGTGGCGTTCGTCGCGGACTTCCTCGCGATCGCGCTCAGCGAGGTCGCGAGCCTGTCCGAGCGCCGACTCGCCGTGCTGCTCGATCCGAACATGAGCGGGCTCCCGGCCTTTCTCGTCGAGCAAAGCGGACTGAACTCGGGCTTCATGATCATGCAGGTCACAGCGGCGTCGCTCGTCTCGGAGAACAAATCGCTCGCACATCCCGCCAGCGTCGACTCGGTGCCGACGTCGGCGAACCAGGAGGA
>JANPDV010000551.1:0-8042 GCA_031431655.1 Gammaproteobacteria bacterium | reverse complement strand
GCCCAGTCCGGGGCTGCCCCGGGCGTGTCGGTAACGACGACCCGGGCATGCGCCGAGAGTGCCAGCAGCCGGCCCCGCAGCTCGCCTTCGAAGCCGTTCATTACAGAAAGCACGACGATCAGCGCCGCAACACCCAGGCAGACGCCCAGCAGTGACACCCAGGTGATGAACGACACGAAGAATTTGTGCGTGCGGGCACGCACGTAGCGCAACCCGACGAACAGCGACAAGGGACGAAACACGGCCCGGATTTAACCACAGGGGCCGCGGTGCCCTGCAGGAAAACGCATCGGCGGCTGAGGTATGATGAGGCTGCTTCTGCAGGAGGCCAGCCCCATGCGACCAACCCGCGATCCCGTTGTTCCAGTCGTTGCTGCCGCCCTCGCCGCTCTGGGTCTGCTGGCCGTGCGCGTCGCCGGCGCCGAGCTGCTGATCGTCGACGGTCAGGTCCAGGCGCGTACCGTCGAATCAGGTCCCGCGCGCGGCACCAGCATGAAGGCGGTCGAAGAGCGCTTTGGCGCGCCGGAGAGCCGCAGCGAGGCCGTCGGTCAACCGCCGATCACCCGTTGGGACTATGCCGGATTCTCGGTGTTCTTCGAGTTCGACAAGGTCATCCATACCGTGGCGCGCGGCGGCTGATCGAGGCCGCGCCTCCAGCACTCGCCGCTCAGCCGCCACCCCATTCCGCTATCCGACGAGATCGTGCTGCCGCCGCGGCGGTCGCACCCTTCATTGCCATGCGTTCCATCCTCAAACCGTCACCGCCCGCCCCTGCGCCGCAGCTGACGCGCTGGCGACAGCTCTACGGCAGTGCGGCCTCGCTGGCGTTGGCCGAAGCGGCCGCCGCCGATACGGCGCGGCCCTGGCTCGTTGTCACGTCCGACAGCCGCGAACTCGAGCAACGACGCACCGAGCTGGCGTTCTTCGCGCCCGACCTGCCCCTGCGGGTGCTGCCGGACTCCGAGGTGCTGCCGTACGACGTCTTCTCTCCGCACCCGGATATCACCTCGGAGCGGCTGGCCACCCTGGCGGAGTTGCCCCTGCTGCGACGCGGCCTGGTGCTGCTGACCGCGGACGTACTGTTGCAGCGCCTGCCGCCCCGGGACTACGTCGACGGACGCAGCTTCGTTTTCAACGTGGGCGACCGCCTGGCGCTGGACGCGTTCCGCACGCGCCTGGTCGAGGCCGGCTACGCCAGCGTCGGACAGGTGCAGGCGCCTGGCGAGTTCGCGCTGCGCGGCTCGCTGCTCGATGTGTTCCCGATGGGCAGCGAGACGCCACTGCGCATCGACCTGTTCGACGACGAGATCGAGGCGATCCGTCGCTTCGACCCCGCGACGCAGCGCTCCGGCACCAGCCTGACGAGCCTGCGGCTGCTACCCGCGCGCGAAATCCCGCTCGACCCGGATGCCGTGCGCGCTTTTCGCCGCCGCTACCGCAGCCGCTTCGACGGGGACCCGACGCGCAGCGCGATCTATCGCGGCGTCACCGACGGGGTTGCGCCAACGGGCGTGGAGTTCTACCTGCCGCTGTTCTTCGAGACCACGGCAACGCTGTTTGACTACCTGCCTGCTGGCGCCGTGCTGGTCGATACCGCCGGGCTCGGCGATGCCCTGGAGCGCAGCTGGGCCGGCATCGAGGCGCGCTACGAGGAGCGTCGCTACGACATCGAGCGGCCGCTGCTGCGTCCTGACGAAATCTGGCAGCTTCCCGAACAGGCAAGAGCGGCGTGCGAGACCCTGGCCAGGGTCGAGATTCGCGCGTTCAAGGCCGACGAGAACGATGGCGACAGCACCCCCACGGTGCATTTCCCGAGTGCCGCGCCGCGCGAGATCACGCTCGACGCCCGCGCGCAAAACCCCCTGGCGCCGCTGCAACTGTGGCTGAACCAATACGACGGCCTGGTGCTGCGGGCCGCCGACTCCGCCGGCCGGCGCGAGGTGCTGCTGGAATTGTTGCGGGGCGCGCAGATCAGCGTGCAGCACTGCGAGTCGTGGGCCGACTTCGTAACGCGGCGCCCCGCGGTGGGCCTGGCGATCGCGCCGGATGTCGGCGGCCTCGCACTGACCGATCCGGCCATTGCGATCATCGCGGAGTCGCAGCTGTTCGGCTCGAGGGCGAGGCAGGAGCGCCGCAGGCGGCGCACTGCCGCGGACCCGACCGCCATCCTGCAGGACCTGCAGGCCCTGACCGCCGGCGCCCCGGTGGTACACGAAGAGTATGGCGTCGGGCGATACGTCGGCCTGCAGATCATGGACGTCGGCGGCCAGAGCGGCGAGTTCCTGGTACTGGAGTACCAGGATGGCGATCGCCTGTATGTTCCCGTCCACTCCCTGCAGCGCATCAGTCGATACTCCGGCGCCGCGCCGGAATCCGCGCCGCTGCACAAGCTCGGCACTGACCAATGGGCCCGCGCCCGGCGACGCGCTGCGGAAAAGGTCCGCGATGTCGCGGCGGAACTGCTTGACCTGTACGCACAGCGACAGTCCCGCCAGGGCGCGAAACTGGCCGTAGGTGAACTGGAGTACCAGGCCTTCGCCAACGCGTTCCCGTTCGAAGAAACCGCCGACCAGGCAGACGCCATCCAGAAAGTGCTGGCGGACCTCGCATCCAGCACGCCAATGGATCGGATTGTCTGCGGCGACGTCGGATTCGGCAAGACCGAGGTCGCGATGCGCGCGGCGTTTGCAGCCGTCAACGCAGGCAAGCAGGTCGCCGTGCTGGTGCCTACAACCCTGCTGGCGCAGCAGCACAACACGAACTTCCGTGACCGCTTCGCCGACTGGCCAGTGCGGATCGAAACCCTGTCCCGTTTCCGCTCGGGGGCAGAGAGCGCGGCCGTGCTGCAGGGACTGGAACAGGGCGGCATCGACATCGTGATCGCCACGCATCGCCTGCTGCATGCGGGCGTGCGCTTCAAGGACCTTGGCCTGATCATCGTCGACGAGGAGCATCGCTTCGGAGTGCGCGACAAGGAGCGCCTGAAGGCGCTGCGCGCGGAAGTGCATGTGCTGACGCTGACCGCGACGCCTATTCCGCGCACCCTGAACATGGCGCTCGGCGGCCTGCGCGAGATGTCGCTGATCGCGACGCCCCCGGCGGAACGCCTCGCGATCAAGACCTTCGTGTCGGAATGGCACGAGGCCACGATTCGCGAGGCTTGCCTGCGCGAGTTGCGCCGCGGCGGCCAGATCTACTTCGTCCACAACGAGGTCAAGGACATCGAGAAGTTCGCCGCGGACGTCTCGCGTATCGTGCCCGAAGCGCACGTGCGCATCGGCCATGGGCAGATGCGCGAACGCGATCTCGAGCAGTTGATGGTCGACTTCTACCATCGGCGGTTCGATCTGCTGGTATGCACCACGATCATCGAGAGCGGAATCGACGTACCCACTGCCAACACCATCCTGATCGACCGCGCTGACCGCTTCGGCCTGGCGCAGCTGCATCAGCTGCGCGGGCGCGTCGGCCGCTCGCACCACCGCGCCTACGCGTACCTGATAACACCACCGCGCAAGGCCCTGACCCAGGACGCGCAGCGCCGGCTGGAGGCGCTGGAGTCGCTGGAGGAACTCGGCGCCGGCTTCATACTCGCGACGCACGACCTGGAGATTCGCGGCGCCGGCGAACTGCTCGGCGACGAGCAGAGCGGCGAGATGACCGAGGTTGGGCTCTCCATGTACCTCGAACTGCTGGACCGGGCCGTGCGCGCGATGAAACAGGGCCGAACGTCTAAGCTCGACGAGCCGCTGGCCGCGATGACCGAGGTGGAAATGCGCGTCGCCGCCCTGCTGCCGGACGACTACATCGCCGACGTGCATGTGCGGTTGTCGCTCTACAAGCGACTGGCCGCGGCCGCCGAGCCCGCCGCGATCGATGAAATGATGGCCGAACTGGTCGACCGCTTCGGACCGCTGCCTGCATCGGGCCAGAACCTGGTTCGGACCGCACGCCTGAAACTGCTGGCACGCAGGCTCGGCGTGCGGCGCGCCGATTTCGGAGCGCACGGCGGCTATGTGCAGTTCGAGCCGCAGAACAACGTCGACCCGGGCGCGGTCATCAAGCTCGTCCAGAAGAAATCCCGCGACTATCGCCTCGACGGTCCGTTGAAACTGCGCGTCCAGCAGGACCTGGACCATGAACCGGACCGGTTCGCGTTCGTCGAATCGCTGCTGCAGTCGCTGCTGAAGCCGTGATTCATTATGATCCGCTGATGACTCATCGGGACCCACCAGGCGCGCGCCGCCGCGTGCTGTGCGCCGCGGCCGTGGCGGCCTTGATGGCGGCCTTGGCCGGCGATTCGATCGCACAGGCACCGACCGCACCGGCCAGCGGCGAGAGCCCGGTCTACAACATCGAGCTGATCGTGTTTCGCGTCGCTGCCGGGGCGGGCAGCAGCGAGGACTGGACGGTCCCTCCACCGGGCCCGCCGCGCGGCGGCGAAGGCGGCGACAACGCGGCCGGTGCTGCGGTCATCGGGCGCTTTGTCGGCGCTATCCCGCCAGCGCAGTTCCAGCTCAACGATCTCAAGGCGCGGCTAGGTGCCAGCGGCGCCTATCAGCCGATCGCACACGTCGCCTGGTCGCAAACGGCAAGCAGCTGGGGCTCCAGGGCGGGCTTCACTCTGCCGCGTCTCGGTGTGAACGTACCGGGCCTCAGCGGCCTCGTCTATCTCGAGCGGGGCTCGTTCCTGCATCTCGGCGTCTCGCTCAAGTACGCTCCGGATACGCGTGGCCCGGCGTACGCGTTTCATGAGTTGCGGCGCGTGCGGTTCTTCGAGCGCAACTACTACGATCACCCTGCTTTTGGTGCAATCGCACTGGTCACTCCAGTGCAGGGCGCGCGTCCGGCTGGACGCTGACGCGGCCGTAGCGAATCAGGCCAGCTGCAGCGCCGGCGGCTCGAGGGTACGCGCCAACGCGGCCTGCCCGGCCTGCCATTCGGCCGACGCGAGCAGCGTTTCGGGGGTCAGCGAGCCCCGGCCCCGCAGGCGCACGCGACGCATTGCGGACGCCGAATCCTCCGTGGCGCGCAGTCCGTCCAGCAGCGCCACGACGCTCGCTGGGTGATTGCACACGGGGAGCACGTCGCAGCCTGCCTCCAGGGCAAGGGTCGCGCGCTCGACGATCCCGCCGACCGACGCAGCTCCGGCCATCGACAAGTCGTCGGCGAACACCACGCCCTGGAACCGCAGTTGTCCGCGCAGCACGCGCTGGATCCAGATCGGCGAAGCGCTGGCCGGAACCGCGTCCACTTGCGGAAACAGCACGTGCGCCACCATCACGCCGGCGAGACCGTTCTCCATCAGGACCCGATACGGCCGCAGGTCTTCCTCCAGATCGACCAGCTCGCGCCGGTCCACGGGCAGTGCATGGTGCGAATCGGCGACCACCGCGCCATGGCCCGGGAAGTGTTTGGCGGTCGCCACCATGCCGGCGTCGCGCATGCCGTGCATGTAAGCCACGGCGAGCTGCCCGACCGCCTGCGGGCTGCGGTGGAACGCGCGGTCTCCGATAACCTCGCTAACCCCGTAATCGAGGTCGACGCAGGGTGCGAACGACAGGTCGACGCCATGAGCGCGCAGCTCGGCGGCCATCAGCCAGCCCATGTGCCGTGCCAGCTCCAGGCCGGACTGCGCGTTGACATCGAACTCCAGCCCGATACGGCGCGCGGGGGGCAGCCGCGAGAACCCCGTGCGGAACCGCTGCACGCGGCCACCCTCGTGATCTACGCCAATGACCAGCGCCGGTGATCGCGCCTGATGAATCTGCGCGGTAAGCGCGGCCAGCTGCGGCGGGTCGACATAGTTACGCGCGAACAGGATCACGCTTCCGACCAGGGGATGACGCAGCATCTCGCGCTCTTCGGGAAGCAGCGTCGGGCCCACGAGATCAACCATCAGGGGCCCGAGTGTCATGGCGTCCCTCCAGGCCCGTTCCGTTCGCCCAGGATCATCCGCAGCTGCGACCACGGTTGCATGACCAGGCTCGAATTGTAAAACCGCCTGTCGTCGGTCACTTCAATCCCCAGCCACGGTGGTCGCGCGATAGCCTCATCAACCGCATCGAGCTCGATCTCCGCAATGACCAGGCCGGCATTGTCACCGAGAAACTCATCGACTTCCCAGTCGTGGCCCGCGAAGGGCACGATATGCCGCCACTTCTCTATCATCGGCCCGACCCGCAGGCTGTGCAGCATCTCGGCCGCATCGCGCGGCGGCAGCGCATACTCGTACTCGGGTCGCACAGCGCCGAGCACAGCGCCCTTGATATTGAGCCAGGCCCTGTCGTCCACGACACGCACCCGCACCGAGCACGTGTCGTTCTGGGCGAGGTAGCCCTGCCGGAGCAGGCTGCTGCGCGTCACGGCGTCCCGCCAGCCGGCGCCTGCAACCCTGAACTTGCGTTCCACCTCAACGGCCACGGGATCGCTCCAGCAGCGCAATCGACTCGACGTGGGTCGTATGCGGGAACATGTCGACCACGCCAGCGGCGCGCAATGCATAGCCGTGCCCGTGGACGAGCAGCCCGAGGTCACGCGCCAGGGTGCCGGGATGACAGGACACGTACACGATGCGACGCGGCGCGAGTCGCGCAATCGTCGGCAGAAGCGCTTCGGCGCCCAGACGGGGCGGGTCGATCAGCACGTGGCTGTATCCGCCCTGCGCCCAGGGGGACTGCTCGAAGGGCGCGGCCGCCAGATTGGCGGTGTGGAACTCGGCGCTGGTAATGCCGTTGGCGGCCGCATTGAGCGTGGCGCGCGCCACGAGCGCCGCGTCACCCTCCACACCCACGACGGCGGCACCGCGCCTGGCCAGGGCGAGCGAAAAATTGCCGAGCCCGCAGAACAGGTCCAGCACCCTGTCGCCGGCGCCCGCACCCAGCAGCGACACCGCCGACGCGACCAGGGCGCGATTGACTGCCGCGTTCACCTGTACGAAATCAGTCGGCTCAAACTGCAGCGTGAGGTCGAACTCGGGCAAGGCGTAGTGGAGCCGAACTGGCTCGCCCTGCAATGGCTGAACGGTGTCCATGCCGCCGGGCTGCAGGTACAGGCGAACACCGCGCGTACGTTCGAATTCGAGCAGTCGCGCACGATCCTCGGCACCAAGCTCGCAGAGGTTCCGCAGCACGAGCACGGTCGCAGAATCGCCAATCGCCACTTCGATCTGAGCGATCGACTCGCGCGCCTGCAGCGAGTCGACCAGCATGGCCAGCGGTTGCACCAGCTCGCCGACCGGAGGCGCGAGGATGTCGCAGCGCGACAGCGCGGCGACGTATGGCTTGTTGCGTTCGCGGAACCCCACCAGCACAGCACCACGCTTGGCGACGAACTTGACGCCCAGGCGCGCTCGCCGCCGATAGCCCCATTGCGGGCCAACCAGGTCATCGAGCCAGCGCTCTGGCACGACGCGGGCCAGTCTTTCCAGGGCGCTGGCCACCTGGGCGCGTTTCACCGCAATCTGGCCGCTGCCATCCAGATGTTGCAGCGCGCAGCCGCCACAGACACCGAAGTGCGGGCAACGTGCCGGCACGCGAAGGTCCGCCGGCTGTTCGATCTCTACCAGCTGCGCTTCATCGTGCTGGCGGTGGCGACGCCGGCGCTGAAAGCGGATGCGTTCGCCGGGCAACGCGCCCGGCACGAACACCGTCTTCCCCTCACGCAGCACACCCTCACCGTCCTGGTTGAGGTCCGCCACCACGCCGCTCTCGAGCGGCGCGTCGACCAGCGCACGTCGACTCACTGAGTTGCCGCCGCCCACGCCTGCAGGAACTCGGTGAAATGCGGCTGCTCGCCGGTGGCCGCACCGAGCAGCTCGCGGACGCGATCGAGCTCCTGCTCCAGGCGCTCTGCCGTGAGCCGCCCGCGCATGTACTCGAAGCGCAGGTACACCAGCCAGGTATTCAGCACGTCGGTCTCGCAGTACTGTCGAATGCGCGGCAGCTCGCCGCGCTGATAGGCGCCCCAGACATCCGCGCCCGAGAAGCCAAGCTTCCCCGGCAGGCCCAGCAGCGTCGCGACGTCGTCCAGGCTGGCGCGGG
>JANPDV010000550.1:0-3615 GCA_031431655.1 Gammaproteobacteria bacterium | reverse complement strand
ACCGATCACGGGCACAAGCGTCAAATGCATGAATACGCAATTGTTGCGCCCGAGCTCCACGCCGAGCTGGCGGATAGCCTCCAGAAAAGGCAGCGACTCGATGTCGCCGACCGTGCCGCCGATCTCCACCATGCAGACGTCGGATTCGCCGGCGCCGAGCAGGATGCGGCGCTTGATCTCATCGGTGATGTGCGGAATGACCTGCACAGTAGCACCGAGGTAGTCGCCGCGGCGCTCCTTCTCGATCACACGTTCGTAGATGCGGCCAGTGGTGAAATTGCTGTGCCGGCCGGTGGTGGTGCGAACGAAGCGCTCGTAGTGGCCAAGGTCGAGATCGGATTCCGTGCCGTCCTGCGTGACGAATACTTCGCCATGCTGGACCGGGCTCATGGTGCCCGGATCGACGTTGATGTAAGGGTCCAGCTTGACCATGGCGATCTTGAGGCCGCGCGCCTCGAGAATGGCGCCCAGGGACGCCGAGGCAATCCCCTTGCCCAAAGAAGACACGACGCCGCCCGTGACGAAGACGAATCGAGGCATGGGGAATCCGCCGAGGTGGAGGAACGGCGACCATCACAGAATGGCCACCAGCACGGGGAAAGCAGGGTACCAAAACCAGCCCCGCCCTTCCACTGAGTCGCAGTTCGGCTCCCCGCCCCACAGCGGGTCGCACCCGCCCCGCGAGGCCGGTCTCGACTACTGACCCCGCCACAAGCCGTTGATGCGTGTGCTGTTCCTGCAGAGGAATGCCGGCATCAGGGAACTGGCGAATGGCGCGGGCCGCCACCCGGGCGGCGTCAGGCGCCGCGCACTACCAGTAGTGGGTCCAGCGGGAGTTCTTCTGGAAGTGCTTGAACGCCTCGAGCTTTGTCGGCGGCAGTTCCTTTGAGTACAGGCCCGCGTCGTAACGCTCGCGGTAGCGGTCGAACACGTGCCGGTAGATCGCCAAATGCACATCGGGCAGGCGATGGCGCTCGCGAAACTCCTTCATGTTGATGACGGCGCGGCGACGGGTTTCGAACTTGTCGGCCTCGGCGAGCACATCCCCCCGGGGTCCGAATATCGCCGAACGCCCGACCCAGTCGTTCTTGGAAGCGGTTTCTTCGAAGAAGTCCTGACCGGCGGTGCCCAGGTTCAGGGAGTTGTTGACCAGCGTGGTATAGAGGCTGTTGTGGTAGGACGTGAGCCGCATGTCCTCCCACTCGCAGCCCCCGGTAGCCACGCGGCAGATGATCTCGGCGCCCTTCAGCGCCATGCAGCGGAACAACTCCTGCTCGAACTGCACGGCTGACATCGCAATGTTGCCGATGTCCGTCTTGACGACCGGAACGACGCGATCCCAGCCGTAGCGCTCGACGTATTCGTCCAGCACGTCGTAGATCGTGGTGGTGAACTGCTCGGAGCCAGGGAACATGCCGCGGACGTTGCGCTGTTTCCAGTGCACGTCGACCAGCTCACCCTTGGGGCCAACCAGCACCTGCCAGTTGAACACGTGATCCTTCCACGTCGGGTCGCGTGCGAGGCAGCCAAAGGCGATGTAGCAGTTGTACTTCTTCGCGCGCGCCGCGATCTCCATGACCTCGGGCCCCGGCACGTCGATGGCGACGCGCAGGCTCGCCGCCCGATCCCATCCGAGCTTGAAACCCTGCAGCGGAAACTCGTGGAAGCACAGCAGGTCGCAGCGGCCCCCGTAGTTCTGCGCCTTGTCGATGCACGACAGCATGTAGTCGAGGTTGGCGCGCATCCCCGGAGCGGGATTGTCGCCATCGATGCCGATGACCTTGGTCTGCACGATGCCGATGGCGACGCTGTCGCTGCGCAACGGCACGGTGTCATAGGTGCCGTCTGCACGGATGGAAAAGTCACCTTGCGTCGTCATGATCGGGAACCTCCGGTGCCGGCCCTGTTCGGCGTCAGAACGTGTAACGCAGGGTCAGGCCGTACTGCCGGGGATCCGGCAGGTAGAGCGAGTAGCCGCGCGAGTTCGCCGTGCGCGGACCGGTCCCGTCATCATCCGCGAATGAGATCGAGCGCAACAGAGTCGTCGGAGTCTTGTCATCCGTCAGGTTGCGCGCCCACAGGGCCACCTCGAAATTGTCGTTCTTCAGACCCAGCCGCAGGTTCAGGTTTTCCTTGGGTCCGATGACCGCCAGGTTGTAGATGCTCTCGTACTGCTTGCTGGCGCGGCCATAGTCGGCACGCAGGTACCAGTCATAGCCCGTCGCGCCGAGCGCGTGCCCCAGGGTGGAAGACAGGCTGAACAGGTACTCCGCCTGTGCGGGGAAGCTGGTGTCCAACCCGCGGAACTCGCCGCCCTGCAGGACGTTCGCGAACCCGGCCGGCACGGCGGGGCAATAGATGCTCTGCACGTTCGTCGCGCTCGCGGTGGCTCGCGCGCAGGTTGCCGCGAATCCGGCCGTACCGTAGGCGAGGATGCCCTCGATCGCTTCCGTCGCAGTCGTGGCGCGGCCGATCTCGACGTTGGTATCGTTGATCGAGTACGTCGCCCGGACATCCAGCCAATCCGGAATCACCACCGCGGAGGCTTCCAGCTCGATGCCCTTGATCTTGGTCTCACCACCATTGACGGTCAGGCGAATTAGGGCGGCATTGCTGCCGCAGTCGCCAGGCTGCAGGACGCCGGCGTACTCCTGGTTGGTCCAGTCGATCTGGTAGACAGCCGCCTGCACAGTCAGGCGACGCTCGAAGAAGCGGCCTTTCAAGCCCAGCTCGAAATTCTCCGCCTCCTCCTCCTCGGTCTTCTGCCGCTCGGGGCACGAAGTCAGCTCTGGAGCCGTGTTGATCGTCGCCGGCTTGGTTCCCTTCGAGGCCACGCCGTAGATCAGGAAATCGTCCATCACTTTGTAGTCGACGGTGATGCGCGGCAGCGTGCTCGTGGTGTCGATGCCCAGGCTGATCTGGGGCGTCGACGAGCGGTTGACGAGCTCGATATTGTCCTTCTGCCACCTGACCTCACCGGCGACGGACAGCTTGTCCGTCGGATCCCACTGCAGTCGCGCGAAGCCGGCGACGTTCTTCTCGGTACGCGTACCATTGTCCGCCGCAGCCGTGCCGGCGCGGTAGGCCAGGAACTCGGTGCGCTTGTTGTGGTAGTAGTACGCGCCGACGAGGCCTGAGAGCGCGCCCCCGGTATCGAACGCCATGCGCAGTTCCTGCGAGTAGTCGCGGAACTTCACGTCCCGGTCGAACGTGATCGATGGCAGGCCCACGGTTGCGGCATATGCGAAGGCGCTGCGGGTCGTCAGGTCGTTGGCGTCACGAACCTTGTCACGGCCCAGCGCGGAAATCGAGGTGAACTCCAGGTCGCCCCGTTGCCAGCTGAGCTCGAGCATGGCCCGCATGGATTCGCGATCGAGCCCTGCGTTGCCATCATCGGCATAGGTCCCACGGAACGGCGCCGGAACGGCCACGTTGCTGGTGATCGTCCGGATCGCATTGACGTTCGGCACCACCTCGCCGCAGTAGTAAGTCGGAAAGGTGACCGTCGTGCTCATCGGCACGAGCTGCGGCAGGCAATTGTTGGCAAGCGAGTTCTGGTGATAGACCGCGGCGGCTTCGTCGTCGTCCTTGCCATAAAGGATGCGTGCATAGGCC
>JANPDV010000549.1:0-11009 GCA_031431655.1 Gammaproteobacteria bacterium | reverse complement strand
TAAAAGGGGCGCTTGAGATGTATCAAAATGCTCTGAAAATTAAGATGGCCTCCTATGGCACAGAAGAGCACACAAGCGTAGCTGGTAGCTATAACGAGGTAGGGCGGGTGTGGAGGGGGCGTGGGGGCGGTTGGGGGACCGCGGTGAATCCAGCCGGGGTGGCGCCGAGCGCGCCAGCCGGGGCGCGCAGGGGCCCGAACGCGCCCCTCTCCTGTCACGCGAGCGCCCCCAACGTGCCCCCAGCCGGACCGAACACGCTTCTTCGTCGCGCCTGGTGCCCTGCGCTTCATGCCCCGCGCAAAGCTGCGCGCATTCACTCCGCGCAAGGCCTCGCGCTGAAGCCGATCCGAACGTCAGGCAACTCTCGCTGCTTTCTAAGGAGTACGCACGACGTCCGCAATCCGGATCGGACTGGTCGCCACGACGATCAGTGCATAACTCATCCGGTCGAACGTGCGGAACACCAGCATGGTGCCGCTGCGCTCGTTCGGCAGTTGCACCTTGGGCGCGAAGGCGCGCGATGAGCGCAGGCCGCTGATGCGTCCCTGGCTGCGGTCACGGACGACCTGGCCTGCCAGGTCAATGGCGAGCACGTGCCCGGGCTCCAGCCCATGGCGCCGCCCGCGATTGATCGCCACCACCTTGAACTGGCCGATCAGGTCGACGCCATCGACCACCGAAATGATCTGGCCACGCACATCGCGCGACGGCGCGCGCGGGACGAAGTTCAGTGGCACGTCGTTATCGATCGACAGCAGGCGGTCACCTTCGAGCGTCTCGCGCGACGAGTCGGTGAGAATCGCCTTGGCGGGATCGCCGGGAGTACGCAGCACCGCGGTGGCGGTGTAGATCCCCTGGTAGCCCAGGATCGCGCCATCGTCGGGATCCCGGATCGGCTCGGCCACGCGTATCACGTTGTAGCGGCTGTTCGGTTCGCCGCCCTTGAGCCCGCGCACATAGGCCTCGATCCCCGCTCCGCCCACCATGTGCATGTCACGGAATGCCAGCACGCGCGGCGCGGCCAGCGCCTGCTCCTTGGAGACGACGCTCGGTCGCTCGAGGAAGGCCGCGATCGCCGAGTAGGGAATGGTCGCGATGGCGCCGTCCAGCTCCGAGCTGCGCAGCAGCGGGTCGAGCCGCGCCGCGCCGCCACGCACCAGGCGCACCTGCGGCTGGCCGTTGGCGCCGTAGACCAGCATCAGTTCGTCGCCCGGGTAGATCAGGTGCGGATTGCGCACCTGCGGGTTCACCTGCCAGATCTCGGGCCAGAGCCAGGGATCGCGCAGGAACATCGAGGAAATGTCCCACAAGGTGTCGCCACGCTTGACGGTGTAGGTGGTCGGGGCCGTCGGGTTGACGGCGGACCGGTCAATGACTGGCGGCGGCGCGTTGCCCGACGCTTCGGGCTGCGCGTTCACGGCGGCTTCGGTTGCCGTCATGGCCGCTTCGTCGCTCGCCGGTTCGCTGGATGCGACGCGGGTCGGGACGTTCTCGGCGTCGCTGGCGGGCGGGGACGACGCGCAGGCGCCCAGCGAGACAGCCAGGGCGAGCGCCGCAACATGGCCCGCGCTGGGCCTAAGTGCTTGATTCAAAAGCATCCGACACTCCTGGCGGGGTGCCGAAGGCACCTTCCGCACTGTTATACTCGTGACGCTTCGGGGCGTGCTCGGCAGCCGCCTCAAGCCGTGCGCCAGTTCACATGAGCCGGAAACGGCTCGCAAGCGATGATCGTAGGCTCAATTCTCAACAAATTTAGAACATTAGCAACGTTTTCGAGTCGAATACGCGAAGAACCTTTTGAGGCAACGATGGCCCTGCGCAAGATTCTGGAATACCCCGACACCCGGCTGCGGACCCGTGCGGAACCGGTCACGAGCTTCGACGCCGAGCTCGGACAGCTGCTCGACGACATGTTCGAGACGATGTACGCGGCACCGGGCATCGGTCTCGCGGCCTCGCAGGTGGACGTACACCAGCGGCTGATCGTCATCGACCTTTCGAAGGAATGCACGCAGCCGCTGGTGTTCATCAACCCCGAAATCCTCGCGCGCGATGGCGTTGGCGTGATGGAAGAGGGCTGCCTGTCGGTGCCTGGCATCTTCGACGAGATCGAGCGTGCCGCGAAGATCCGCGTCCGCTTCCAGGACCGCACCGGCAGCACGCACGAGCAGGAACTCGACGGCATGCTCGCCGTGTGCCTGCAGCACGAAATCGATCATCTAGAGGGCAAGCTGTTCGTCGACTACCTGTCCGAGCTGAAGCGCCAGCGCATCCGCAAGAAACTCGACAAGGACCGTCGCGAACGCGCGGCCTGACGGCTGCGGCATGCGCCTGGTTTTCGCCGGTACGCCGGACTTCGCGGTGCCGGCGCTCGAAGCGCTGCATGCGGCCGGGCACGACCTCGCCGGAGTGTTGACGCAGCCGGACCGGCCGGCGGGGCGGGGCCGGCAGCTCAGCGTGGGTCCGGTAAAAAGCACGGCGCAGCGGCTGGGCCTGCCGGTGGCGCAGCCGGCGACGCTGCGCACTGACGAAGGCCGGCGTGCGCTTGCGGAGTGGATGCCGGAGGCGCTGATCGTCGCCGCCTATGGCCTGATCCTGCCGCCTGAAGCACTGGCGATCCCACCGCTGGGCTGCATCAACATCCATGCGTCGCTGCTGCCGCGCTGGCGCGGCGCGGCGCCGATCCAGCGCGCGATCCTGGCGGGCGATGCGCAGAGCGGCGTGTCGATCATGCGGATGGAGGCGGGCCTCGACACCGGTCCGGTGCTGCGGATGGCGCGGGTGCCGATCGACGCGGCGACCACCGGCGGCATGCTGCACGACACGCTGGCGGAGCTGGGCGCGCGCGAATTGTTAGTCGCGCTGGACGAGCTGGCGCAGGGCCGCGCACGTCCGCAGCCTCAGCCGGTGGAAGGTGTCACCTACGCGCACAAGATCGACAAGGCGGAGGCGCGCATCGACTGGACGCAGGGCGCCGACGCGATTGCGCGCCGCGTGCGCGCCTTCAACCCCTGGCCGATCTGCGACACCGTGGCGCGCGGCGAACTGCTGCGCATCCACGCGGCCGAGGCGCTGCTCTCGCGGGATGGCCTGCGCCTGTCGGGCGAACCGGGTCGTGTGCTGGGCCTGTTCGACGCCGCACTGCAGGTCGAGTGCAGCGCGGGTGTGCTGGCCATCGCGCAGCTGCAGCGTGCCGGACGCCGTGTCGTGAGCGCGCGTGAGTTCGTCAATGCCGTGCGGCTCGAGGGGCTGGTGTTCGGATGAAGTTTGCTCCGGGAGTCGAGACACTGGCACTGGCCGCGCGTGCCGTGGCGGCCGTCCGCTGGCAGGGCCACAGCGCCGACGACGCGCTCGGCAGCGCCGAAGGACGCGCGGATCGCGCCGCGGTGCGCGCGATTGCGCTCGGCACGATGCGCTGGCTGATCCGGCAGGAGCCGGCGCTGAACGGCCTGATGCCGCGGCCGCTGCACCAGTCGCCGCCGGAGCTGGCCGCATTGCTGGTCACCGCCCTGCACCAGATCGTCTACTCGCGCGGCGCTCCAGAGGTCAGCGTGCATCTCGCGGTCGATGCGGCACGCGCGCTGCGGCAGCCGCGCTCGGCCGGCTTCGTCAACGCGGTGCTGCGGCGGTTCATGCGCGAGCGCGACGCGTTGCTGGCTGCGGTGGACGAGTCGCGCGCGACGCGCACCGCTCATCCGCCGTGGATGGCGCAGGCGTTCGCGGCCGCGTGGCCCGCGCAGGTCGACACGCTGCTCGACGCTGGCAACGCGCATCCGCCGATGACACTGCGCGTCGATCCGGCGCAGGCTTCCGCCGCGCACTACGTCGGCGAACTGGCTGCCGCGGGCCATGCCGCGAACGTGCTCGACTGGCGGCCAGGCGCGCTGCAACTTGCCGTGCCGATGGCGGTTGCGTCACTGCCCGGCTTTCGCGACGGCAGGGTCTCCGTGCAGGACGCGGCCGCACAGCTGGCCGTGCCGCTGCTGCAGCTGGCGCCGGGGCAGCGGGTGCTCGACGCCTGCGCGGCGCCGGGCGGCAAGACGGCACATCTGCTGGAGCTCGAACCGGCGCTTGATAGTCTGCTGGCAGTGGATATCGACGCCGCGCGGCTGGCGCTGGTGCGCCGCGGCCTGGAGCGCCAGCAGCGCGCTGGACGCGCCGAGTATCGCGTCGCCGACCTGCGGGATCCCGCCGCATTGCGCGATCGGGCCCTGTTCGATCGCATCCTGCTGGACGCGCCGTGCAGCGCCACCGGCGTGATTCGCCGCCATCCCGACATCAAGCTGCTGCGGCGTGCCGACGATATCCGCGGGATGACGCTTGCGCAGGGCACGATCCTCGCCAACCTGTTCGCGCGCCTGGCCCCGGGCGGCGAGCTGTTGTACTGCACCTGTTCGGTGCTGCCGGAAGAGAACGAGCGCCTGATTGCGGCGTTTCGCGATGCCACGCCCGAGGCGCGTAATCTCCCCTGGCCCGAGTCCGTGCCACCGCCGCCGGGCGCGATCACCCTGCGGCACGGCACGCAGCTGCTGCCGGGCGGCCCGGCGGGCACCGACGGGTTCTACTATGCTCGTCTGGTCCGCCGCACGAGCACCGGATGAACTCGCAGTCGCTATCGGTTTCCCGACCCACGCGCGCCGTCGGCGTCCGCCCGCTGCCCATGTGGCACGCGTTGCGGCGCCTGTTGCTGCTGGTGCTGATGGCTGCGGTGTCGCCGTCGCTGCCGGCGGATGCGCTGGATGGCGAGCTGGCGGTGGACTCCGCGTTCGTCAATCGCGTCGGCGGCGTCTACCAGCTGTTCGCGCGCATCGAGTACCCGATCAGCGACGACACGCGGGCCGCGCTGCGCGACGGGGTTTCGTTGTCGTTCGACCTCGAGGTCGCGATCGCGCGCGAGCGCCGCTACTGGCTGGACGCGTCGGTGACGTCGATCCTGCTGCGGCGTGAGCTGAGCTATCACGCGGTCAGCGAACGCTACGTGATCCGCGAGGTGGGGCGCGAGTTCGGTCGCGAAGACGCGCGTGCGAATGGCCAGCAGGCGTTTGCCACGCTCGAGGACGCGCTGGCCTCGCTGGGCACGGTCGATGCGTGGCCGATCCTGGTTGCGCCGCAGCTGCGGTCTGACGGCGAGTACCGGATCAGCGTGCGCGCCAGCGTCCGGCGTGGCCGGCTGCCCGACCCGTTGCGGTTACTGATGTTCTGGACCGACGACTGGCACCGCGCGAGCGAGTGGTACACATGGTCATTGCCGCGCTGAGGCGCTATCGCACGGTCGGATTGATCTCCCTGTGGAGCACGATCGTGCTGGGCGCGCTGTTCGCGCTCTCGCTGACGGCGCAGAACTCGGTGCAGTTCGGCCGCCTGCAGCCGTGGATCCTCGGCGCCAGCGCGCTTGGCGTGCTGATGTTCTCGATCCTGCTGGCGCGCAAGATCGTGCAGCTCGTGCGCGCCTACCGCGGGCACGTGCCGGGTTCGCGCCTCACGGCGCGCACCGTGTTCGTGTTCGGGTTGCTGGTCATCCTGCCGCTGGTGACGATGTACCTGTTCTCGCTGGAGTTCCTCAACCGCGGCATCGACAGCTGGTTCCGCGTCGAGGTCAAGCAGGGTCTCAACGACGCACTGGTGCTGTCGCGTGCCGCGCTCGACCTGCGCATGCGCGAGCACGGCGATCGCACCGATCGCTTCGCCCGCAGCCTCGAATCCGCCTCGATCGGCGACGCGGTGGCTGCGCTCGACGAGGAGCGGCGCGCCAGCGGCGCGTCGGAAATCGTGCTGTTCGGGCAGCATGACCGCGTCATCGCCGCCAGCAGTTTGTCGGCACCTGATGCGCTGCCCGGACGCCCGCCCAGCGACCTGGTGCGGCAGGTCAGCGAGGGACGCACGTTCGTCAGCCTCGAGCCCGTGGCGGAGGGTCGCTACGTGATCCGCACGGCCTCGCCGATCGGCGGCGTGCCGGCGCGCGGCGAGGGGCGCTACGTGCTCGCGATCTATGAAGTTCCGCGACAACTCGCGGCACTCGCCGATGCCGTGCAGCGCTCCTACTCGCAGTACGGCGACCTGGCCGCGCTGCGCGAGCCGCTGAAGTACAGCTTCAGGCTCACGCTGACGCTGGTGCTGCTGGTCACCATGCTCGCCGCGATCTACGGCGCCATCTTCTCTGCGGAGATCCTGTTCAAGCCGGTGCAGGACCTGATGGCCGGAACGCGCGCGGTCGCCAAGGGCGACCTCGGCACGCGCGTGCCGTTGACCTCGCGCGACGAAATGGGCTTCCTGGTGCATTCGTTCAACGACATGACGAAGCGCCTGCGCCGCGCGCGCGAGGAGGCCGAGCGCAGCCGCGGCGCGGTGGAGCGCGAACGCGAGCGGCTTGCGGTGATCCTCGGCAGGCTGTCTTCCGGCGTCATCGCCATCGATCCGCAGCTGCGCGTAACGCTCGCCAACGCCTCGGCCGGCAGCATCCTCGGCCTCGACCTGCAGTCGCGAGCCGGCGAATCGTTGATCGACCTCTCCCTGGGTAACGAACGGTTGCGGCAGTTCGTCGACGACCTGCGCAGCCGTTTCGCGGCGGGGCGCGAGGAGTGGCGCGAGCAGATCGAGCTGAGCGCGGAGGGTTCGGCGCCGCGCGTGCTGGTCTGTGCCTGCGTGCCGATCGCGGGCGACGACGCGCGTAGCTACGTGATCGTGTTCGACGAGATCACGGCCCTGCTGCAGGCGCAGCGCGAGGCGGCCTGGGGCGAGGTCGCGCGCCGGCTCGCACACGAGATCAAGAACCCGCTGACGCCGATCCAGCTGTCGGCGGAGCGGATGCGCCGCAAGCTGCTGGCCGGCATGAACGAGCAGGACGCCCTGGTGCTCGATCGCGGCACTCATACCATCGTGCAGCAGGTCGAGGCCATGAAGCAGATGGTCAACGCCTTCAGCGAATACGCGCGCGCCCCGGCGCTGCAGATCGTGCGGATCGACCTGAACGCGCTGGTTGCCGAGGCTACGGACCTGTATCGCGCCCAGGCCGGCGCGGTTGAAATCCGCACCCATCTGGCCAGCGGCCTGGAGACGGTCGAGGCGGACCGGGGCCGGATGCGGCAGATCCTCAACAATCTCCTGACGAACTCGCTGGAGGCCCTGGACGGGGTCGCCAGCCCGCTGATCGAGGTGGCAACCGAGAACCAGGCCGGGGAGCCCGGGGCCACCGAGCCGGTCGGGGGGGTGGTCCTGACCGTCAGCGACAACGGGCCCGGCATACCCAGGGAGTTGCTGGCGCGGATCTTCGAACCCTACGTGACCAGCAAGCCGCGCGGCACCGGCCTGGGGCTGGCCATCGTGAAGCGCATCGTCGAGGAGCACGGCGGCCGCATCGAAGCCGAGAATCGGGCTGAGGGCGGAGCCCGGGTCCGTGTTATGTTGCCGCTACGCAACCGATCGCGGGCCCCAGTAAGCCGCGACCGGGCACCAGAGCTGCGGAGGGAACGGGTATGAGCGCAGCGCGCATTCTCGTCGTCGACGACGAAACCGACATCCGGGGTCTGCTGAAGGAGATCCTCACCGAGGAGGGCTACGAGGTCGAAGTGGCCGGCGATGCCGCGGCGGCGCGCAGCGCCAGATTGCGCCAGACGCCGGACCTCGTGCTGCTCGACATCTGGATGCCCGACACCGATGGCATCACCCTGCTGCGCGAGTGGTCGGCGACCTCCGTCGAAGGCTGCCCGGTCGTCATGATGTCGGGCCACGGGACGGTCGAGACCGCGGTCGAAGCGACGCGGCTCGGCGCGTTCGATTTCGTCGAAAAACCCTTGTCGCTTGCCAAGCTGCTGCGCACGGTCGAGCGCGCGCTCGATGCGGGTCGCAAGCGGCGCGTCGCCGGCAAGCTGCTGGCCGCCTCGGTAGTGTCACCGGTCGGCAAGAGCCGCGTAATCCAGCAGCTCAAGAGCGAACTGCAGGACATCGCCGGCGCGCAGTCGCCGGTACTGCTCGTTGGTGAGCATGGCAGCGGCCGCGAGGCGTTTGCGCGCTTCCTGCACGAGTCCAGCCCGAACGCGGGCAAGCCGTTCGTTGCGCTGGTGGCGAGCACGCTGCGCGATGCCGACGTGGATACCGCGCTGTTCGGTCGCCGTGACGGTGAACAGATTACCGCCGGCTTCCTCGAGCGGGCACAGGGCGGCACCCTGTACATCAACGAAATCGAGGACCTGCCGCCGGCGGCACAGCGCGCACTGCTCGGCGTGCTGGAGACGGCCGCGTTTTCGCGCGTCGGTGACGATCACAGCGTGCCGTTCGAGGCCCGCGTGGTCTCCGCCGCCAAGACCGGCGTCGAGACCCGCAGCAGCCAGCCGGATTCCCCACTGCGGCGCGACCTGCTGGCCAAGCTCAACGGCTTCGTGGTCCGGATTCCGCCGCTGCGCGATTACTCCGAGGACGTTCCGGACCTGCTGCGGCACTACGTCGACCGCCTGGTCGACGCCGAGGGGCTGCGCTTCCGGCGCTTTGGCGTAGCCGCCCAGAACCGCCTGCGCAACTATCCCTGGCCCGACAACGTGCTGGAACTGCGCACGCTGGTGCATCGCCTGCTGGTGCAGGGCGGCCCGGAGGAGATCCGGCTCGAGGACGTGGAGAAGGAACTGGTGCAGCACAGCTCGGCGGTCGAGCCGCTGGTCAAGCAGGACCTGCTGTCGCTTTCGCTGCGCGATGCGCGCGAACAGTTCGAACGCGCCTACCTGCAGCAGCAGTTGCAGCTCTGCAATGGCAAGGTGGGGCAACTCGCCAAGCGCGTCGGGATGGAGCGCACGCACCTGTACCGCAAGCTGCGCTCGCTGGGGGTGGATTTCCGCAACGTCAGCGACGAAGCCGAGGCCTGAGGGCCCGGACGAGCGCTCCCGCATCCCCGTAATGGGCGACCCCAGCGCCAACCCCGCCCTGACCGCGCGTCGCGAGCTCTCGCCGCGCCGCAATACCACGCACGCGGAGAGCGCCGCCGACCTCGCCCGCGAGCAGCTGGCGCATTTCAGCCTGTCACCCGATGCCGAGCCGGGTCGTTCGTTGCTGGCGCTCGCCGAGCAGCTCTATGGCGCGCACGCTTCGGCGCACGAGCTGTGGCGGCTGTCGCTGGAAGGGCTGGACGGCATCGACCGTTCGGACCGCATTGCGTGGTTCAACGCCAAGCGCTTCGTCTGTTTCCAGCTCGCCAAGATCCTCGACACGCTGCAGAACCCGCTGCGACGCATCTACCAGTCGCTGGGCGCCGCCGACTCGCCCGCGCGCGGACCCTACCCGCTGTTCGACAACGTCTCGGCGATCTTCTCCGCGACGCCGGTGGTTGCGCGCACCGCGACGTACCTGTACGCGTGCACCGAATGGGTCGAGGATGCCTTCCGCGGCCGTGAGCTGCTGCACCAGATCTACTCGCGGCTGCTCAATCCGACCTCCATCTGTCTCGCCAACCACATCGTCGACCTGGAGGCGGGGCCGCTGGCGCGCGAGTACTTCGCCTGGAACTTCAATTCCGGCATGGCCGCGATCGACTCGACGCTGGCGCACCTGCTCGGCAACGGCGACATCGTGCTCGCGAGCCGCAACGTCTATGGCGGCACCTACCAGCTGCTGCACGACTGGTACGCCAAGCGCTCCAACCTCGACATCGCCGTGCACTGGTTCGATGGCTGCTCGCTCGAGGACTTCACGGCGGGGCTGCGCCAGGTGCGCGAAGACCAGGCGCAGCGGTTGCGCGACGGCAAGCAGATCTACGTCTATCTCGAGTCGCCGTGCAATCCGCACGGCTACGTGCTGGACGTGCCAGCGATCTGCCGCGCTGCTCACTCGGCAGGCATCAACGTGATCTGCGACTCGACCGTCGCCACGCCGTTCCTGCAGCCGGTGCTGCGCCGCGCCGACCCCGCCGAACGGCCGGATTTCGTGATCCACTCCTATACCAAGGACCTTACCGGCTCCGGCCGCACCACCGCTGGCGTCGTGATCGCACGCAACGAGCGCATGTTCATTCCGAAGGGCGACTCGGCAGCCGGGCTCGGTGTCGACGGCAAGCCGCGCACCTGGCGCTGGGACGAAACGCTGTTCTGGAACGTCTACTACGTGAAGGGCGCGTTCCTCGACTCCGACAAGGCGTTCGACGTCATCGATGGCATGCGCACGCTGGAACTGCGGATGCTGCAGAAATGCATCAATACGCTGGTGCTGGCGCGCGCGCTGGCAACGCACCCGCGGATCAACGTGCATTGCGCCGGGGTGGCCAACGATCCGAACCACCTGCTGACCACGCGGCTGATGTATCTGGGTTTGCCGGCGCCGCTGTTCACCATCGACTTCGAACCGGGCGGCGCCGAGGGTCCGTGGCTGTCGATCGAAGCATTCAAGCGCTTCTTCGACGGGCTGGAACCGGCGTTCGGGCTGCAGGTCAGCCTGGGCCAGACCAATACCGTGGTGTTGTGCCCGGGCATGACCAGCCATTCCGAGCTGTCGGCGCAGGCCCAGACCGAAGCGGCGATCACCCCCACCACGATCCGGATCGCTGTCGGCGATGACGATCCGCGGGCGCTGCTGGCGCACTTCGCGGCCGCCGCGAAGCTCGCGATCGAGCCGGATGCGCCGGGATTCCTGGCGGCATTTCCCACCGCCGGGCAGATCGACCGGCTCTATGAGAGCGTCTATCTTGCCGTGCATCATCGGCACGTGAAGAGCAGGAGGGTGCTGACGGCATGAGCGTATCGCGCGGGCTGCACGCGGCGCTTGTGCTGGCGATGCTCGCCGGTGCGCCGGCGCTGCCTGCGGCCGACACCGCGGGGCTCGCCATCCCGATCAACCTGCGCTGCACGACCTGCGACGATTTCGTGCGTTGCACGCCTGCGGCCGCGGGCGCTGATGTCGTGGTGTACCGGCTGAAGGAAAAGACCTTCTGGGCCCAGGTCGCCACGATCGGCGACTATCTCGTGCAGCTGTTCCGCGCCAAGACAACCGACGAGCGACCGCTGGCGCGGTACGTCGGGGTGCCTGGTCGCGGT
>JANPDV010000548.1:0-8996 GCA_031431655.1 Gammaproteobacteria bacterium | reverse complement strand
TCTCGCGCGGCGTCGACCGAACGACGCCAGCAACTCTCGAACCTGATCCGACGCGAGGCCCGCGCAGCTCCGCCGGCGCGCCTCATCAAGCGGCCGCGCCCTCGTAGCCTCGCGGCACGGCACCCAGCAGCTTGCGCGTGTACTCCTGCTGTGGTGCCACCAGCAATTGCCGGGCGTCAGCCTGCTCCACGACGTCACCGTTCTGCATCACCAGCACCTCGTCGCTGATGAATTTCACCACCGCCAGATCGTGGCTGATGAAGATGTAGGACAGGCCGAGCTCATCCTGCAGGTCCTTGAGCAGGTTCAGCACCTGCGCCTGCACCGAGACGTCGAGCGCCGACACCGCTTCGTCCAGCACCAGCACCTCGGGATCGAGCGTCAGGCAGCGCGCGATGGCGATGCGCTGGCGCTGGCCCCCGGAAAACTCGTGCGGGTACCGGTGGAGCGCTGCCGCGGGCAGGTCCACCTTCTGCAACAAGGACTTGGCGCGCGCCAGGCGCTCGGCGTCGTCATTGCCGATCCCATGGATCTGCATCGGCTCCAGCAGGGTCTGCTGGATCGTGAAGCGCGGGTTCAGGCTCGCATAGGGGTTCTGGAAAACGACCTGGATTCGGCGGCGCATCTTCTGCCAGTCGGCGCCTTTCATTTTCATCAGGTCGTGGCCATCGAACATCACGGTGCCGCCGGTAGGCTCGTGCAGGCGTAGCAGCGTCAGGCCCATGGTCGTCTTGCCCGAGCCCGACTCGCCCACCACGCCCAGCGTGTGGCCCTTGCGCAGCTGGAAGTTCACGTCCTTGACGGCCTTGAACTCCTTGCGGCTGAACAGGCCTTGCTTGAACCAGAAGCTCTTCCTGAGGCCGCGCGCTTCGAGGATCACAGGCGCGTCCGGGTCCTTGGCCTTGCCCGCGCCAGCGTGCGCACTGCGACCGGCGATGTGGTCGTCGATCACCATCAGCCGCGCGGCGTTGCCGGCCAGCGCGGGGCGGCAGGCCAGCAAGGCCCGGGTATAGGGGTCTTGCGGTCGATGGAAGATGTCGGCCACGGGCGCCTGCTCCCGGATCTCGCCATGGCGCATCACCACCACCTGGTCGGAGATTTCGCCCACTACGCCGAGGTCATGGCTGATGAACAGCATGCTCATCCGACGCGTGCGCTTGATCTCGCCCATGAGCTCCAGCACCTGGCGCTGGATGGTGACGTCCAGCGCCGTGGTGGGCTCATCGGCAATCAGCAGCCTGGGCTCGCACGACAGCGCCATGGCGATCATGACGCGCTGCTGCTGACCGCCGCTCATCTCGTGCGGGTAAGCGTGCAGGCGACGCTTCGGCTCAGGAATGCCGACCTCGTTGAGCAGCGCCTCGGCGCGCGCCAGCGCCTGGCGCGGCGTCATGCCCATGTGCTTGATGAGCGGCTCGCTGAGCTGCTGGGCCACGGTGAAGACTGGATTCAGCGAACTCATCGGGTCCTGGAAGACGCAGGCGATCTCCTTGCCACGGATGCCTTGCAGGGCGGCCAGCGGCGTGGTCAGCAGGTCGTCGCCCTGGAACAGGATGCTGCCCCGGCGCTCGGCATTGTCAGGAAGCAGATTCAGGATGGACATGGCAGTGACTGACTTGCCCGAGCCCGATTCGCCCACCAGTGCCACGGTGGCGTTCTCGGGAATGTCGAAGCTCACGCCCTTCACGGCCAGCGCGCGCTGCTGCACGCCGTTCACTTTGCCGGTGCGAAAAGCCACTTCGAGGTTCCGGATGCTCAACAACATGCCGTTGCTCCCGGGTTACTCGAGACCGCGCAACTTCGGATCGAGCGCATCGCGCAGCGCGTCCGTGAACAGCGCGAACGCCGTCACGAAGATCGCCATGCTTGCCGTCACCGCCGCCAGTTGCCACCAGTAGCCCAGGATCAACTCGCTCTGCGCCTCCGACAGCATCGTGCCCCAGCTCACCTGGTCCACGCTCACGCCCAGGCCCAGGTAGCTGAGGATCACCTCGCTCTTGATGAAGCCCACCACCAGCAGCGACAGCTGCACCAGCGGCACGTGCGATACGTTGGGCAGGATGTGCCTGAAGATGCGCGACGACTGGCTTGCGCCAATCGCCTCGGCCGCGCGCACGTACTCGCGCTGCCGGTGCTTCATGAACTCGGCGCGCACCAGGCGATACACACCGGTCCAGCCGGTGAGGCCGAGGATCATCACCACGCTCAGGATGCCGCGGCCGAAGATCACCGCAAACGCGAAGATCAGCAGGATGCTCGGGATGGCCGTGAAGACGTTGTAGATCCACTCCAGCAGGTCACCCGGCTTGCCGCCGAAATAGCCGCTCAGTGCTCCCAGCAGCGTGCCGATGCTGGTGGCCACCAGGGCCGCCAGCAGCCCCACGATGATCGACACCTCGGCCCCCTTGATGACCTTCTGCAGGATGTCGCGACCCAGGCGGTCGGCTCCGAGCACCAGCGTCGCGGCTCGCAGCCGCTCTTCGGTCTGGTACTTGCGGGCAGTGTCTTCCCACTGCTTGTACCTGGGTGCCAGCGGATCGATGTCGGAGAGATCCGCGTTCGGGCCCGTCGGCACCGCGATGGCCTCCACAGCCTCCGCGGGGCGCGGGCCCAGCAGGTGCGGCGGCGCGTTAGGCACGCCGACCTCCTGCTGCCAGTTCCTGCCGACGATGTCGAGCGCCGCCAGCAGCATCAGCAGTGAAAATGCAGCGACGATGCCCAGGCACACCATGCCAACCCGGTCGGCCTTCAGGCGCGCCCACGCCAGGCCCCAGACGCCCTGCGATTGCGTCGCCCCGGCGTTCACTTGAGCACCACACGCGGGTCAACCAGCTTGTAGAGCAGGTCGGTGACCAGGTTGACGACCATGGTGATGGCTGCCAGGTAAATGGCAAAGGCCTGAATTACCGGATAATCGGAGCGATTCACCGCCAGCAGGATCTCGCGGCCCAGGCCGGGGATCGAGAAGAAGACCTCGATCAGGAACGAGCCCACGAACACCCCGGGCACCAGCACCGAGACGTTGGTCATGATCGGAATCAGCGCGTTGCGCAGCACGTGGCGCATCAGCACCCGGCGTTCCGTCATGCCCTTGGCGCGCGCCGTGCGCACGTAGTCGTTGCCCAGCTCATCCAGGAAGAAGCTGCGGTAGAGCCGCGTCTGCGGCGCCAGCGCCACGAGCGAGACGACGATCACCGGCAGCGGCGCGTAGGTCAGCAGGTTGGTCCAGAACGAATTGCTCCAGCCCTGCACAGGGAACCAGCCGAGGCGGAACGCGAAGAAGTACTGGAACACGATCACGTACACCAGCAGCGAGATCGACACCGCCAGCGTGGTGATGACCATCACGACGCGATCGGTGAGGCTGCCACGCACATAGGCCACGGCCATGGCGATGGGAATCGCCAGCACGACTTCCAGCAGCAGGATCGGCACCATCACCGTCAGCGTGGCCGGCAGGCGCGACATGAACAGCTCGATCACCGGCTCGTTGGTGGCCCAACTGCTGCCCCAGTCGAAGCTGACGATCTGCCGGATGAAGATCCCCAGCTGCTCCCAGACTGGCCGGGTCAGGCCCAACTGCTCGCGGATCGCGTCGATCTGCTGCGGCGAGGCCGACATGCCGCCCAGGATTTCGGCCGGGTCGCCCCCGAACCACTTGAACAGGAAGAACACCAGCAGCACGACGCCCAGCAAAGTCGGGATCATCTGCCACAGGCGCCGTAACAGGTACGCCAGCATCCGAGGTTCCTTTTTCGACGTCACGCCACCCGGGTCCACGAGCCGGCGACCGGCGCGGAATGCGCGGCTCCTGCAGCGCCACCTGTGCGAATTTAGCAGGCCGGCCCGGTGCTCCGGGCCACATACACTGCTGGTGTCATCCAGCGCCGCCGCTGCGAGGTTACGGTGCTGCGTTGGTCAGGGTGGGAGTGCGCTGTGAACAAGGTTCTGGTGGCGGTGGTGGCCGCGATGGTGGTGGTGTGCGCGGCGTCCGCGCCGGTGTCGGCCCAGGCGGCCGAGCCCAAGGTGTTGCGCTATGCCTTTCCGTCGGCCGAGACCGGCTTTGACCCGGTGCAGGTGTCAGACACGTACTCGAATTCGATCATCACCGGCATCTTCGATGCACCCCTGCGCTACAGCTACCTCGCCCGCCCCTACCGGCTGGAGCCCTCGGGCTGCGAATTGCCATTGATCTCCGCGGACTTCAGGACCATCACGCTGAAGGTGCGCCCAGGCATCTTCTTCAGTGACGATCCGGCCTTCAAGGGACCGAAGCGCGAACTAGTCGCGGCCGATTACGTCTACGCGCTCAAGCGCCACTACGACCCGAAGTTCAGCAGCCCCAATCTCTACAGATTCGAGACCGTGGGCGTGCTGGGCATGTCGGAGCTGCGGCAGCAGGCGCTCGACAGCAAGAGCGCCTTCAACTACGACACCGAGGTCGAAGGCCTGCGGGTGCTGGACAAGTACACCTGGCAGATCAAGCTGAGGGTGCCGGACCCACGCTTCGTCAACAACCTGGCCGACCCGGTGGCCGCAGGCATGGCGCGCGAGGTGGTGGAGGCCTACGGCGACCGGATCATGGCGCATCCGGTGGGCACGGCGGCCTGGATGCTCAAGCGCGACGAATGGCGCCGCTCCAGCCTGATCGTATTGGTGAAGAACCCGAACTTCCGCGATGAACGCTATGCGGAGGAGCCGCCCGCCAGCCGCCCCGACCTGCAGGCCGTCGCTGCGCAGCTCAGGGGCCGCAAGCTGCCACTGCCGGACCGCGTCGAGATCAGCATCATTGAAGAGAGCCAGCCGCGCTGGCTTGCCTTCCTGAACGCGGAAGCCGACGTGGTGGTCGAGGTGCCTGCGGATTTCGCCGGCATAGCCATGCCTAACAACCAGCTGGCGCCCAATCTGGCCCAGCGCAGCGTGCGCATGAACCGCTACCCCGCCGCCGACGTCGCGATGAGCTTCTTCAACATGAACGATCCGATGGTCGGCGGCACGAGTGCGGCCCAGGTGGCGCTGCGACGCGCCATCGCGCTGGGTGTGGACCTGGACAAGGAGATTCGCCTGGTACGCAAGGGCCAGATGATTCCAGCGCAGGGCCTGATGCCGCCCGAGACCTACGGCTACGACCCGACCTTTAAGAGCGAGATGAGCCAGTTCGACCGGGCCCGCGCCAAGTCGCTGCTCGACGTCTATGGATTCGTGGACCGCAACGGCGACGGCTGGCGCGACCGGCCCGACGGCAGCGAGCTCAGGCTCGTTTACAACACCCAGCCCGACAGCCAGTACCGTGCACTGTCGGAACTGTGGCAGAAGAACATGGACGCCTTGAAGATCCGCATCGAATTCAGGCTCGCCAAGTTTCCGGAGAACCTCAAGGCCAGCCGCAGCGGCAGGCTGATGATGTGGGGTGTCGGCTGGGTCGCCACCACACCCGATGCCGCCTACCACCTGGCGCTGGGATACGGTCCCAACGCCGGTGGAGCGAATCACGCCCGCTTCAACCTGCCGGCCTTCAACGCGCTCTTCGAGCTGCAGGGCCGCCTGCCCAACGGGACGGAACGCCTGGCCGTCATGCAGCAGGCCAACAAGCTTGCCGTGGCCTACATGCCGTACAAGATACACGGCCACCGCATTCTCACGGACATGAGCCATCCCTGGGTCAGGGGCGCGCAGCGCAACATCTTCCGGCGCGACTTCTGGCAGTACGTAGACGTGGACATGAACGCGAGAACGGCGGCCCGATGAAGCACCTGGCCCGGCATGCGCGCAGGCGCCAGGGCGTTATCGACCTGCCGTGCGCCGTGCCGCCCGGCTTCTGGCCTGGCCCGCGGCGCGCCGATCGCCGATGTGGCGCGGTCGCAGCACATCAGCCTCGGGCCTCGCGAGCAGCATAGTCAGCGCCGCCGGCAGGAAGCGCCGCGGCATCGTCACGGCGTAGAAGTCCTCGTGCAGGTCGGGAACGCGGCAGTACTCCTGCAGCCTTCCCGCGGCGAGTTCGTCCTGCACGACGACGATCGGCAGCAGCGCGAGGGCATCGGAGTCGCGCGCGAGCAGCCGGAGCATCGCCATGTCGTCCACTTCGGCCATGATTTTCAGTTCCACTCCCGCCTCCTCGCACCGCAGGTCGAAGCGCGCACGGAACTCGCTGTTGCGTCCTGGCAGCAGCAGCGCATGGCTGCGCAGGTCCTCGGGAAAGCGGAAGCGCCGCAGTCCGCGCACCGGCTTGCCGACGAGACTGACGGGCTGCCGCGCAATTCGGCGGCTGCGCCAGGGGTGGCGGGAATCGGCGGGTGCCGGGCGGTTCGACAGTACGACGTCGAGGCTGTGGACCCGCAACTGCTCCAGCAGTTCTTCGAAGCTGCCCGAGGCGAGCAGCAGGCTGGTGTCGCGTGCGGCAAGCAGGGGGCGGAGGAAGTTCTCCTGCAGGTTGCGCGACAGGGTCGAGACGCTCCCGATGCGCAGCGCACTGCGCCCCGAACCCGCGCCGCCGCGCAGCAGCGCCAGTAGCTCGGTGCCGGTCGAAAAGATCGTTTCGGCGTAGTCGAGCGCGAGGTATCCAGCCTCGGTGAGGACCAGCCGCTTGCCCTCGCGCGTGAACAGTGACTGGCCGAGGTAGGCCTCGAGCTGGCGGATCTGCACCGACAGGGCGGACTGGGAAACGTGCAGCTCCGCGGCCGCCCGGGTCAGGTTGCCGTTCTGGGCGACGGCCCGGAAGTAACCGAGATGATGGTAGTTGAGTTTCGCCATGGAATTCTCCGTTCACTATTACAGAACGAAACCTACTGATAATTGAATTTTATTCAAGCTCTGGCTTCACGGAGAATGGGCCCACCTGAAGCCGTGCCGGGAGCGGATGAATGTCCAACGAAGCCACGAACGCTGCGCCTCTCGCGGCCTGGCTGCTCACACTGGTACCGCTCCTCTGGCTGGGCGGGGCAGTACTGGCGCTCGGACTCCGTGCGGCCGGCTCGCGGTGGCGGTGCGCAGGCGCTGTGGCGAACTCGGTGCTCGGCGTCGCGACGCTCGCGCTGGCGGCGGTGGTGCTGCCGGCGCTGCTGGTCGCGTCACCGCCTGAAAGCGCCCGCGCCGGGCTCCTGGTGGCGGGGTCGCTGATCATCCGCGCCGACCTCGTCGGCGCAGTCATGCTGCTGCTCGTCTCGTTCGTCGGCTGGGTTATCGTGCGCTACTCGCGCCGCTACCTCGCAGGCGACGCGGGTGAGTCGCGCTATGTTCCGCCCCTGCTGGCGACGCTGGCTGCCGTGTCGCTGGTGGTGGTCAGCAATCACCTGGTGCTGCTGGCGCTGGCCTGGGTCGCGACCAGCCTGTGCCTGCACCGGCTGTTGACCTTCTACGACCGGCGCATCGCGGCGCTGATCGCCGCGCACAAGAAGTTCCTGGCAAGCCGCGCGGCCGATCTGTGCCTGTTCACTGCCGTGCTGCTCGTCGGGCAGGGCCTCGGCACCTACGAAATCGACCGGATCGCGGCGCAGCTCGCAGCCACGCCGGTTCTGCCGGCCGGGTTGCAGGTCGCGGCAGTGCTGTTAGCGCTGGCGGCGGTGCTCAAGTGCGCGCAGCTGCCGATTCATGGCTGGCTGATCCAGGTCATGGAAGCGCCAACACCCGTATCAGCCCTGCTGCATGCCGGCATCGTGAATCTCGGTGGCTTCCTGCTGATCCGCCTCGCGGAGCTGATCGCCGCGGTACCCGCCGCGCAGGCGCTGCTGGTGATCGCCGGTGCAACGACGGCCGTGCTCGCCGGGCTGGTAATGACCACCCGTATCAGCATCAAGGTCATGCTGGCCTGGTCGACCTGCGCCCAGATGGGTTTCATGCTGATGCAGTGCGGCCTGGGACTTCCTGAACTCGCCTTCGTGCACCTGCTCGCACACTCGCTCTACAAGGCGCACGCGTTTCTTGCCGCCGGGGGCGCGGTGGAGCAGGCGCGAATCCAGCAGATGGCTGGCGCTGGCAGACCGGTCACTCTCGCCACAAGCACCTTCCGGGCGGTGTGCGGAGCAGCCGCGGTCGCAGTCGCGGCCTGGATCTGGAACGTGCCGCTCGGCGATCAGCCCGGTCTCTGGCTGCTGGCGCTGATCGCGAGCCTCGCGCTGGCGCCACTGTTCGCGTTCGGCAGCGGCCGCGGACTGCGGGACTGGCTGTGGCCGCCAGTCGCGGCGCTCGGCGTCGCGCTGATCTACATGGGGGTGCACGAAGTGGCCGCTGCCACGCTGGCGCTGCAGACCGGCGGGGCTGCAGCGGGATGGGTGGTGGCGCTCGCCGCCGGCGCCTTCCTGGCCCTGTTCGCCCTGCAGTCCGTCATTGCAGCACAGCCGGGCAGCCGCCTCGCGCGGGCGCTGTATCCGTGGTTCTACGCGGGCTTCTATCTCGACGAACTGTTTACGCGGTTCTCGTTCCGCCTGTGGCCCGTGCGGCTGCCACCGTCTCCAGACAGCACAGGAGTCTCCCGATGAACGCCCGAATCGAGTCTGTTGCGCCGAGCCACGTTGGCGGTGCCGGTTCCACGGCGCGGTGGAAGCACGAGATCGACCGCGCCTGCCAGCGCATCGCGCCAACCTGGCCGCTGGACCAGTTCATCGCGGTCAATCCCTGGTGGGGCCGGGTCGACCAGCCGATGACGCAGGCGGCTGCCGAACTCGCTGCGCTCTCGGGTGCGACTCCCCTGATGCCGCATTCGTTCTATGCCGCCGAGTGGCGTGCTGGACGACTGCAGCGCGCCGATCTGCAGGCGGCGCTGGTCGAGCTTCGGGCGCCCGCTAGCGTCGATGAACTGGTCGCGGCGCTGGAGAATCCCGACGCGCCAGCGGCACGGACCGCCAGCGCCGCAACGGATTCCGGCAGCAACCCGGAATCGCTGCCGATGCTGGCACGTTGTGTCGATGCGAACCGCGACCTGACCCGGCTCGTCGCCTGGACCGACGAGATCACGCACCAGATCAGCCAGCACTGCGCGGCCTACTTCGATCGGCACCAGG
>JANPDV010000547.1:0-11374 GCA_031431655.1 Gammaproteobacteria bacterium | reverse complement strand
ATCGATCCCACCGCGGATCTGGCAGTGACGGGCAGCACAACCGCGGCGCGCATCCAGGCCGGCACCACTACCGAGTTCACGGCAACGGCGCGCCTCCTCGCGGGGGATCCGGTGCCCGACGCGAGACTGACCTTCTCGATTCCGTCGCTGCTCACGCTGGTGGCACTGCAGGCCAACAGCATGGGCTGCACGCGCGGTGGGTCGAGTGTCACCTGCGCTCCGTCGCTGCTGTCGCCGGGCGTGCCTCAGTCCGTCGTCCTGACGCTGTACGGTTCGCGGCCCGGTACTGCCAGCGTAGCGGTCGGCATCGGCAGCGCCAGCGTGGTCGATGGGGTATCGGCCAACAACAGCGCCGCGACCTCCGTGACGGTCGATGCTTCGGCGGACCTGGGCGTCGAACTGTCGGCGACGCCGCTGCGATTCCGCAACGGCGAGACCTCGACCGTGACAGCGCGCGTGACTCATGTGGCCGGCGATCCGGTGACTGACGCCAGCTTCTCGCTGACGTTGCCGCCGGGCCTGAGCCTGGTGAGCGTCGACGCGAATTCGCTCGGCTGCACCGTCAATGGCGGCGCACTGAGCTGCAATGCAACCGCGCTGAGTGCCGGACAGAGCCAGACCCTGCGCCTGGCGGTGCGTGGGGCTCGCGGCGGCGCGGCGCTGCTGCTGGCGACGGCACGATCCGCGTCGACCGTGGACCCGGTCGCGACCAACAACAGCGCGAGCGTGAACTTTGCGGTCGATCCGACGGCCGATCTCGACGTACGACTGATCGCGTCACCGACGACCATCACTGCGGGGGGTTCGACCGAACTCACGGCAACGGTGACGAACACCACCGGCGACGCGGTGCCGGATGCAGCATTGAGCTGGACGCTGCCGGCCGGCGTGACCGTGACCGCGGTCGCGAGCAACGGTCTTGGCTGTGCGTTGCAGGGAACCAGCATCGCCTGCGCGCCGCGCCCGCTCGCGGCGGGCGCGAGCACGGGCGTGACCGCGACAGTCGCGGTGGCGGACGCGGGTTCGTTCATTGCAGCGGTAGCGGTGCGAACCGCGAGCGTCGAGGATCCGGTGGCGAGCAACAATGCGGCCGAGGCCCGGCTGACCGTCAGCGCACCGCGGGCCAGCGGCTCGGGGGGCGGGGGCGGCGGCTACCTGGCGCGCGGCTCGGGTGGCCTCGCGGCGCTGCTGGCCTTGTGGCTGATGCGGGCGCTCCGACGCAGCCGGCCGCCGCGGACCCGGCGGGTCGCGGCTCAGAACTCAGCTGTGGATATACGCCTCGAGCTGCTCGATCGTCTGCCGCTGCTCGTCGATCACGGACTTCACCAGGTCACCTATCGACAGCATCCCGACCACGCGGCCGCCCTGCACCACCGGCAGATGGCGAATACGCCGGTCGGTCATCACGCGCATGCAGTCGTCCACGGTCTGGGCAGGGCTCACGGTCTGCACCGGCGCGCTCATGATCTGCCAGACCGGCGTCTCGCTGGAGGAGCGGCCGAGCAGCACGACTTTGCGGGCGTAGTCGCGCTCGGAGAGGATGCCGACCAGCTCCATCTCCTTCATGACGAGGATGGCGCCAATACCGTGGTCCGCCATCAGCCGGATCGCCTCGAGCACCGGCTCGTCGGGATCGATTGACCAGACGTTCGGATTCTTGCGCTGGAGCAGACTCTGTACCGTGGCCATCGTCGATCTCCTCGCTTGCCGGATGAATTCGCGCGACTACAGCGCCTGGGCGATGTCCTGCATCAGTCCGTTGTCCTGCGGCCTGGTGCCGGAGGGATAGCGCTTCAGCACCTTGCCGTCGCGCCCGATCAGGAACTTCTCGAAGTTCCAGCCGATGTCGCCGGCGAAGCCGTTGGCCGGGTCGGTCAGCCAGGCATAGAGCGGGTGGCGACCGGCGCCATTCACTTCGAGCTTGGCGCTCATCGGGAACGTGACGTCGTATGAGGTCGAGCAGAACTTCAGGATGTCCTTCTCGCTGCCGGGCTCCTGCGCGCCGAACTGGTTGCACGGGAAACCGATAACGTTGAAGCCCTCCACATGCAGGCCGCGATACAACTGCTCGAGGCCCGTGTACTGCGGCGTGTACCCGCAACGACTCGCGACGTTCACTGCCAGGGTGACCGACCCGCGCATCGGGCCGAGCAGGTTATCGCTGCCATCGATGCTGCGCACGTTGAAATCGTAGAAGCCCTGGCCGGTCGTCGTCATGCCGCGTGCTCCACCTTGAGTACGACCCCGTCGCTGCCGACCACGCGCACGAGCGAACCGACTGGGGCATCCGCTCCGGACACTTTCCACACCGAATCCCCCACGCGGACCTTGCCGAAACCCTGCTCGATGGGCTCGACCAGGGTGAATACCTGGCCGGTGTACTGGCCGCCGCGCTGATTCAGCTCCGGCTGTTCGGAGACATCCGGATGCGCGCGTTTGTAGCTCCGATACCAGACCATGGCGACGATGCCGAGCACGGCGAACAGCACCCACTGCAACTGCCAGGGCATCGAGGACCACAGCACCATCACAAGACCGATGAAGAGCGCCGATATCGCGAACCAGATCGCGACGGCACCGGGGATCAGCGTCTCGAACGCCGCAAGTGCGACGGCGCCCACGATCCAGTGCCACCACTGCAACTCGGTAAGGAACTCGACCATGGGGTTCAGGTTCCCGGTGTGGACGGCCGCGAGCCGCCTGGCGAGCGCGGACCGCTCGGATAAGGCGCCACGTCGCGCGCCGACGTCTGACGGGCCATTGAGTCCTTTGCCAGTTCAGCGATGCCGCCCAGCGCACTCAGAATGCCCGTGGCTTCCATCGGCATCATGAACACCTTCTGGTTCGGCGAGTGCGCCATTTCCTTCAGCGCTTCGATGTACTTCTGCGCCACGAAGTAGTTGACGGCCTGGATGTCTCCCTGCGCGATGGCCTGCGACACCATCGTCGTAGCGCGTGCTTCGGCCTCGGCCAGGCGCTCGCGCGCCTCGGCCTGGCGGAATGCGGCTTCCTTGTCGCCCTCGGCCTTGAGCACCGCGGACTGCTTTTCACCCTCGGCCTTGAGGATCGCGGCCTGGCGGAAGCCCTCGGCATCGAGGATGTTGGCGCGCTTGTCGCGCTCGGCCTTCATCTGCCGGCCCATCGATTCCACCAGGTCCGCGGGCGGGCTGATGTCCTTGATCTCGATGCGGGTGCACTTCACGCCCCAGGGCATGGTGGCGTCGTCCACCACCCTGAGAAGCCGGTGGTTGATCTCGTCACGCTTGCTGAGTGTCTCGTCGAGGTCCATGGAACCCACCACGGTCCTGATGTTGGTCATGGTGAGGTTGATGATGGCGAGGCGCAGGTTGTCGACCTCGTACGCCGCCTTGGCGGCGTCCAGCGCCTGGTAGAACACCACGGCGTCGATGGCGACCATGGCGTTGTCCTTGGTGATGACCTCCTGGCGCGGCACGTCCAGCACCTGCTCCATCATGTTCATCTTGCGGCCGATGGCCTCGATGAACGGCAGCAGGATGTGAAAGCCCGGCTCCATGGTCTTCTTGTACTTGCCGAAACGCTCGAGGGTGTACTGAAACCCCTGCGGCACGGTCAGGAACGCCTTCGAGGCGATGACGATCAGCGCGATGACGATCAGCGCTGTGAACGAGAAACCGATATCCATATCTTGAAACTCCAGACGATGCGAACGTAACGAAACAGTGAACTAGAAGAGACGCACGAGCTGCTTGCCGATGTTGTCGCCGCGCAGCATGCCGATGAACGCTTCGGGCGCCGCGCGCAGGCCCTCCGCGATGGTTTCGCGATAGCGCAGGCGGCCTTCCGCCAGCCAGGTACCGAGCTGCTTGCCGGCCTCGGGCCAGCGCGCCATGTGATCGAAGATGATGAAGCCGCGCACGCTCAGGCGATTCACCAGGATGCTGCGGAAGTTCGTGATGCCGTAAGGCTCCGTGGCGTTGTACTGCGAGATCAGGCCGCAGACGGGCACACGACCGAAGACATTCATGCGCGTCAGGACGGTGTCGAGGATCTCGCCGCCGACGTTGTCGAAGTAGATGTCCACGCCCTTCGGCGTGGCTTGCTTAAGCTGGCCGCGCAGGTCGCCGGCCTTGTAGTCGAGGCAGGCGTCGAAACCGAACTCCTCGACTACGACCCGGCATTTCTCGGCACCGCCCGCTATGCCGACGGCGCGGCAACCATGCAGCCGCGCGATCTGTCCGACTACGCTGCCGACGGCACCAGCCGCACCGGAGACCACCACGGTCTCACCGGCCTTCGGTGTCGCGAGGTCGAGCAGGCCGACCCAGGCCGTGATGCCTGGCATGCCGGCGATCGAGAGATTCGCACTCAGCGGGATGCGGCGATCCAGCTTGCGCAGGCCCTTGCCGTCGGACACAGCGTATTCCTGCCAGCCGAGATCGCCGTGCACGAAGTCGCCGAGTGCGTAAGCCGCGTTGCGGCTCTCGACGACCTCGCCGGCCACCTCGCCGCACATCACGGCGCCCAGCTCCACCGGCTTCACGTAGGAGCGGCCCTCGTTCATGCGACCGCGCATGTAGGGATCGAGCGAAAGGTAGTGCGCGCGCACCAGCAGCTCGCCGTCGGCGAGCGCGACGACCGGCGCGGACTCAAAGCGAAAGTTCGCGGGCGTGGGCCATCCCGTCGGGCGGCTCGCAAGTCTGACCTGGAGGTTTTGTCGCGTCGTGGCGCCGTGAGCTGTCATAAGTCTTCCCGCTGACTCGAACTGTGGCCGATCCGTCAGCCAGCCTGTGAAGGCGATCAAAGTGTACTGCGCCGGGGGCCCCCAACATGCGGGTCGATGAAAGTGACCTCCCAGGCCAGGCCGGCCCCGCTTCCCAGCGTCGCCGTTCCGCCCGACCACTTCGAGGTGTTGGCCAGCGATGGACTCCTGACCGCCACGCTTTCCGGCTCGATTGCGGTCTGCCTTTACGACGCGGTCGAGGAGGCCGGTGGACTGGTGCATCTGCGCCTGATGGGCCCTCGCCAGGGGGGAGACGACTCACTCGGCGACTTCCTGTTGCTCGAAGCTTGCCTGCAGCGCCTGCGCGAGACCCGCTCGCAGTCGCGCCACTGGCAGGCGCGGGTGCTGGCACACCTCGGTTCCGACGGCTCGTTGCGCACGGCCGCGGCAGCCGTGGTGCACGCGCTGACCGAGTTCTGCCACGACAGCCGGATCCGCCTGGTCGGATCCGAGCAGCAGGTGGGTCTGAGCCAGACCCTGCAATTCAGGCCTTCAATGGGCCAGTACAGGTTCGTAAAGTAGTTTTTGTATCTCTAATGGATCAATAACTGGCCCTGACGGCCAGTCAACCGCCGCCAGCCTGAGCCGTTCTTTCCCTCAGGACGGTCTGGATTCCCCAGTCCGCCACCAGACGAAGGTCTGCCAAGGAGACGGGTCATGTCGCAGTTAAAGAAGGTCGGTTTCCTCTCGGTTTCCATGCTCGCGGTCGCGATGATGGGCGCTGCCAGCGCTTCGGCGGGCACGCCCCGTCTGGACGCGCGCCAGGACAACCAGCGCGCGCGCATCGTGCAGGGTGTCCGCTCCGGCGAGTTGACGCGCCCTGAAGCCCGCCGGTTGGCCCACGGCCAGGCGGAGCTGCGGCGCGACGAGCGGGCTGCGAAGCGGGATGGCGTGGTGACGGCGCGCGAGCGTGCCGCACTGCAGCATGAAGCCAACCGGCAGAGCCACCGGATCCATCGCCAGAAGCACGACGCCCAGGATCGCCGCTGAGACTCCACGGGCGTCAGGGCCCCAGGCTCAGCTCCCGCGAGTAGACGACGTTCATGACGTTGTCGTACCAGCCGCTGACCCGGGGACTGACCAGGTGCTTGTTGACGTAGAAGTACAGCGGCAGCACCGCATGGTCGGCGAGCAGTAGCCGCTCCGCCTCCTCGAGCCGGGCCCGACGCCGGGCCGGCTCGAGCTCGGCGGCAGCGGCGTCCAGCAGGGCGTCGTAGCGCGGGTTGCGATAGCGCGAGGTGTTGATGCCGAAGTCGCTGCGGAAGTACTGCGCGAAGGTATAGGCGTCGTTGTAGTCGCCGATCCAGGCGAGGCGGAACACGTCGACCTCGCGGGCGTCGATGTCCTGCTGCAGCACCTTGAACTCCACCGCCACCAGGCGCACTTCGACGCCCAGCGCTTCCTTCCACATCTGGGCCACCGCCACGGCGATGCGGTTGTGCACGTCGCCGGTGTTGTAGCGCAGCTCGAAGCGCAGCGGCTTTGCGGCCGAGTAGCCCGCGGCGGCATACAACCGGCGCGCCTCGTCGAGCCGTTGCGGCATCGGCGCATCGGCATAGTCGAACCGCTGGCTGCCGTAATTGAACGTGCCGCCCGGCACCCAGCCGTAGGCAGGCAGTTCCCCAACCCGTGTCACCGAGCGGGTGATGCGACGACGGTCGATCGCCAGCGACAGCGCCCGCCGCAGGCCGGGCTGCGAGCGGAACGGCTCGCGATCGAAGTTGAAACCGTAGAAGTACACGCCGAGCTGCGGCCCGATGCGCAGTTCCGCGGCGTGATCGCGCTGGATCTGCTCGAACGGGCCGCGTGGCACGACATAGGTGACATGCAGCTCGCCCGAGCGGTAGCGCTTGTACTCGGCGTTCTCGTCCGACTGCGAGATCCAGCGCACGCCGGCGAGGCGCGTGGCTGCGTCGTTCCAGTAGCGCGGATTGCGTCGCAGCTCGATCTCGGCCCCCTGCACCCAGCGCTGCAGCGTGAACGCGCCGTTCGACACGGCATTGCCGGGCCTGGCAAGGGCGGGGCCGAGCCGCGCCAGCGAGGCACGGTGAACCGGCATCGTTGACCAGTGCGACATCAGGCCCGGCAGGTACGGCGTGGGCTGGGCCAGCATGATCTGCAGCGTCAGTGGATCGGCCGCGCGCACGCCGAGTTCGGCTACGGGCTGTTTGCCGGCGATGATCGGCACGGCGTTGCGAATCGCGTCGACGACCTGTGCGTACTGCGACGCAGTGGCCGGGTCGACCAGCCGCTGCAGCGCGGCGACGAAATCCTCCGCCACCACCGGATCACCATTGGACCAGCGACCCTCGGGGCGCAACCTGAAGGTCCAGCTAAGGCCGTCGGCACTGACCGACCAGTCGCGCGCCGCACCGGGCACCGGCTCGCCGCTGTGGCCAATGCTGGTCAGTGCTTCGTAGACATCGCGCAGCACGTTGCCGGCTTCGACGTTGCGCGCACGCTGCGGATCCAGCGAATCAGGCTCAGGGCCGTTGCCGCGTACCAGCACGCGCGCGGCGACGCCCGCAGCGGCCGTGGTGTCGAGCACCGCATCGTCGGCGGGCGTGGGCTGGCGCGATCCGCAAGCGCCCAGCAGCGCGACGCCGACTACGCCAAGCAGCACGGGCAGGACAATACGACGGCAGGATGGCGGCGCGTTCAAGCCACGATTGTTCGCGGCCACCGTGCGCGGGTGCAAGGAGAAAAGTCTCGAAGGGCCACCCTGAACCCGGGTGATCGGGGGACGAGCGCAGGGCAGCCCTTCGATTAGGGTCGCGGCGTGGGTCGAGGGGGTCGTCACACCGCGAGAGCATCATCGCGCTGCTCCGTTACGCCTTGATGACGCCAACCCGCCGACCAGCCACCGGTATCGGCGGCATGGCGTGTTTGCGCCTGCGGCAGTGCTGTGGCCTGCTCGGGGGAGTCGCCAGCGCGCCGGGTTCCGTCGCGTCGCGCGGCATGCACAACGCGAGGGGGATCGCTCATGACATCGATGTTCTTCCCGGCCCTGGTTGCCGGCCGTCGTTCTGCGCTGCGCGCGCTGCTCGGTGTCACGGCTGGCGTGGCAGGCGCCGGACTCGGTGCCGCGCTGGGTGGCCAGGGCGCACTCGCCGCCGCAGCCGACGCCACGGCCGGCCGCGGCAAGCGCGGGCGCCAGGCGCTCGACTTCACCAATCCGGTCGACAACCTCTATGCGTTCGGCAAGATCTGGTGCGGCTACGAGACCGTGATCGGCGGCTTTCACGGCCTGATGTATCTGCGCATGCCGGGCAAGCGGCTGCTGCCCGTGTTCGGCTACACCGGCACCGGCATCATGCTGGCGGAGCATGATCCCAAGGGCTTCCTCAACATCAAGTCGCGCGAGACGGGTTACTTCACCGACCTGCGCAGCGGCGAAGTGCTGGAGTACTGGGACAATCCGCTGACAGGCGAGCGCTGCGAGGTCTATCACTTCTACAACGACATGATCTCGGGGCGCCTGACCACCGAGGTTCCCAAGTTCGCTTACGGCGCCGCTGGCGACTCGCCCACGGTGATGAACGAAGGCACGGTGTTCCCGGACAAGGACGGCAAGTATCCGTTCCGCCTGCCGTTCTCGCGCTACGGCGACGACCTGATGCTGGAGTGGGACTACGCGCATGAGTACACCAATCCGGTGACGCCGGAGGGCTGGCCCACCTACTCCACGGGTGCGCGCATCACGCCGTCCGAGCACTTCGTCATGTACGCCTCGCTGGCCGAGACGGAGAACCGCGACCTGCCGACCGCGCGCATGCGCGCCGGGTTCGCGCGCCTGAGCGAATGCTGGCCGTGGATGCGGATGGGCAAGCACGAACAGCGTGGCGCCACGCTGTTCGGTCGCATGCACTCGCACAAGGGCCTGAAGGGCTTCGGCGAGGTGCCACCGAAGGTGCTGAAGTACATCGAGAAGAACGCGCCGAAGTACCTGGAGCTGCCCGCTGGCTGGAAGTCCGACAACAAGCGCGTCGAGACCTGGGGCGCGTTCGCGCAGGACGTCCCGCCCGAGACGGCGGGCTTCGACTGGAAAGCAAAGGCGGGGCGGCCGCCGGAGTTCAAGGGACCGCCGACCGGGCTGGGGCGCAAAGGGTACGGCTGAGTTGACTGGAGTCCGGCCGGTGCTCGCTGACCGCTATGGCGTTCCCATCAGCACCACCAGCGCCGAGGCGGCCGCGGCCTTCGACGGCGTACTGGCGTCGTACCTGCGTTTCGGGCTCGACATCGGGGCGCGGCTGAAACAGACGCTGACGCTGGATCCGCAACTGTTGATGGCGCGGGTTTTCCGTTCGTACCTGTTCGTGATCATGGGATCGGCGCCGCTGGCGAAACGCGCCGCCGCCGGAATTGCGGAGCTGCAGCTGGCGTCCGCGGGCGCTGCGCCACGCGAGCAGCATCACGTCGCGGCGCTGGCCGCTTTCAGCGCGGGCCGGTTCGACGTCGCCTGCGCGTGCTGGGAAGGGATTCTCGCACTCCACCGGCGCGACGTGCTGGCCCTGAAGATGGCGCACTACGCCTACTTCTACAGCGGCGACCTGCCCGGCCTGCTCGCATCGATCGAGCGCTGCGGTCCTGCGTGGTCGAGCTCCGACCCGGCCTGGGGCGACGTGCGGTCGATGCATGCTTTCGCGCTCGAGGAGCACCAGCGCTTCGACGAAGCAGAACGCCTCGGCCGCGAAGCCGCTGCGCGCAATCCGGACGACGCCTGGGCGGTGCACAGCGTGGCGCACGTGCTGGAGATGCAGGGCCGCAGCGCCGAAGGCGGCGCCTGGCTCGATGCCGCGCTGGCACGGCGCGCCCAATGGAACAACTTCCGCTACCACCTGGTCTGGCATCGCGCGCTGCTTGACCTGCGCGAGCGGCGATTTGACGCCGCGCTGGCGCGCTACGACGACGAGCTGTGGGATCCAGCGTCCGATGAGTACCTGGATCTGTGCAATGACATTTCGCTGCTGCTGCGACTGGAACTCGCCGGCGTCGATGTGGGAGATCGCTGGCAGCCCCTGGTCGAGAAGACGCGCACGCGACTCGACGAACAGCTGCTGGCGTTCGTGGATGCGCATTTTGTCGTTACCGCCGCCATCGCCGGAGCGGAGCAGGCCAGCGCCATCCGGACGGCGATCGCGGCGCGCGCTGCGGCGCCCGACAGCGGCACCTATGCTGCCACCGCAGCGCGCGTCGGCCTCGCGGTGGCCGATGCCGTGATCGCGCATCGTCAGGGTCGGGCGCAGCAGGTCGTCGACGCGCTGCGGGGAAGGCTCGATGAGCTGGACGCACTCGGCGGCAGCTATGCACAACGTGAGCTGTTCCTGGCGCTGTTTCAGCATGCAGCGCTGGTGACCCAGGACGTCGCGGCACTCGCAGAGGTTGGCCGTGCGTTTGCCCGTGGCAGGACCGCGGCGCCGTAGCGGGATCGCGGAGTAACAGCCGCGCCCAGGGTCAGGTCGTCGGCGAGCTTCATCTTCGTCTTGGAGCGCGGAAAGTCCATGACGCAGTCACCTTCGCGCTGGTAGCCGACGAAGCCGCGCCCGCGGGCCTTCCAGAATATCTCGCAGCCGGCCGGCAGGGTCGAGAGCCGGGCACGCGGTACCGCGGCCGCCAGCGCCGGGTTGCGCTGCGCATCCAGCAGCCGCTTCTCGTCGTCCGGCGTGAACTGGTAGATCGCGGTGACGACTTCCTTGCGGCCCGCATCGGGATAGATGTCGTACAGGCGCTGCCGATAGGCGGGGCCGGCTTTGCCGTTGATGATGTAGTGCTGCTGCGCGTACAGGCCGATGCCGCGCAGCTCCGGATGCTGCACCCGCTTGTAGATGTACAGCCGCTCGGTCGGTCGGTGCTTCAACGGAATGCGATTCTCCGCCGCAAGCTGCCGGGCCTGTCGCGAATTGTCGAACTCGCCCTCCCAGAGGCGGGCCAGCTGCTCTGCGTCCCGGGAGAGTGTGTCGGCCAGTGCGCCCGCGCCGAAGACGCCCGCGAGTGCACCGAGGAACATGATCTTGGCGGCGCGGTTTCTCATCCCAATAGAATACACCGCCATGCCGCAACTGAAGACCACTCGCCCGGCGTCGACGCGCTCCGACCCTGCTCGCTACCACGCGATGCTGCCGCAGCCGCAGCACGACGAACGGGCCCGGCAGGACTTCGTCGGCGCCCTGCGCACGCACCTGGCAGCGAAGATCGTGCCCGGGAATCGGCTGGTCTATGAGCGCCGCGTTGGTCCCGCGCTGCGCGCCGAGCTGGGCCGCGAGCCGACCGATCGTCATGAAGTGAAGCGGTTGATGGACCGCGATCCGTACTACCAGTTCTGGAGCGCGCTGCAGCGGCGCAGCCAGGAACTGATGTGGGAGTCGGTGATCGACCCCGTCGAGCGCGAGTCGGCGGAGCTGACGGCGCGCTTTCGCGCCGCGGCGAGCAGCCCGAAGCGGCGCGGTTCATTGCGCCTGGACCCGCAGCTTGCGGTGCCCCGGTATCACAGCACCGTCGACATTCACCTGCAGCCCGGCGGCTATCACACGGACTTCGGCCCCGACGACGTCAGCGCGGGCGCGATCTACGACCGCGGGCTGCATCTCTATTCAGCCGGCAGCACCGGCGTGC
>JANPDV010000546.1:0-14624 GCA_031431655.1 Gammaproteobacteria bacterium | reverse complement strand
GCTGCCAGGATCAAGCATCTCGGTCCGCATCGACCCGCCTCGACAGCTGTGTATGTCGCAGAGCTCGTCGAGCCGGAGTGGTACGTGGAGGTTGAGGCGATTGCGGGCAGACCAGGATAGCCGTATGGGTTTGAACCAGGACGCGCAACGCCGCATTGCACCGGGCGAGTCGGCGTGGTCCTGGGCCCGCGAACCGGCCAGTGTCACTATCCGTTCCGTGGGCCCAGCGCCACGGCCGTTGGCGTCTGCTCCGCTCGAAAACCAGGCGTCCTGCCGATCGGCACACCCAGCTTGATAGCAAGAATCTTCAGAGTTCGAGAACCTGCTCCGCTCCATGCGGAGTTTGAGGAGGCGTTCCTCAGCGTATCGGTGCCGTACGTCGAGCGCGCGAAAGGCTTCGTCTCGGTGCGCGTAGGCCGGCCGACGCGATTTGAGCCTGAGCAGTACTTCATGCTCTCCGTGTGGAGAGACGAGAACGCGCTGCGGGACTTCGCTGGGGAGGAGTGGAGCAAGGCCGTGATTCCATCCGGGATGGAACGCTTCGTGAAGGAAAGCTGGGTGCATCACTATGAACTTTTCGGCGGCGCGGAATTACGCGCCGGCGCCTGACAAGTTGTTCGTCAAAGCGGGCGTGATGAGCGACACAGTATTTGTCGAATTCAAGTTCTGGGCATTGATCATTTTCTCGATCGTGCTGCCAGCATGTATCTACTGGAGGCTATTGGTCGCTCGCGCGATATCAAGGTTTACGGTGCTTCTATTCGGCGTCGTTCTCGTTGCGCTATCAGCTATTGACGTCTATCTGCTTCAGCGATTGGGAACAGAGGCTAAATTGAGTTCCTCACTCTTCGATAACTCGGTATTCGATTCGGAGGTCTCGCTGGCTCTCTATCTCTTGCCGGCCCTGCTCGCTGGTATTGGCATCAATCTTGTATCGCACGTGCTGGTGGGTCATCTGGTTGAGGCAGAAAGGAAGATCGACCGCAGGACTCCCGACGCCTAGCCGGCGCGTGGTGCGCTCGTGACCTTGCCGGACGCGCCGGGACAATGTCGCTCCCGCCGCGCATTCGCGTTTGACGGCGCAGGTACAGCGTCTTGTACACTCCATCCATGCTCAAGAGCCGTACGGCTGTCGTCTTTCTTCTCGCAGCCGTCGCGCTGGCATCGGTCACGCCATCCTCTGCAAAAGCACCGTCGCTGCGCGAACAAGTCTGGGCAGCCGAAATGGCATTCGCGCGCGCCATGGCGGAACGCGATCTCGGGAGATTCGGAGAGTTCATATCCGATGAGGCGATCTTCTTCGCGGATACAACTGCCTTGACCGGCAAGGCCAAGGTGATCGAAGCCTGGACTGCATTCTTCAAGGAACCTGCGGCCCCGTTCTCATGGGAGCCTGACCAAGTGGAAGTCCTGTCGTCGGGAAAACTGGCACTCAGCACGGGACCCGTGCGCGATCCAGCGGGAAACGTGATCGCCAGATTCAACACGATCTGGCGCCTGGAGGCCGGCAACGTCTGGCGCGTGGTTTTCGACAAAGGGGGTCCTCCCACCGCTGGGCCGAAGTGAGGCCCAGGCCGTCGCCGCTGTCAACCCGTTCGCCAGGGTGTTCTTCGCGCTGCTCGCCTGCGCATCCGCCGCAGCGACTACAGCGCGCGCCGGTGGCGCGGCGGACTATGACCCGCTGCGGGTCGACGCGAATGTGCGGGTCGAGCTGCTTGATCGAGTGGTTCGCGACGACGAGCGCCACCGCGACATCACCGCGCGCGTCTACTACACGCCGTCCAACACCGCGCCGGCACCGGTCGTGCTGTTCAGCCACGGCCTGGGGGGTTCGCGCGAGAACAACCCCTACCTCGGCCAGCACTGGGCGCGACGCGGCTATGTCGTCGTATTCATGCAGCACATCGGCAGCGACGAGAGCGTCTGGCGGGATGCGGCGCTGGCGGAACGACGCCAGGCACTGACCGATGCTGCGGATCTGCAGAGCTTCATGGACCGGGTCCGCGACGTGCCTGCCGTGATCGATCAGCTGCGGCGCTGGAACGCCGCGGCGGGAGACGCACTGTCCGGCCGGATGGATCTGGCGCGGCTCGGCATGTCCGGCCATTCATTCGGTGCCATCACTACGCAGGCTGTCTCCGGGCAGCAGTTCATGGGTGGCCGGCGCACGTTCACGGACCCACGCATCAAGGCCGCGGTGGTCATGAGTCCGAGCGCACCGCGGCGTGGCAGCGCCGCCGACGCCTTTGGGTCGGTGTCGATACCGTGGCTGCTGATGACCGGCACGAAGGACGTCGCTCCCATCGGCAACGCGACGCTCGAGTCGCGCTATGCGGTGTTTCCGGCGCTGCCGGCGGGCGGCCGGTATGAACTGGTCCTCGACGGCGCCCAGCACTCGGCGTTCGGCGAGCGCGCCCTTCCTACCGACCGGGAGCCGCGCAACCCGAATCACCATCGGGCGATTCTCGCGCTCTCGACCGCGTTCTGGGACGCCTGGCTGCGCCGCGACCCGGCAGCCCGCGCCTGGCTCGATGGCAGCGCAGCGCCACGCTCAGTGCTCGACCCAGCGGACCGGTGGCAGACAGAGTAGCGTTGCACGATGAGCCATCGCTACGCCCCGCCGGATGTGGCGCTCGCAGCAGCCATCCTGCAGCGGAACCTGTGAGCCTGCGACCGGCGACGCCGCACGACATCCCCGGTATGCGGCGGGTGCGAATGTCGGTGAAGGAGAACCGCCTGCGCGATCCGGCGCGTGTGACGCAGGCGGACTACGAACGCTTCGTGTCCGAGGCGGGTGCAAGCTGGGTAGAGGAGCAGCAGGGCCGGGTGGTGGCCTTTGCCGTTGCGGACTCCAGCAGCCGCAGCATCTGGGCGCTGTTCGTCGAGCCGGCTTTCGAGGGTCACGGGATCGGTCGTCGGCTGCTGCAGCAGGTCACCGATCATCTGTTCGCAACGGGATCGGCACCGATCAATCTGTCGACGGAGCCGGGTACTCGGGCTGAGCAGTTTTATCGGGCTGCGGGCTGGACACGGGTGGGCCTGTTGCCGAGCGGGGAGCTCTGGCTGGTGCTTGCGGAGTGCCGCAAGCGTTAGGCTGGGTGCGTCTGCACTTCTGGAGCCCGCACATGCGCCCTGCCAAGTCGAAGTCCTGGTTCACCCGCCTCGCCAAGACCACGTCGCGAGCGGCCGGTCGCCCGGCCACATTCATGCTCGCGGTGTCGACGATCGTCGTGTGGCTGGTGACCGGCCCCTTGTTTGAGTTCAGCGATACCTGGCAGCTGGTGATCAACACCGGCACGACGGTCATCACTTTCCTGATGGTGTTCCTGATCCAGAGCACGCAGAACCGTGACGCGGAAGCGATGCAGGTGAAGCTCGATGAGCTGATCCGGGTGACGGTCGGCGCGCACAACCGATTGCTGGATCTCGAAGAGCTCGAGGAGCATGAACTCGACGCGATTCGCGACAGCTACGCTCGGCTGGCGCGCAGCGCGCGCACGGGTCTGGGTTCGGGACGGGCAGATACCGACGCGCCGGACGTGGGTTAAGTGCCCAGCTTGCGAAGCGCGCTGCGCGCTTGCGCCGCGCAGCGCTGAGTACTAAGGGCCACCGTTCAGGCCGCTTCGGTCATCGCGCTGCGCAGTTTCTTGATGGCGTTCGCTTCGAGCTGCCGCACGCGTTCGGCCGATACCTTGTAGTGATCGGCGAGTTCCTGCAGCGTGGCCTTCTCTTCCGTGCCCATCCAGCGCTTGACGAGGATGTCGCGGCTGCGCGGGTCGAGGCCGCGCAACGCCTCGATGAGGCGCTCGTGCGATGAGGATTCCCACTCGTCGCTTTCGGCCTGCATCGCGGGATCGGAGCCGGGCGCGGGCAGGTAGGAAGCGGGCGAGTAACTCTCTTCCTCGTCGGATTCCGGTGTCGGGTCAAAGGACAGGTCGCGCGCCGACAGGCGCTGTTCCATCTCGGTGACTTCGCGCGGCTCGACGCCGAGGTCGCGCGCGACGGCGGCGGTTTCGTCCGCCGTGAGCCAGGAGAAGTTCTTCTTCATCCGGCGCAGGTTGAAGAACAGCTTGCGCTGCGCCTTGGTGGTGGCGACCTTCACCAGCCGCCAGTTGCGCAGCACGTATTCGTGGATCTCGGCGCGGATCCAGTGCACGGCGAACGATACGAGGCGCACGCCCTGGTCCGGGTCGAAGCGCTTCACGGCCTTCATCAGGCCAACGTTGACTTCCTGGACGAGGTCGCCGACCGGCAGGCCATAGCCGAGGTAACCACGCGCGATGTGCACGACGAAGCGCAGGTGCGCGAGCACGAGCTCACGCGCGGCCTCAACGTCACCGGTGTCGCGCAGACGGCGAGCGAGCAACTGCTCGGCCTCGCGCGACAGCACCGGGATCCGCGAGACGCGCTCGACGTAGGCGTCGAAACTGCCGAGCGGGCCGGTCAGGGCCAGGTCGGTCGGACGGCTGATCAGGGCGGTGGCGGTCATCGGTGTGGTCTCCTCCTGGGGAATCCAAGCACTACGTCATTCTAGCACTCGGCGGATTGGAGTGCTAAACAGGCCTCACAGTTCCCGGACGGTGCGCAGGCCTGAAGTTTGTTCTAATTATCAATGGCTTACGCGCGCGGCTGGATCTGTCGCAGGTGCCGGCCGGCCGCCGCCCAGGCGCCGAGCAGGCCCAGCAGCAGGCCGCTGCCCAGCACCAGGCCCGCGGCCTGGGGGCCGAGGCCGGCGAGGTCGAAACGCTGCCCGTAGGTGACGGCCAGTCGGCCGACCGGGCCAGCGAGGTAGGCGGTGGCGCCGGTGATGATCAGGCAGGCCAGCACGGCGCCGAACAGACCATACAGCGCGCCGCTGTACAGGAACGGCCGGCGCACGAAGGCGTCGGTGCCGCCGACCAGCTTGGTCACTTCGATCTCGGCGCGCCGCGCGTCGATCTCCAGCCGGATGGTGTTGCCGATCACCGCGAGCACGCCGAGGCCGAGCAGCAGGGCGGCCACGGTGACGATGCCGGTGAGCAGATCGAGGATGGCGCGCAGTCGCTCGACCCAGGCGGTGTCGAAGCGCACCGACTCCACTTCGGGCCAGGCGCCGAGGTACTCGCGCAGTGCGCTGACGCCGGTGGCCGTGGCCGCCGTCGCCGCGGGCCGCAGTCGCAGAACATGAGGCAGCGGGTTGCCTTCGAGCGCGTTCAGCGCGTCGCCGAAGCCGGAAAACTCGCGGAACTCCGCGAGCCCCTCATCGGCGGATACGAGGCTGACGGTGTCGACGTCCGGGCGCTGGCGCGCAGCCGCGGCGAGCTGTTGCGCCTTCTCCAGCGCGACATCGCTCTTGAGATACACCGTGAGCTCGATCGAACTGGCGAAGCCACCGACGGCGCTGCGCGCGTTGGTGACCAGCACCCAGAGCGCGGCCGGCAACGCGAGTGCAAGCGCGATGACCAGCACGGTGAAGCCGGTGGCGAGTGGCTTGCGGCTGAGCCGGCCGAGCGCGCCGAGCATCGCCTGGGCGTGGCGCGTGCCCCAGGTACCGACGCTGCCGCTCATCGAAGCGCCTGCATCACCGGCGTCGCGGGCGGCGGCGGCCCGCTGCTGGCGAGCGCGCCGTTCTCTATGCGCACCTCGCGCTGGCCGAATTCATGGACCAGCGGCAGGTCGTGCGTGGCGACGATCACGGTGACACCGACTTCCTGGAAGCGCTTGAACAGCCGCATCACGTCGAGCGCGAGTTCGTGGTCGAGATTGCCGGTGGGCTCGTCGGCGATCAGCACCGCGGGCTTGGCGATGATCGCGCGCGCGATGCCGACGCGCTGCTGCTCGCCAACGGAGAGCTCCGAGGGCAGCATGCGCTCCTTGCCGAGCAGGCCCACCTGGTCGAGCGCGGCGCGGACGCGCTTGTCGACGTCCTTCATCGAAGCATCGGCGACGATCAGCGGCAGGGCCACGTTGTCGAACACAGGCCGCTCCACCAGCAGCCGGTGATCCTGGAACACCACGCCGACCCGGCGCCTGAACTCGGGGATCTCGCGCGCGCGCAGCGTCGAGGTGTTGCGGCCGTTGACGGTGACGGTGCCGCGCGTGGGTTTCTCGAGCAGCGCGATCAGCTTGAGCAGCGAGCTCTTGCCCGCGCCCGAGCGGCCGGTGAGGAACACCATTTCGCCGGCCTCGATGCTCAGCGAGACATCGCTGAGCGCCTCGCGGCCGTTCGGATAGCGTTTGCTGACGTGGTCGAAGACGATCGCAGGCACTCGCGGCTCACTCCTCGTGGCTGGCGGCAGTATCGCCCGCGCCTGCGCCATCGACCAGCGCGCGCGCAAACGCCTGCGCGTCGAACTCGCCGAAGTCCTCGGCGCCTTCGCCGATGCCGATGAAGCGGATCGGCAGACCGAGCTTGCGTGCGATCGCGAGCACGATGCCGCCCTTGGCAGTGCCGTCGAGCTTGGTGAGCACCAGGCCGGTGACGCCGACCGCCTCCTTGAACTGCACGGCCTGCGCGAGCGCGTTCTGGCCCTGGTTGGCATCGAGCACCAGCAGCACTTCGTGCGGCGCGGTCGGCTCGACGCGCGCCAGCACGCGACGCACTTTCTTCAGCTCATCCATCAGGTGCGACTGGCTGTGCAGGCGGCCGGCGGTGTCGGCGATCAGGATGTCGACGCCGCGCGCCTTCGCCGCGGTGATCGCGTCGAAAGCGACGGCGGCCGGGTCCGCGCCGGCGGCCTGCGAGATCAGCTCGGCCTGCGTGCGCTGCGCCCAGATCGCGAGCTGTTCGGTGGCGGCGGCGCGGAAGGTGTCGCCGGCGGCGAGCATCACGCGGCGACCCTCGCCGCCGTAGCGACCGGCGAGCTTGCCGATCGTGGTCGTCTTGCCGGAGCCGTTGACGCCCACCACCAGGATGACGAACGGGCGCTGCGCGGCGTCGGGCACGAGGGGTCTGGCACTCGGCGCCAGGATGTCGGCGATGCACTGGCGCAAGGCCCCGAGCAGGGCCTCGACGTCGGCGAGTTCCTGCCGGGACACGCGCCGGCGCAGCTCGTCGAGGATGGAGGCCGTGACTTCGACGCCCACATCGGCCAGCAGCAGGCGGCTTTCCAGCTCGTCGAGTATCTCCGCGTCGATCTTGCGGCCGCGGAACAGGTTGCCAAGGTCGTACGACAGCCAGGAGTTCTGCTTGTTGAGCTTGGCGCGCAGCCGCTTGAAGAAGCCGGTGCGCGGCGTGGAGTCGGGCTGGGTCATCGGGGCGACACGATAACGGATCGGTGAAAAAAGAAGGGCGGCCTGAGCCGCCCTTCGGGAGTCAGGACCTCAGCCGGATCAGGGCTGCAGCACCGCCGTGTTGGTGATGACGATGAACGGACCGCCGGGCGCCACGGCCGAGGCCGCGAACTGCACGGTCTGGGACTGCATCTCGACGGTCGCGGCGAGACTCGTGGTGGGGTCGAACAGCGTGCCGTGCGAGCCGGCGATGAAGTTGACCCAGGCGCCGTTGCCGGCCGCCACCGGAGTCGGGCCCGCAGCGCTCAGCCGACGCAGCCCGGCAGCGACTACCAGGCGTTGGGTCGCGCTGTTGGGGACTACGGTGTCGCCTACGACCTGCGTGAGGTGCAGCGGTTTGGCCACGTTGGCGCCCGCGATGTGGTTGACCGGGTCGCTGGCGTCGACGCCATTCTGGAGGTCGCGGATGAACACGTTGAAGAGCGTGGTGCCCTCGGCGATACCGGATCCTGCAAGTCCGGCCTTGATGCCCGGTCCGAAAGTCGGCGAATCGAGCAGCAGCTGGGTGAGCAGGCCGCCCGCCACGTTGAGGGAGGCGGTCCGCGTGCCCGCGGCGAAGCGCGCGTGGGCCGCGCCGACGATACCGCCGAGCGAGAGGCCGACGTAGTGCACCCGCGCCGGATCGACGTCTGAGACGCCATCGCCGGTGACGTCGAGCCGCGTCAGTGACTTGCCGAACGCGATGGTGTCGACCTGCGCCTGGCGGAGGTGGTCGCGCGAGGTGAGCGGGCTCGAGACCTGGATGATGTGCGTACCGCTGGCGTCGATGCGGCCGTCCGGGCCGGCTGCCGACGTGGTGTTGTTGACGAGGTCGAGGTTGAAGGTGCGCTCGCGACCCGCCTGGTAAAACGGATTGGTGGTGTCGGTAAGCCCGTGCAGCGGGATGTCGATGGCCGCGACGATGAAGCAGGCGTCGGCAAACGCGTCGGCGATCGCGAGCGCCTGCGTCCGGTTGCCACCGAGGCCGTGCTGCACGATGACTGCTGGGTAGCCGGCCGGGGGGCGCGGGCAGCCGGCGCCGCCGGCGGCGGTGGCGTTCGGCACGGTGACCAGCAGCGGAATGACGGCGTCGGCCGTCTTCAGTGGCACTGGATTGAAGCGCGTGATGAAGCGGCTCGCCGGGTCGATGCCCGGGACGGGCGACGCGCCCGCGGCCGTCCACGACGAGGTGAGCACGGCGGCGTCGTTGGCGCTGGTGGCGACGCGCAGGTAGTACGGCACGGTGGTGGTGCCGACGAAGATATTGGCCTTGCCAAACAGCGCCGGGTTGGCCTGGCGCGTGGTGAGCCCGGTGGCCTGGACCGCGATCTGCTGTGCCGGCACGGTCGGCGCGAGCACGTTGTAACTGTCGGCCACGGAACCCGTGCTGAAGCTGAACGACAGCACCACCGAGGCGGCCGGTACGCCCAGCGCTCCGGCGATCTGCAGCTGCGCGCCGGTGAGACGGCAGAGACCGTTAAGAGTGGCGTTGGTGATCGACGCGCAGCTGGGCTGGGCGGCCTTGATGTTTTCGTAGTCGGTGTCGGCGCCGACGGTAGCGCCGGCGACGTCGCGCAGCGCATTCGTCACCAGCACCAGGTAACCGTTGTTGGTGCCGCCGGTGCTGGGCACGAGTGGCCGCAGCGGCCGGATCAGCAACAGCGTGCCACCGGCGCCGGCATCGGTGGCCAACTCCAGCGCGAAGTCCGTGCCGAGCACGAGGGGGCGCACCACGCCGACGGTGGCCTTGGTCGCGTTGTCGATATTCACCTGCACGACGCGCACGGCCGCGGCAGTCAACGATGCCGCAGCGAGCGGCGTGCTGAAGCGGATGGAGATCGGCGCCGTGGTGGAGAAGCCATCGAGCGCGTTGACCGCCGCGCCGAGGGGCTGCAGCACGTTGGCCGGGATGTTCAGCGTGCCGTCGGTGGTGCCGGAAAAATACAGGTCAGTGGGATAGGGCAGGATGCCGCCGAGCGGCGCGAACAGCGCGCGGGCGTCGGAGCGGAGCGGGTTGCTGCCACCGGCGGGATTGTTGTTGCCGGAGGTCGGGTCGGTGGGACGCACGTCCTCCGGACCGCCGTCGGATTGCGTGTTGGCACAACCGGAAACAACCAGTGCAGCGGCTGCGATGCACGCGGCTACGGACAGCCTCTTCATACCCCTCTCCTTCCTGAAAAATTGCCCGCGGGAGACGTCCCTCGGCCCCGGACAGAATTCAGCGCTGGCGCGACGCCATGGCCCTTGTGCGAATCGGGCTGTTCGGAACCGGCCCTGACCTGCTGCGCGCCGTGCTTGTTGTAATGCGGAAACAGGCGCGTAGCCTACGCCCCCAGTCGAACGGGAGGCAAGCAATCACAGCTCCAGCATCAGGGTCGCGGTCCGGGTCGCGTGGCGGTGGATCGCGGCCGCCGCCACAGGGTCCGCGACGCCTGCGGATCATCGCCGGGCTGTGGCGCGGCCGGAAGCTGACGTTTCCCCCCGGGGACGCGATCCGGCCGACCCCCGACCGGGTCCGGGAGACGCTGTTCAACTGGCTGGCACCCCACATTCGCGGGGCGCGCGCGCTCGACCTGTTTGCCGGCAGCGGTGCACTGGGCCTGGAGGCGTTGTCGCGCGGCGCGGCGCACGTGGTGTTCGTCGAGCGACAGCCTGCCGCGGCGCGGTCGATACAGCAGCACCTGCAGGAGTGGGGCGCCGGCGACCCTGCGCACCTGCCGGGCACCGGCGAAGTGGTCGGCAGCGATGCGCTGGCGTGGCTTGCGCGCTACAGCGGTCCGGCATTCGATGTGGTGTTCGTCGATCCGCCCTTCGCGAGCCCGGCGCTGGCGACGGCGGTCGTCCTGCTGGCCAGGGCAGGGATGCTCGCGCCCGATGCGCAGGTGTACCTGGAGGCGGCCGCGGGCGCGCCGCTGCCGCCGCTGCCCCCGGGCTGGTCGATGCGGCGGCAGGGGACCGCGGGAGAGGTCGGGTATCATCTGGCCGCCGCGAGCAGCAGCGACGCCGGCCGGCCCGAAACCCAACAAGGAGAGCGCGAGTGAACGCGACCAAGACCGAGCGCTGCGCGCTCTACCCCGGCACGTTCGACCCCATCACCAATGGTCACAACGACCTGGTGCGCCGGGCGGCGCGCATCTTCGACCGTGTGGTCGTGGCGGTGGCGGCCAATCCGAACAAGGCGCCGATGTTTCCGTTGCAGAAGCGGGTGGAGCTGGCGCGCGCGGTGCTGTCGGATGTGCCGGGAGTCGAGGTGCTCGGCTACGCAGGCCTGACGGTGGAGTTCGCCCGCGCGAACGGGCTCGGCGTGGTGCTGCGTGGCCTGCGAGCGGTATCGGACTTCGAGTTCGAGTTCCAGCTCGCCAACATGAGCCGGCACCTCACGCCGGAAATCGAAACCATGTTCATGACGCCCAAGGAGCAGTTCACGTTCATTTCTTCGACGCTGGTGCGCGAGATCGCGGTGCTGGGCGGCGTGGTGGACGAGTTCGTGCATCCGATCGTGGCGGCCGCTTTGCGGAAGCAGCGACGCGCGCCTTGACGACCGCCACTCGCGGTCGCAGCCTGGGCGGGGGCGGCAGGGTGCCGGCCCTGGCAAGATCCACGGCCCGCCACAGGTACCACGCCGCCGCCGAGCGATAGGGCGCCCAGCGCGCGCCGAATTCACCCAGGGCGCGTGGCAACGGCAGTGCCTTCAGGCCGTAGGCCAGCTTGAAGCCGTTGCGCACGCCGAAGTCGTCCACGGGCAGCACGTCGGGGCGCCCGAGCTGGAACATCAGCATCATCTCCACGGTCCAGCGGCCGATGCCGCGCACGGCGGTGATGCGCTCGATGATCTCGGCATCATCCAGTGCCAGCAGCGTCGCGCTGTCGGGCACCACGCCCGCGAGCGCCTTCGCGGCGAGGTCCTTCAGCGCTGCGATCTTCGCGAAGGAAAAGCCGGCGGCGCGCATCGCGGCGTCGTCGGTGGCCAGCACCTGCGCCGGCGTCGGGAAATGCGCGTCGCGCGTGCTGGCGTAGTCGGCGAGAATCGGCTCCGGCGGCCGTGCGCCCGGCGTCGCGGTGCTGCCGGCTTCTAACCGATAAAGATCCACGAAGCGCCGCAGGATCGTGTTGGCCGCCGTGCCGTTGAGCTGCTGGTGCGCGATGGCGCGTGCCAGGTGACGGAAGGGCGAGGAGCCCGGATCGGCCGTCAGCTTGAGCGGGCCCGCGGCGGCGATGACAGCGCCGAGCACCGGGTCCACCCGCGCAAGATGGCGACGCGTCAGTGCTGACACGTGGCGCACCAGTACGTCGAGCGCTGGCCCTGCGCAAAGTGGCGCACCGGCTCGCCGCAGACGCGGCAGGGTTCGCCGCCGCGTTCGTAGACGAACAGTTTCTGGCGGAAATAGCCCGGGTTGCCGTCGACGCCGACGTAGTCGCGCAGCGTGGTGCCGCCGACCCGCACGGCCATTGCGAGCACTTCGCGGATCGCAGCGACCAGCCGCGCCACCTCGTCGCGCTTCAGGCCGCGCGCCTGGCGCCGTGGCCGGATGCCGGCGCGAAACAGCGCTTCGCTGGCGTAGATGTTGCCGACGCCGACGACCAGCCGCGCATTCATGATCAGCTGCTTGATGGCGACGCGCCGACCGCGCGTGGCTCGCCAGAGGTAGTCCGCGGTGAAGGCATCCTCGAGCGGCTCGGGCGCCAGGCTGCGCAGCAGCGGGTGCAGGGCCGGGGCCTCGTCGGTGTAGTGCAGTGAACCGAAGCGCCGCGGATCGTTGAAGCGCAGCGTGGTGCCGGAGTCGAGTTCGATGTCGAGGTGATCGTGGGTCTTGCGCGGCGTGCCGCCCGGCAGCACGCGCAGCGAGCCCGACATGCCGAGGTGCAGCAGCAGTGTGCCGCCGCTGTCGAGCGCGAACAGCAGGTACTTTGCGCGCCGGCCGGCGCTTTCGATGCGCGTGCCGTTGACCAGCCGGGCGAGGCCCGGCTGCACGGGCCAGCGGAGGCGCGGCTCGTGGACGGAGAGTGAGACGATGCGTCGCCCGACGACGTGCGGCTCGACGCCGCGGCGCGTGGTTTCGACTTCAGGCAGTTCCGGCAACGGGACTCGCCGGTTAGGAGATGGCGGCCGCGCGAACGAACCGGGCGGTCGTTACTTGATCTTGGTCTCTTTGTACTTCACGTGCTTGCGGACCATGGGATCGTACTTGCTGACTTCCATCTTCTCGGGATGGAGCCGCTTGTTCTTCATGGTGACGTAGAAGTGGCCTGTGTTGGCCGTGGACAGCAGCTTTACTTTTTCGCGCATGGGTCGGGCCTCAGATCTTCACGCCGGCTTAAATCTTCTTGCCTTCGGCGCGCAACTTCGCGAGAACGACGTCGAGGCCGTTCTTTTCGATGGTGCGCAGGCCGTTGGTGGAAACGCGCAGGCTGATCCAGCGCTTCTCACCCTCGAGCCAGAAACGCTGCCGGTGAAGGTTCGGCAGGAAGCGCCGACGCACTCGGTTGTTGGCGTGGGACACGCGGTTACCGACTATGGGGCGCTTGCCCGTAACTTCGCAGACGCGGGACATGGGTCACCTAAACTGGTTCCGGAACTGGTTCTGGGCGGCCCTCCGGAGACCGGGCGGACCGCGATGTAAACGTGAAACTCAACTGGATCAATGCCTTGCGTAACCTGGCCCCGGGGGCCGGCGCGCAAAGGGCCGCCTTTATACCAGCGGGCCCCAAGGCCGGCAACCTCTGCGGCCCTGGGTTGGGAGGCGGGGCAGGCCGCCGCGGGCCTAGAGCAGGCCCCGTTCCGCCAGTGACACGGTGGTGGGGCCGGCGACGATCAGGTGGTCGAGCAGGCGCATGTCCAGCAGGGCCAGGGCCTCGCGCAGCCGACGCGTGATCAGTTCGTCGGCCTGGCTGGGCTCGGCGATGCCGGAGGGGTGGTTGTGCGCCAGGATGACCGCGGCGGCGTTGTGGCAGAGACCTTCCCGGACGACTTCCCGGGGGTGGACGGTCGCGCCGTCGATGGTGCCCCTGAACAGCTCGGCGAAGGCGATGAGCCGGTGGCGGTTGTCGAGGTACAGGCAGCAGAAGACCTCGTACGGGCGGTCGCGCAGCTGGGCCACCAGGAACTGGCGGGCTGCGTCGGGGGACTGCATGACGGCCCGCTCGCGCAGCGCCGTGGCGTAATGCCGCCGGGCGATCTCCAGCGCCGCCTGCAACTGGGCCGCGCGCGCCGGCCCGATGCCGCGCAGCCAGCCGGTGCGCCGCGGGCCGGCGCTGCCGGCGGCCACGCGCCCGAGGTGGGCGACCAGCCCGCTCAGGTCGCCGACTTCGGCGAGCATGGAGCGAGCCAGCTCGACCGCACTCTCGCCACGTGCGCCGGTGCCGAACAGCAGCGCCAGCAACTCCGCGTCCGACAGGGCGGCCGAACCCAGCGCCTGCAGGCGCTCGCGCGGTCGTTCCGAAACAGGCCAGGTGGAGATGTCCATGCGGCATGGTCGCGCGTGCCGCAGCGGGTGCCGAGCGCTCGCCGCAACGTGTTTGTGCAGAAACGCGCCTTGCGTATTTGCACGGCCTGTCGGGCGCCACTGATAATCGGGCCGATGGACAGCCTCTCGGGCAAGCGGATTCTCCTCGGCGTCGCCGGCGGCATCGCGGCGTACAAGAGCCCGGACCTGGTGCGCCGGCTGCGCGAGCGCGGCGCCGAGGTGCAGGTGGTGATGACGGCCGGCGCAAAGCAGTTCGTCACGCCATTGACCTTCCAGGCCGTATCCGGCCGCGCGGTGCGGGATTCACTGTGGGACGCGCAGGCCGAGGCGGCGATGGGCCACATCGAACTGGCGCGCTGGGCCGACCTGGTGCTGGTGGCGCCGGCAACGGCCGACCTGATCGCGCGCGTGCTGCACGGCCGCGCCGATGACCTGCTCGCGACGCTGATCCTCGCGACCGAAGCGCGGGTCGCGCTGGCGCCGGCGATGAATCGGGTGATGTGGGGCAATGCCGCGACGCAGGCGAATGTCGCGGCGCTGGCGGCGCGGGGCATCGCGGTGCTCGGCCCGGGCGAGGGCGACCAGGCCTGCGGCGAGACCGGGGCGGGACGCATGCTCGAGCCGCTCGACATCGTTGCCCGCGTCGAGTCGCTGCTGCGGGTCGACGGGCCGCTGATGGGGCTGCGCGTGGTCGTCACGGCCGGTCCGACCCGCGAGCGCATCGATCCGGTGCGTTTCGTCAGCAATCGCAGCAGCGGCAAGATGGGTTTTGCGGTTGCGGCGGCCGCGCGGGCCGCCGGCGCGGAGGTGGTGCTGGTGGCGGGCCCGGTGGCGCTCCCCACGCCTCCGGGCGTGCGGCGGGTCGACGTAGAGAGCGCCGCGGACATGCAGGCAGCGGTTGAACGCGAG
>JANPDV010000545.1:0-2362 GCA_031431655.1 Gammaproteobacteria bacterium | reverse complement strand
ATCCGGGGACTGCGCGGCGGACCGCAGTTCGCTGGCCGGCCAACCCTGGCGCAGATGCCCGCGCAGGCGTTCTGTGAGCCAGTTCTCGATCACGGCCAGGCGCTGGGCCGTGCTCTCGTCACCCCATGCGTCCGCGATCGTCGCCGGGTCCTCTGGCTCCCCCGCCGCAATGCGCTGCATGGTGACCCGTGTCTGCTCGACGAGCCGGCCCATTGCGCGCGCGTCAGCCTCGAGTCCGGCCAGTGGCTGGTTGCCCGTGGCATCCAGCACGGCGGCGGCATCGACGGCTGCGATGCCGCGCTGCTGCAGCCACTGCAGTGCGTCCGGACGCGATGGCGGCGGAATGCGCAGGCGCACGCAGCGACTGCGGATGGTGGCCGGCAGGCGCCGCGGCTGACCTGCGACCAGGATCAGCAAGGAGGTTCGCGTCGGCTCCTCGAGTGTCTTGAGGAACGCGTTGGCCGAGTTGGTGTTCATGCGGTCGGCGGGACTGACGATCGCCACCTTGGCCCGCCCCGCATGGCTGGTCAGCGCCATCTCGAATGCGAGGTCGCGCAGCTGGTCTATCTTGATGTCGCGAGCGAGTTTGTCGTCGCGTTTGGCGCGTTCGAGCGCCACGAGGTAGAGGTCGGGCTGCTGGCCCTGAAACGTGCGCCTGCAATCCAGGCAGGCAAGACACGGCGGCGACGCGCCAGGCGCGACGCGGCAGAACACGCGCGCCGCGGCCCAGCGCGCCAGCCACTCGCCACCGAGGCCTGCGCCACCCTCAATCAGGATGCCGCCGCCCAGCCGCTCGGCCGCGTGCGCCCGCAGCAGCGCTGCCTCCGGCGCGGCCAGCCAGGGTATCTGCATGGCCGGATCCAGTTCGCTCATGCGAGGTCCCGCACGGCGTCGAGGGCCTGCGCGACCACCCCGGCCTCATCGCCGGACGCGTCGATGATGCGGAACTGTGCCGGAGTCGCACGGGCACGCTGCAGGTAGCCGCGACGCACGGCATCGAAAAAGGCAACGGACTCGCTCTCGAAGCGGTCACGCGCAGCCGCGCCGGATGCGGCCGCATGGCGCCGCGCGGCGCGCTCCAGTCCGAGTTCCGCGGGGAGATCCAGCAGCAGCACGCGGTCGGGCTCGAGGCCGTCCTGCACGGCCGTGGCGAGGGTCTCGATCAAGGTCGCGTCCATGCCGCGCCCGGAACCCTGGTAGGCCCGCGTGGCATCCGTGAAGCGATCGCAGATGACCCAGTGGCCCGCTGCCAGCGCTGGCCGGATGCAGTTGTCCACGTGCACGGCACGCGCCGCGAACAGCAGCAGCAGCTCCGCCGCAGGCGGCATCGGTTCCGTGCGCGGCTGCAGCAGCACACTGCGGATCTGTTCGGCGAGGGGCGTGCCGCCAGGTTCGCGGGTGGCAGTGACTGGCAGCCCCCGGGCTTGAAGGTGGCGCACCAGCGCGCGCGCCACGGTGCTCTTGCCGGCGCCCTCGATGCCTTCGAGCGTCACGAAACGCCCTCGAGATCGCGGCGTGGCGTCGCCTGGCGGGGCGCTCATCGCGAACCGCTGCGCGACGCGGCGCCGCGGCCGATCAGGCCCCGTTCACGCTGCCGCTGCAGCATGCGGGCGACGGCAGCCTGATGCGCAGGGTAGTCGCGCGAGAACGTGTGCGAGCCGTCCGCCTCGCCCGTGGCAACGAAGAACAGGTCGCCGGTTTCATCGGGGCGGGTCGCGGCACGGACCGCTTCGGCACCCGGCAATGCGATCGGGGGTGGCGGCAGTCCGGCGCGCGTGTAGGTGTTGTAGGGCGTGTCGCGCTCCAGGTCGCTGCTGCGGATGTCGCCATCATAGGCGGCCCCGAGGCCGTAGATGACGGTAGGGTCGGACTGCAGCCGCATGCCGCGCCTGAGTCGCGTGATATACACCCCCGCGACGCGCGGCCGTTCGCTCGCCAGCGCGGATTCCTTCTCGACGATCGATGCCAGCGCCAGCGCCTGGCTGGCGTCGCGCAATGGCAGTTCCGGGGCGCGCGCGCGCCAGGCCGCATCCAGCAGCTCCTGCATCTGTCGGTAGGAGAGCTGCAGGATCTCGAGGTCGGTCGTGCCGTCGGCAAAGCGGAAAGTATCGGGAAAAAAACGCCCCTCCGGGTGCTGTCCTTGCGCACCGAGCGCGGTCATGACCTCCGCGTCGGAGCGACCACGCAGGGTATTGCGTACCTTGCTGTGCGCTTCCAGCGCCTTGCGGAAATCCGCGAACGTCGCACCCTCCACCACCGTCAGGGACTGCAGCACCACGCGACCCTGTTCGAGTTGCTGGAGCACGGCCAAGGCGCTGGCGCCAGCGGCAATGTCATAGTCGCCGGCGCGGATGCGTGGCGC
>JANPDV010000544.1:0-2809 GCA_031431655.1 Gammaproteobacteria bacterium | reverse complement strand
CCGCCGCCCGCGCCTCCAAGGGTGACCGCCATGTCCGCTCGCTTTCGTTGGTTGCCCCTCACCGTACTTTGCGTGGCCGCGATATCTGCCGCTCCAGCGGCTCCGATAGTATCTGGGGTTGGCACCGCACAGACCTTGGCGCAACTCGAGGCCGGACGTCGCGCGCTCGCGGCGGGCAACGCCGCTGAAGCGCTCGGGCATTTCGACAAAGCGCTCACCGGGGATCCGAAGAGTGTTGGCGCGGCGCTGGGACGCGCCGAATCGTTGTCGCGGCTGCAACGCTGGACAGAGGTCGAGGCGACGCTGCAACGCGCGCAGGCCGCGGAGCCGCGCAATGCTGAGATCAGGACGGCGATCGGCCGCGTGGCCTTTGCACGTGGACAGCACGAAAGGGCGTTGCAGGAATTCCAGGCGGCGCTGGATTACGACCCGGACTTCGTGCCCGCCATGCTCGATCTGGGTGAGACGGCGCTGCTGGTCGGCCGCGCTGATTATGCCGAGCGTGCGTTTCGTAGCGCAGCCACGATCGAACCCACGCGAGCTGGCGCGCACTTCGGTCTGGGTCGAGCGTTGCTGAGGCGAGGGCAGTCGGCGGAAGCGATCGCCGCATTCGAGCGCGCCGCCGAGCTGGAACCACAGCGCGCCCAGCCTTGGCTGGCAATCGCCAATGTTCACGCGTCGGCAAAGAAATGGGATGAGGCTGCCGCGGCACTTGCCCGTGCCCGTAAGGCTGACAGCCAAGACCGCAGCGTTGCGCTCGCGCTGGGTGACCTGGACGTTGCAGCCGGACGCACAGCGGATGCAGTCAAGGAGTACGGCGCCGCGGCCGCCAAATTCTCCGACTGGCCGGAGCCGCTGATCCGCAAGGGCAGGATCCACCAGCAGCTCGGCGAGCGAGCGGCAGCAGAGTCCGCATATCGCGACGCGATCAAGCGTGGCGAGAGTCAGTCAGCCGTTGCGCTGAACAACCTCGCCTGGATGCTCGCTGAGGACAAGCGCAATCTGGACGAAGCTGCGGCACTGGCACGCCGCGCGACCGAGCTGAATCCGAACGAGCCGTCGTTCTACGGAACGCTGGCGCGTGTGTACGACGCGCGCGGCGACGCCAAGGCCGCGACGGTTGCGACGCAGAAGGCGGAGCAGCTGCGCAAACGTCGCTGACTTAACGCGTGCACCACATACCACTTTGGGCTTATTGCCATGGCCCATGGTGGCACGGTGGGTTTGGTTCGCCGGCCCGTGATCCCATCGCGCATCGTTGCGGGGATCAGTCCACACATGTGCGTTGCCCTCCCTCGATGCGCTGCTGGCCGCGAGAAGCACGCGCATTTCCCCACGCTGTTCCTGGAGGGGGTGTTACGGATCACTAGGGACAGTCGCCTAGCGTCTGCCACCCATTCGTTCGAACAATCGCGACCGCAATGACGGCGCCGCGGGTTTGCGTTCCGCCGCGTGAGGTATGCGCCGCACACCGGAAGATTCGAGCATTTCGCCTTCGGGCCTGGCGAGTTGCGGATTGCCTCCAATCACGCCGGACCACCGCTGCCGCTGCGGCCGGCGCTCCCAGGCTTCTGCGCTCGGGCCATCGATCTCGCGACGCTCGCCAGCATCGTTGTGTTCACGCGCGCTGCACACCCACCACCAACATCCCCGGCCCCCCGTGCACGTCGAGTGCGGTGCCGAGCGGCAGCACGTGGCTGGACGCGACGCTGCCTGGCGGCAGGGCGGCTGGACTGTCCGCGGGGGCATCCTTGAGCAACTTGCCGACCACGAATTTCGCAAACCGCTGTACGGGCCGGCTGCGGCGAAAGATCACGCCGCCGAGTCCGACGCTCCCGTCGGGGAAGCTGGCGAGCACGACAGAGAAGCGAAGCAGGTCGGCGAATCGCTTGACGGCCTTCGGTACGCGTCCGCCGCGCTCGCAGTCCTGCAGCGATCCGCCAGCCCGGGCTGCTTCGGCCGCCGCGATGACGATCAGGCCCTGGCCCAGCGACGCATTGGCGCTGTCGAGCACGCGCACGGGTCGGTTGGGGCTGTTGACGCGCTGTGCGCCGGTCAGTGCGGCGTTGTACGTGCCGCTCACCTTGCTGGTCACGGCAATCGACAGCACGCTCTCGTAGTGGGAGGCGAGGAATTCATAGATGCGGCGGAAATCGCCGGGCGGTGGCTGCGAGGTCTTGGGGTGCGCGGGGTTGGTGGCGAGCTCGCGATCGAACTCGTCGGGTGACAGGGTGACCTTGTCCAGATAGGAGCGGCCGCCGAACTGCACGCGGACGGGCACGACGTGGATATCGAGCTGCTCGAGCAGGGCCTCGGGGATGTCGGCGGCGGAGTCGGTGACGATGGCGACGCGCTGCTGTCTGGAATGATGGCGGCGGCCTTCTGGCCGGAGACTGCGCCGAACGTGGCGGCGCATTCGAACACGCGCTCGGGTTCGTTGGTGTGGACGTGCACGCGCGCCTTGAGCTTGTTGCCGCCGACCACGAGGCTGCTGCCGAGTGAGCCGAGGCCTTCGCGCAGTTGCCGCAGGTCGATGGGCTGGGCGGCGCGCATCTCTTCGAGGCCGCGGCGGGAACTGAACGGAATGAGTAGTCGACCGCAGTCGGTGGCCGATGCAGTGCCCGATCGCGGCGGTGCATTTGATTTACCGGAGCAGATCGGTTTCAGCGCGGCGACGCTGACACCACGCGCGCGCAGATGACTCGCGAGCAACGCCGTGAGCACGGTCTTGCCCACGCCCGTGTCCGTGCCGGTGATGGCGATGATGCGCTGCACGTACAAATGAAATCAGGAGCGCGGAATTATGGCG
>JANPDV010000543.1:0-20960 GCA_031431655.1 Gammaproteobacteria bacterium | reverse complement strand
GCTCAGGTTCTCGAAGTCGCCTGCCGGGTAGTCGCACTCACCGCTACCGCGCGCTCGCAGGGCCTTGCGATCGCGCCGCCCGTCGAGCGCTACGACGAGGGCGCCGAGGTCGTTCAAGGCGCGCGCGAGTGGCGGGACCTGCGGCGCGCCCGGCGCATCGTCGCTGATGATGATCGCGAGGCCGGATGGTTCCGCGGCAGGACGGTACGCGGTGACGGCGCCGAAGCGCGGCAGGTCGAAATGCAACGGCCCGGGCGCGGGCGCAGCGACGCCCGCCGTGGCGAACAGCCCGGACACGACCAGCACTCGACGAAGCAGGGAGACCGACATTCGTTGCTTCATGGACCTCATGGCTGCGGGCAAGGTTCCCGCCAACCGGCGACGGTTGTGTACGATAGCAACGCAATGGAGCCGCGACCTCCGGATGTCTGGGCCGATCGCATCCGGCCGTTCCTCGCCGGACTGTCGAGCGCTGCCGTGGTCATGCTCGCTTTCCTGGTGCCGTCGATCCAGGACCTGTGGGATCGCCACCAGACCCGCGGTGCGGTCGACCGTTACGAACAGATCGGACGGGCGCTGCTGGCGCGCGAGAAGTTTACCGCCGCCGAGGAAGCCTTCGACCGCGCCCTCGAGCTCGGTGGCAACCAGCGCTACGACCTGCTGGAGCTGAAGCTGCGCGCGCGCGTGCTGCGCATCCACGAAGACCCGGACTGGGCCGGCCGGGTGCCGGAGGACCTGCGCGAAGGCGATTTCCTCTACCTGATCGAACTGGAGCGCGCTCCGGGCCGCGAGAAGGACCGCGCCATCGCGATGACGGCGTACGCGCTGCTGCTGGTCAACCAGAAACGCTGGCGCGACGCCGAGGAGAACCTGCGCGAGGCGCTGAAACTGGACCCGGCGCTGGGCGATGCCCATGTGACGCTCGGCAATCTACTCGGCGACCGCGGGCGCTTTGCCGAGGCGGAGGCGGCGTATCGGCAGGCACTGGCGCTCGACGCTGGCGATGCCAGTGCCAGCTACAACCTCGGCCTGCTGTTCACGGAGACTGGCAGGCCCACCGAGGCCGTGGCTCAGTTTCGCGATTACGTGACGCGGCACCCCGACGACCCGCATGGTCAGCTGCGGCTCGGCGATGCGTTGCTGGCTTCCGCCCAGCCGGAGCCCGCACGGCAGGCGTTCGAGCAGGCGCGCAAGCTGGACCCGGGCAACCGCGAAGCGCGTGCCGCGCTGGAGCAGATGCCGCGCGCACGGCCCTGAGTCGCGCGCTTGCGCTCAAGCGGGCGGGATGTCCATCCTCTATGAAGGCGGCCTGCTCGCGGCGCGGATGATGACGAAGATGCGCCGCGTAGATAGACCGGACGACAAGGTGCGCTACACGCCGTTAGCGCTATTCTGAAATCCCCAATGGCGGTCGGTCCGCTCGTGGGGAAACCGTCGTAGTACTCCAGACAAGGAAGCCAGAGCAGATGAAACCCGGTCTTGTTTCTCCTGGTCGCGTTCATGACGCAGCGGCGGGCAATGCGCCGTCACCGTATAGATTCGTTCGGCTGCTTATTGCGTTCATCTTCAGTTTTTTCGCGCTGTCGACCGCGGCCCGCGCCGCCGATGGGGGCATGCTCGTTCTCGGCGGAACGGGCCAGCTTGGCTCGGAGATCGTCAAGGCGCTGGTTGCTGCCGGCGAGAACGTTTCGGTACTGGCGCGACAGACATCGAACCGGTCACGGCTTGACGGAGTCAAGGTGTCTTACGTGATCGGCGACATGTTGACGGAGGCCGACATTGAACGCGTGTTCAAGGCGAAGTCGTATCGCGCCGTGGTCGATGCATCCAATGCTCCCTTCAGCGGTTCGCAGGATTTCTACGAAAAGAGCCAACGCATCGTCTCCAAGTGGGCCGCAGCGACCGGCGTCCGCCAATTGATCCTGCATGGGGCGATTGGAGCAGGCGATAGCGCCGCCCTGATCAATGTCGAGAAGGCCTTCGAGATTCAGCGCCAGGCCATCGCGTCGAAAACCGTGGCCGAGGAAATCGTGGTCGCCAGCGGCGTGCCCTACACGATCATCCGCCATCTGACGCTTCTGCCGATGCAATTCAAGGAATCGGGCCAGGCGAAACTATCCAGGGACCGCAGCGTCGTTGGCGCTGTCACGCGGGACGGGCTCGCGCGCTTGACACGCGAGTGCCTGGACAACCCGAGCTGCATGAACGTCATTTTCCACGCTGTCGATGAGCAAGTTGCCGTGCCCGATCGCGTGCGAGAGAACTGGAGGAACGTCATCAGGCCGGAATACATGCCAAAGACGGGAAAGCCATGAACAGTTCGCGACGAGCTCATGACGCGCGCCCGCCAGCGCCGTGAAGGAACCGGAACTCGAAGCGCAGCGTGGTGAGCGGGGAAGAGGGTGTCCACGTCACACGATCGCGACGGACGTCCAGCAGCCAGGTCTGTAGTTCAGTCGGCGCGGGCGCCGCGAACGCGTTGGTCTTGAGGGCGGCACCGCAGCCGGCGTGTTCCGGATCGCGCACCGACTCATAGCGCACGATCGAAATGCCGACGGCGCGCGCCTGGCGCGCCAGGGCCTGGCATGCGGCGTAGTTGGCCGGATCCGTCCAGTTTGCGCGTGCCGCTGCGAAAGCGCCGCTGCGCAGATCGATGGCGAGTCCGCGCAGCCTGGCGCGAAACACGGTTTGCGGCCGGGCTGCGAGCCTCTCGAGATCAGGGCTGGCGTTCAGGAACCGCCAGCGCCAGTAACCCAGCTCTGCACAGGCGGTGCGTACGTGTTCCGCGCCGTACCAGACGCCAGGGTCGGAAGGGGCCCGGAAGCGCGAGCCGGACGGCAGCGGCGGATACCGGAACGGGGTGTACAGCAGCCAGTGCAGCGGCGCACCGCGCGGGCCCTGCGTGTCGACCGCAGGCTTGGCGGCGTCGAGAATGCGTTCGAGCTCGGCCTGTTCGCCCAGTGTGTCCACCAGCGCCTGCGTCGCGACCAGGTGCTGGGCCTCGACCGCACGCCAGAGCTGAACTGCGCCGCGCTTCTGTTCGAGCGCGATGGCGCGGGCGATCGCCGCCGGCGTCACAGCCGGCCGCGGTGCGCGTCGAGATAGTGGACGACGCGGACCAGCCCCTCGGCAGTCATGATCAGTTCGATTGGACGTGCGCCGAGGTCGGTGTTGGCGCCCTGCAACCAGGTACGCGCGGCACTGTCGTGACCGGTGAGTGCATCCAGCGAACGGAACAGGCGCACGAACAGGGTGGCGAGTTCCCAGCTCTTGGGCTGGGTCGGCGCAAGACGATAGGTGCCGGCGCTCATGCGGGTGACGGTGGGCCGCGACAGGCCGAGCACCTGCGCCAGCGCGTGCTGCGAAAGACCCAGTAGATCTGCCGCACGCACGACGGCCTTGCTGAGCACGGCGCCCGGGTCCACCGGGCGCTCCGGAAGGGGCGAACGGGGTTTGTCCAACTGAACCATAAATCAAATATAGGTTCTGTAGAACATCCCGTCAATCGCGTGTCTTCGCGCCCGGCGGTGCCTCGCGGTTATGTCCCGTTCCCGTCATGCTCCGGTCTGCAGGTTCCGGACGGCGGCTTGGCACGTACGTGCCCGAATCGGCCGGTGGCGAAGAAGCGCGGATCGACGTCATCCGTCTGCCCATCGCAGAGTATCGCGACGCGCAACGCCAACTCCTCACTTTGCAGACAGCGCGTCCAAAGCGGCAATGGCCGCCGCAAGCACTGCGGCATCCTGCTGATCCTTGGGCCTTGCGCCTTGCTTGGTCTTCAGCAGGCCACGAAGGTCGAGAATCTTGAGTGCCTGGCCGTCGAGATCGATCGTGTCGATGTGTGGTTGGAGATCGGCCCAGGCGAGGCCGGCCACCGACGGCATCACGTCGATCGTGAACTCGTCATTGATGCGAATCGCGTAGCGCCGATCCGACGCGAACACATCCGGTTCCTTCAGAAGTTCGGCCGCGGCCGAGTCGGGCAGTTTCGCGAGCGCAGCGATCCAGCGACGCGAGTTGGCCGCCGACGGCTCGACCAACAGGTCGATGTCCTCCGAAAAACGATTGAATCCGTGCGCGGCGAGCGCATACCCGCCTACCAGCGCGTATTCGACGCCCGCGGTTTCAAGATAACCGGCGATGACCTTCAGGTCTTCCCAGGTTGCCGGTCGCGTGTAGGCGGTCATAGGCGTGGCAACGTGCACTCTGTACGGTGCCAGGCGTGGCTCCGCGTCACTCGCCGCGCGCTCGCGCGACGATAGCCTCGACCGTCCAACGCTGGCGGTCGGCATCCATCTGCTCGGCGGACTCGTAGAAAAAAACGCCTTTGGGCGCGCGCGTTCGATGCTGGGCCATAGCCGTCATAGCGGCGCGGGTGACGGCGCCAGGCAGCGCGCCGGTCTGCTGGGTTCGGCGGCCTACCGTGCGGCCGATGGGCTGCTGGTCAGGAGGGGGTTTCATCGAGCTCCGAGGATAGCGCATCGATCGCCGCCGCCGCGGGCAAGCTCGCGCGCTCAGTCGCCCAGCACCTCGAACGCGAGTCCCGCGTTCGCGGTGAGCCGTTCGATCAGCCGGTCGCCGAGGATCGTCGCAGGTGTCCAGAAGCCGCCGGGCCGCGGCTCGCGCGCGACATCGAGCGCGAGGCAGGCGGCCGCTTCACCGAGCATCTTGCCGGTCGAGCCATAGCCCGGATCGCGATCGCCGGTGACCTTGGTACGCAGGCTGCGGCCATCGGCCGTCCTGCCGTGAAAGCGCAGGTCGAAGAACCCTTTGTCCTGGTCCGCCTGGCTCGGACCTTCGCCGGGCGCCGGCAGCACGAAGCGCTCGAGCAGCCAGCGCGCCGGCGGCACTGCGCCAGCGACCATGAAGCCAGTGAGGCCCGCGGACAGGCCGGTGGCAGCAAGCCGCCCCTTGAGGCCGCGGCCTGTCAGCACCGCCTCGTCGTAGGTGAAGCCGGTACCCCAGGGCTGGCCGAGCAGCGCATGGCTGCGCTGCACGATGCGCGTGTTGATCGCACTCATGACGAAAGGGGCTGTCCACGCCGCGAAGTCGGCGTCGAATTCGGCGGACTTGACCGCTCGCTGGCGTGTCGGGGGCCGGGAGTTCTCCGGGCACAGCGAGTAAGGATTCTGCAGTTCGCGCCGCAGCGCCGGGTCGGCAGCGGCTTCCTTGACGACGTTCATCAGGCTCGCGACGGTGCCGCCCGAGAAGCCGCCCCGCATGGCGCGCACGCGCATCTTCACGTTCACGCACGGCTGTCCGAAGCGGCGCAGCGCCTCGCGCTGCAGGAAGTGGACGCCGAGATCGGACGGGATCGAATCGAACCCGCAGCAATGCACGATGCGGGCACCGCTCTTCTGCGCCAGGGCCTCGTAGCGCTGGATCATGCGACGGATCCACTGCACCTCGCCGGTCAGGTCGCAGTAGTCGGCGCCGGTCTCCGCACAGACCTTCACCAGTGGCTCGCCGTGGAGCGCATAGGGACCAACGGTGGAGACGACCACGCGGGCCTGCGTGACCAGCGCGCGCAGCGAGGTCTCGTCGGCGGCGTCGGCCACGACGAGCGGCAGCCCGGCGGCGCCCGGCCCCAGTTCCCGCCGCAGTTCCTCGAGGCGCGCCTTGGAGCGTCCGGCAGCAGCCCAACTGAGCCCGTCGAGTGCGCCAAAGCGCTGCACGAGATAGCGGCTGAGGATGCGGCCAACGAAACTGGTGGCGCCGAAGACGACGACGTCATGCCTGGGGGTGTTCATCGGCGCTCCGTGTCGCGGTCGAAGAGAGACGCGCTCACGCTCAACCGGGCGGCGCGTCGAGGAATTCCCGGATCCGCGCGCTCTTGCTGCCGCCGGTGGCGGAGTCGCCCGGCGAACCGAGCAGCTCATGCCGTGCATGCGCGACGCGGGCGGCCGCCTGCGCCACGCCGTCGCGGGTCGGGTCCGCTGCATCGGCCAGCAGGAAGACCGGGCAGCGCAGCTGCGCGACGCGCTCGAGCACGCGATGGCGGAAGACGGCCTGGTAGGCGAGGTGGTAGGTGCCGAGTGCCTTGAGCAGATCCAGCGTCAGCATGTGCAGTACGGCGGGCGGCATCGCGCCACCGCGGAGATTGTGCTGGGCGTCGCGTCGGAAGTGCGGAAAGAACCAGGCCTGGTCGCGGATATAGAGCAGCGCGCGAAAGAACTGCGAGCCCTGTTCATCGACGCCGATCGGCGGGGCGTAGCGTGCCAGGTACTCCGCGCGCTCGGCGTCGTCGAGGACCAGCAGGCCATCGAGCACGACGCACCGGACGCGCGCCGGCTGCAGCAGCGCCATCTCGAACGCGATGTGGGCACCGGTATGGAAGCCGTAAAGATCCACGCGGGGCGCTGGCGTCGCGTGCCACAGCGCCTGCGCATAGTCCGCAATCGCGGGCGACGCCATCGGTAGCGGGGCGGAATCGCCGAAGCCAGGCGTATCGGGCGCAAGGCAGGGGCGGGAGCCAGCGAGTTCCACCAGCAGCGGCTCCAGCGACAGCGAGGAGGCCGGCGAAGCGTGCAGCATCACCAGCGGCGGTGCGGGTGCGAGCCGGCCTGGCGAGGCGGGCCCGTCCGGTGCCGCACGCCGCAGGTGCAGCAGGCCGTGCGGCGCGCGGATGAACTCGCGGTCGATCAGCATGGCATCCGCGCGCATTCGCCGCCGTCGAGATGCAGCACTTCGCCGGTGATGAAGCGGCTGGCATCGCTGAGCAGCCAGCACACCGTATCGGCGACGTCGCCCATCGTGCCCGCATGCTGCATCGGGATCTCGGCGAGCCGCTGCTTCAGGATGGCCGGGTAGGCTTCGCGGGCCTGCTCGAAGCGCTCCGTCGCGACCAGCCCGGGCGCAATCACGTTGATGCGGATCCGCTGCTCGGCGTACTCCAGCGCTGCGGACTTGCTCAGGCCGATCACGGCCCACTTCGACGCGCAGTAGTCCTGGATGCCGGCGAAGCCGCGCACGCCTCCGATCGAACTGGTGTTGACGATGGCGCCGCCGCGGCCGCCGGCGCGCATCAGTCGCAGTTCGTGCTGCATGCTCTGGAAGGTGCCGACCAGGTTGACGTCCAGCGTGGCGCGGAAGCGCTCGATGGGAGTTTCGTGGGTTGGCGAGTTGCCGAGGGTCGCGCCGACGTTGTTGAAGGCAGCATCGAGGCGCCCGAACTGCGCTTCGATCGCGGCGAACTGCCGTGCGACTGAAGCCGAATCGGTGACGTCGACCGGGCAGGGCACGGCCTCGCCCCCGGCGTCGATGATCTCGCGGGCAACCTGCGCGCAGCCCTCCGGGCGCCGCGCGCCAACGATCACGCGTGCACCGAGCCGGCCGAGCGCCAGCGCGGTCTCGCGGCCCATGCCCTGCGAGGCGCCCTGCACCAGCACGACGCGTTCCTGGAATGTGGATGTCATGACCCAGTGTGCCAAATCGCCGGGCCGTGTGGTTGCGCGGATGCCGCCGGGCCGGAATCGCGAGGCCTTCGGTTAGGATCAGCGGGTGACCGCACCCGTGCTCATCGAACTGCTGCCTTACCCCGCCAACCCACCCGCTGGCGCCGCGTCCCGGCGTCTGACGGTACAGGTGGACTGCCGGCGCCCCGGTGGCATCGCGCTGCGATACGAGCTCAGCGGCGACCTGGCCGACGTCATCGTTCCCGCGCCGCAGCCGGCCGGTCGCCGCGACGGGCTGTGGCACCACACCTGCTTCGAAGCGTTTGTTGCGACCACGGCCGATCCGGACGGGCCCTACCTGGAGTTCAACTTCTCGCCGTCGGCTGAGTGGGCGGCGTACGGGTTCGAGCGCTACCGCCAGGGCATGCAGCCGCTCGCGGTCGCCGCCGAACCTGCGATCCGGGTGTCCCGCGATGCCGGCCGGGTCGTGCTCGAGGCCTGGGCCTGTGTGCCGCCGTCTCGGGGCGCGGCGATTGGGCTCTGCGCGGTCGTCGAGTCGGCGCACCAGGGACGGCAGTACTGGGCGTTGCTGCATCCGGCGGGCAAGCCGGATTTCCATCAGCGCGACGGCTTCGCGCTGCGGCTCGACAGCGGCAACGCAAACCGGGGATCATCCTGAGCGCATGCTGTTCGGAATAGACCGTCTGCTGACCGAGCCCGCGCTGCGACGTCCGTTGCAGGGGCGACGCGTCGCCGTGCTCGCGAATCCGGCGTCGGTGACGCGCGAGCTCACGCACTCGGTCGACGCGCTCGCGGCGCTGGGCGACCTGCGCCTCACTGCGGTGTTCGGCCCACAGCACGGCGTGCGCGGCGACAAGCAGTACAACATGCTGGAGTCGGCGGATTTCCGCGATCCGGCGCTGGGCGTGCCGGTGTTCAGCCTGTATGGCGAGGTACGCCGGCCGACGGCCGCGATGCTCGAGCACTGCGACGCGATCCTGGTCGACCTGCAGGACCTGGGCTGTCGCATCTACACCTACATCACCACTCTGCGCTACGTGCTCGAAGCCGCGGCGCAGTCGGGCAGGAGCGTCTGGGTGCTGGACCGCCCGAATCCGATCGGCCGGCCGGTCGAGGGTCTGGCTCTGCGTCCCGGCTGGGAGAGCTTTGTCGGCGCCGGCGCGATGCCGATGCGCCACGGGCTGACCATCGGCGAAATAGCGCGCTGGTTCGTGCGCGAGCTGAAGCTCGACGTGGATCTGCAGGTGGTGCCGATGCAGGGCTGGCAGCCCGACGAGGCGCCGGGCTTTGGCTGGCCGGTGCACGAGCGCAGCTGGGTCAATCCGAGCCCCAACGCACCCAACCTGTCGATGGCGCGCTGCTATGCCGGCACGGTGATGCTCGAGGGCACCACCCTGTCCGAGGGCCGCGGCACCACGCGACCGCTGGAGCTGTTCGGCGCGCCGGACCTGGACGCGCGCGCCGTGCTGGCCAGGATGCAGCGGCTCGCGCCGCAATGGCTCGCCGGCTGTCGACTGCGGCCCTGCTGGTTCGAGCCGACGTTCTACAAGCATGTCGGCGCGCTGTGTGCCGGGCTGCAGATCCATGTCGACGACGCGGCGTACTCGCACACGGGTTTCCTGCCCTGGCGGCTGCAGGCACTGGCGTTCAAGGCGCTGCGCCGGTTGCAACCGGAGTACGCGTTGTGGCGGGACTTCGCCTATGAATATGAGTTTGGGCGTCGCGCGATCGACGTCATCAATGGCGGTCCGGCGCTGCGCGAATGGGTGGACGACGCCGCGGCGACGCCGGCGGACCTGGATGTGATGGCCCGCGCCGACGAGCGGGCCTGGCGCGAGGCGCGCGCCGACGTGATGCTCTATGGGAGCGCAGCGTGAGCGTCCGCACGGTCGTACAGGTGGTGCGTGGCCAGGCGACCAGCGACGGCGCCGGCGTGAAGCTGACGCGAATCATCGGCGGCGCGGCGTTGCCGGACCTCGATCCGTTCCTGCTGTTCGACGAGTTCGGCTCGGACGAGGCGGTGGACTACATCGCCGGATTTCCCGATCACCCGCATCGCGGCTTCGAGACCGTCACCTACATGCTCGCGGGGCGCATGCGTCACCGCGACAACCAGGGCAACAGCGGATTGCTGACACCGGGCAGCGTGCAGTGGATGACGGCCGGGCGCGGCATCGTGCACTCCGAGATGCCGGAACAGGAAAAGGGCCGCATGCGCGGCTTCCAGCTCTGGGTGAACCTGCCGGCACGCGACAAGCTGACCGCGCCGCGCTACCAGGACATCCTGCCGTCGCGCGTGCCTGAGCTCGAACCTGTGCCAGGCGTGCGTGTGCGCGTGCTGGCCGGAGGACTGGGCGACGTGGTGGGGCCGGTCAGCGGGGTGGCCACGGCGCCGGTCTACTTCGACGTGCGCATGGACCCGGGAACCCGGTTCCAGTCCTCGCTCCCGGAGTTTCACGCCGCATTTGTCTACGCGTACGAGGGCGCGGTGCTGGTGGGCGAGGGCGAGACTGCGCGCCGCGTTGAACGCGGCGAACTCGCGGTGCTCGGCGCGGGCGGCACCGTGCAGCTGGCGGCGGACACCCCCGCCGCGGGTGGCAAGTGCGTGCTGGTGGCGGGGCGCCCACTGGGCGAGCCGGTGGTGCGCTACGGACCGTTCGTGATGAACACGCGCGAGGAGATTGTCCAGGCGATCGAGGATTTCAACGCGGGACGGTTCTAGCCTGTCGCGTCAGCCGTCAGCCGTCAGCCGTCAGCCGTCAGCCGTCAGCCGTCAGGCAGCGGGAAGCCACGCTTGCGCATCAAGGCCTCGATGCCAGCATCCCGGCCGCGGAAGGCCCGGTATGCCTCCCCTGGATCCACGGTGTTGCCCGCCGAGAACACCCGTTCGCGCAGGCGCTCGGCCGTCGGCCGGTCCCAGGCGCCGCCAGGCGCAGCCGCGAAGGCCTCCCAGGCATCGGCGGTGAGCGTGTCCGCCCACAAGTAGCTGTAGTAGCCGGCGGAATAGCCGTCGCTGGCGAACACGTGCGCGAACTGCGGCGTGCGATGCCGCATGACGAGCTCCCGTGGCATCCCGAGACTGGCGAGTGCTTCGCGTTCGAACGTCTCCGGGTCGATCTGGGTTGCGCCGGCCATGTGCAGCTTCATGTCGATCAGCGCGGCGGACAGGTACTCGACCGTCGCGAACCCCTGGTTGAAGCGGCTGCTGCGGGCGATGCGCTCGACCAGTTCGGACGGAATCGGCTCGCCCGTCTGGTAGTGGACCGCAAAGCGGCTGAGCACCTCGGGCACCGATAGCCAGTGCTCGAGCAGCTGCGAGGGGAACTCGACGTAGTCCCGCGCGACGTTGGTGCCCGAGAGCGTGGGGTACTGGACGTTCGACAGCAGGCCGTGCAGCGCGTGGCCAAACTCGTGGAACAGCGTGACGGCATCGTTCCAGTCGATCAGCACCGGCGCAGCGGACTGGCCGGCGCCCGCGTGGCCCTTGACGAAATTGGCATTGTTCGAGACCAGCGCGGGCACGTCGCCGGCAAAGCGTTCCTGGCTGCGGTACTGGTTCATCCACGCGCCGGACTGCTTGCCCTTGCGTGCGAACGGGTCGAAGTACCAGAGGCCCAGCACCCGGCCAGCTGCATCGAGCACGCTCCAGACGCGCACGTCGGGATGGTAGACCGGCACAGAATCCAGCGCGACGGCTTCGGTGGCTGGCGCGTCGGTTCGGGCCGCGGCGTCGGTGAGCGGGCCGGCGCGAAGCGCACGGAACTCGATGCCGAACAGTTCACGCGCCACCTCGAACATGCCCTCGCGCAGCTTTTCGAGCTGCAGGTAGGGCTTGATCTGGTTGGCATCGAGATCGTAGCGGGCGGCGCGCACCTTCTCGGCGTAGAAGCGGTAGTCCCACGGCTGGATGGCTTCGTCGGGCGGGGCCAGCGCCTGCATGTCGGCGACTTCCTCGCGCACGCGCGCGACCGCCGGTGCCCACACGGCGAGCATCAGCTGCAACGCGCGCTGCGGAGTACGTGCCATGGTGTCCTCGAGCCGCCAGTGCGCGTGCGTGGCGTAGCCCAGCAGCGTCGCGCGTTCGGCCCGCAGCGCCAGGATCTCGACGACCAGGACGTTGTTGTCGCGCACGCCGCCGCTGTCGCCCCGGCTGGTGAAGTTGCGCCACACCTTTTCGCGCAGCTCGCGGCGCGTGGAGTACATGAGGAACGGCTCGACGGACGAGCGCGTGTTGGCGACCAGCCACTTGCCCTTGAAGCCGCGTGACTCCGCCTCGGCCGCGGCGCCGGCGATGAAGTGATCGGGCAGGCCTGCGAGCTGCGCCGGACGGGTGATGAGCAGGAAGATCTCGTTTTCGTCGGCGAGCAGGTTCTGGCTGAAGCGCGTGAACAGCGAGGCGAGCTGCTGGTTGATCTCCGAGAGGCGCTTCTTGGCGCGGGCGCTGAGCCTGGCCCCCTCGCGCACGAAGGTGGTGTACCGGAGCCAGCTGAGGCGCTGCTGCTCGGGCGTTAGGTTCGAGGATCCGCGCGTCTCGTAGACCGCGGCGATGCGCTTGAACAGCCGCTCGTTCTGGGTGATGCGGTCGCGGAACGCCGCCAGCTCGGGTTCGAGCTCGCGCTCGACCGCCTGCACGGCCTCGTCGTTGAGCGTCGACTGGAAGATGCCGTAGACCGCCAGGGCCCGTTCCAGCAGCCGACCGGACCGCTCGAGCGGCGCGAGGGTGTTGTCGAACGTGGGCGGCGCCGGATCGTGGGCGATGGCATCCAGCGCGTCGAGCTGCTGCTCCATGCCGGCTCGCAGGGCCGGCCCGAGGTGCGCCGGCAGGACTTTGTCAAATGGCGGCAGCCCGCCGCAGGGCCCGCTCCAGGCATTGAGCAGCGGATTGGCGGAGGCGGCGCTGAGGCCGGCCGCGCCAGCCAGGCCGGGGCCGGGCGAGACGGCCGGCGAGGCGGAAGGCCTGGATTTGTCGGGCTTTTCGGCGGACGGAGCGTTTGCGCGAGGGGGTGTCATCAGCACTACCAGCGTGGCACGAAGTCTGGATCTGAAGGATCTGCAATTCTGGTCGAAGACGCCACTTTATCCGCTGGAAACTGTTGACGGCGGCGCAGGTGCGAACGTCGCAACTAGAGCCCCAGCGCCTGCGCCACCGCTTCCTGCACGATCCGGCCCTCCCGCACATTGATGCCGGCCGCGAGTCCAGCGTCCTCCCGCGTCGCGCGTTCCCAGCCCTTGTCTGCCAGCGCGCGCACGTAGGGCAGCGTGGCGTTGTTGAGTGCGAACGCCGAAGTCCGCGGCACCGCCCCGGGCATGTTGGTGACGCAGTAGTGGATGACGCCGTGCACCAGGTAGGTAGGCTCGGCGTGCGTGGTCGGCCGGCTCGTTTCGAAGCAACCGCCCTGGTCGATCGCGATGTCGACGACTACCGAGCCGGGCCGCATCTGGCGGATCATCGCCTCGGTGACAAGCTTGGGCGCCGCCGCGCCGGGCAGCAGCACCGCGCCGATCACAAGGTCCGCGTCGCGCACCGCGCGCTCGATGTTCTCGGTGGTGGAATACAGCGTGCTGACCGCGCCGAGGAACTGCACGTCGAGTTCACGCAGCCGGCGGATCGAACGATCGATCACGGTGACGTCGGCACGGAAGCCGTGCGCCATTTCCACCGCGTGCGTGCCCGAGACTCCGCCGCCCAGCACCACGACCCTGGCGGGGGCAACGCCTGGCACGCCGCCCAGCAGGACGCCACGCCCGCCGCCGGCTTTCTGCAGGCACTGCGCACCGACCTGCACCGACATGCGGCCCGCAACTTCGCTCATCGGCGTGAGCAGCGGCAGCGAGCCATCGGCGCCGGTGACGGTTTCATAGGCGATCGCGACCGCGCCGGATTTCATCAATGCCTCGGCCTGGGGCTTGTCCGCCGCCAGGTGCAGGTAAGTGAACAGCACCTGGCCATGGCGCAGCCGCGCGCACTCTGCCAGCTGCGGCTCCTTGACCTTGACGATGAGGTCCGCAGCGGCGAACACCACCGCGGCGTCCGCGGCTATGCTCGCCCCCGCGGCCTGGTAGTCGCCGTCATTGCAGCCGATGCCGTTGCCGGCGCCGGTCTCCACCAGGACTTCGTGTCCGGCGGCGACCAGTTCGCGCACGGAGGACGGCACCAGGCCGACGCGGTACTCGTGGATCTTGATCTCGCGGGGTACGCCGATACGCATGCTGGGCCTCCGGTTGAGTGAGCTACAGTGTCGCCTTTCGGGCCAGGCGCCGACTTGCGTTCTCGCGCCCGAATCGGCATGTTGACGGCAGTTTATTGTGTCAAGAGTACCTCATGAGCCAGATTCTGCCGTTCGATCGGACCGACCGCAGGATTCTGCGGGAACTGCAGCTGGATGGCCGGGTGCCCAATGCGGCACTCGCCGAGCGCGTCGGACTGTCCGAGTCAGCCTGCCTGCGTCGCGTGCGCCAGCTCGAGCAGCGCGGCGCCATCGAACGCTATGCCGCGGTGGTCAACGCGGCGCTGCTCGGCTTCACGGTGGGTTTCATGATCCGCATCACGCTCAAGGCGCAGACCGATCGCGACCTGCGTACCTTCGAACAGGCGGTCAGCCGTATTCCCGAAGTGTCGGAGTGCCACCTGCTCACGGGCGAAGCCGACTACGTGCTGCGCGTCGTGGCGCGCGACGCGGCGGACTTCGAGCGCCTGCACAGCAAGGTGCTGACCAAGCTTCCGGGCGTGGCGCGCGTGGACTCGAGCCTGGTGCTGCGCACGGTGGTGCGGTCAGCGGGCCTGCCGATTGACGCCAGCTGACGCGGCCGCGGCGCTATTCTGTCGTCCCGACCGACCGGCAGTCCCATGAACGAGTTCCTGAAAATCCTGGCGGCAGCGGCGGTACTGGTGCCGGCCACGCTGCTGCCGATCATCAACCCGCTCGCGGGGGCGCCCATCTTTCTTGCGGTGACCGGCGGCAACGAGCGCCTGACGAGAATCATGGCGCGCCGGGTCGCCATAAACTGCTTTTTCCTGCTGGTTGGCGCGCTGCTGATCGGCGGTTACGTGCTCGATTTCTTCGGGCTGTCGATTCCGGTCGTGCGAGTCGCCGGTGGGCTGGTGGTGGCCGCCGCCGGTTGGCGAATGCTGAACGAATCGGGCCAGGACGCGATCCAGCGATCCGTCGCGGACTCGACCGGCGCGATTTCCGCCGACGAGATCGCGCAGCGCAGCTTCATGCCCATGAGTTTCCCGCTGACCGTGGGCCCGGGAACGATCGCGGCGACGATCGCGCTCGGTTCGAAGCGGCCCGAGCAGGCGATCAACCTGATTCCGCAGGCGGCTGGCGCGCTGGTCGGGCTGACGCTATCGGCCGCGGTCATCTACCTTACCTACCGCTACTCGGGATCGCTGCTGAACAAGCTCGGCGTCACCGGCACGATGGTGCTGATGCGCCTCGCGGCCTTCATCCTGCTTTGCATCGGGATTGATATCCTGTGGAGCGGGCTGTCGGAGCTGGTGCGCGCCTCCTGACACGGGCGCGGGCCCGGTAACGCGCGTACCGTACCGGCCTGGTCGGCGCACGGCACGAGGCGATGCCGGACCTGGTAGACGCAGATGTTGAAAGCACGAAGGGAGGCGTAGATGGGCAAGGGCCGATTGGAGGCATTCAGCGATGGTGTGCTCGCCATCATCATCACCATCATGGTGCTGGAACTGAAGGTTCCGCATGGCACCGAGTTCGCGACCCTGCGACCGCTCCTGCCGGTGCTGCTGAGCTACGTGCTGAGCTTCGTCTATGTGGGCATCTACTGGAACAACCACCACCACCTGCTGCACGCGGTGAAGCGCGTCGACGGTCGGGTTCTCTGGGCGAACCTGCACCTGCTGTTCTGGTTGTCGCTGCTGCCGTTCGTCACGGGCTGGATGGGCGAGAACCACTTCGAGACGCTGCCGACGGCGCTCTATGGCGTGGTGCTGCTGATGGCGGGCCTGGCGTACACGATCCTGAACCGCGCGCTGCTCGCCAGCGAAGGCCAGGACTCCGTGCTGGCGCGCGCCACCGGCAAGGACCTGAAGGGCAACCTGTCGCTGCTGCTCTACGTGATCGCGATCGGCGTCGCGTTCATCGACGAGCGCGTGTCGCAGGTCTTCTTCGTGCTGGTAGCTGCGATGTGGTTCGTGCCGGACCGGCGCATCGAAAAGGCGCTCGCGGCGCGCGAAGGCTGAACTGCAGGCCCCGGCGTCCCAAACGCAGGTTTCCTGTACGGATGCGAAGTCGAAAACGACCCCGCTGCGGACATCAATTGGTTTCGTTGACGAGGAGGTCCGGCGTCACAACGATCGCCTCAACCAATTCAGTCAGCAACAGCAAAAGGCAAACAAGCCGTCGAAGGTGTCGGCAGCGAAAGCAACAACTGGCGAACCGACATCCACGGAACTTGATTGTCGACCGTTACGCGCCGCAACCCGCTGTCCCCACGGACTGGTCGCGCGAATGGACCGGGGCCTACCGGGACGACTGGAGCTATTTCAAGGAGCAGCGCCGGCCCGCACCGGCGCGCTGAGCTCTCAGCGCGGCGACAAGCCGCGCAGGATCGGGTTGAGCAGCGCGGCGTCGTCCCAGGCGGTGCGTCGCTCCGCGGTCATCCGCCCCGGCGTGCCGACGAACAGCACCACCAGCCGCTCCGAGGGCACGGCGAACAACCGGTTGACGTAGCCGTCGACGATCAGCACGTCGTCCCGCGCGAGCGGTTCGCCTACGAGCGAGAAATAATTGACGCGCGGCGACAGTCGACGCTCGCGCAGGTAGGGACTGCCGAGGGGCAGGAAGCCGAAGTTGCGGTTGGCCGCCGACGGCGTCGCAATCGCGTCGATCCAGCTCGCCGGCAACACCTGCCGACCGCCGTAGCGGCCGCGTTCCGCCAGCAGCACGCCGAGATGCAGCCAATCGCGGGCGGACGCGAAGAACGCCGCGTTGTGATACGCATTGCCCCCGGCGCGGTCGAGCCACACCTCGGCCGTCCCGTTGCCCAATGGTTGCCAGAGCTGCTTCGAGAGATAGCCCGCGTAGCGCTGCCCCGTGGCCCGCTCCAGCACCAGCCCAAGCAGCTCCGGCACGACGTAGTTGTACTCGTAGGTCTTCCCGGGAGGCGACTCGGCCGGCCAGGCGAGGATTGCCTTCTCGCGCTGGGTGCCGAAGAAGACGTGGGTCGCGAGATTCCGCGGATCCGAGCTGTCGCTGTACAGCGCGAGACCTGCCGACATGTTCAGCAGGTCGCGGACTCGGATCGCGCCGCGCGGATCGCCCTGCCACTCAGTGAGGTACCGCGAGACGGGATCGTCGAGCGAGGCGATCGAACCATCGCGCACCGCGGCACCGACCGCCATGACGAGCGGCAGCCAGTGCATGTGATAGGAATTGAAGGTCTGCTCGGCGCTGAAGCCAGGCGCGAACTGCGCGAACTCGAGCCGGCCCGCGCGCCACACGAGCAGGCCCTGCATGTTCTGCGTGCGGGCATATGCGGCCACGCGCTCCAGTGCCGCGGCGTCGATCGTGCGCAGCTTGGCGGCGGGCAGAGCCTGCGGGCGCCTGCTGCCGGAAACGGCTTCCTTGGGCTGGAACCATTCGTTGGGCCACGAGAAGCCTTTCGTCAGGCTGGCCAGCCGCTGTTCCATTCCCGGATCGACCAGTGTGGTCGGTATCTGGGGGACGCTGGCCGCCATTGCGGTACTCGCCAGCAGCGCGGCGACGAGACACGTCGCCGGGCGATACGCGCGCTTCATCGCAGGCGGTCCTCGAACAATGCGACGGTGTACTCGCCGGATCCTTCGCGCAGCGGCTTGATCGTCTTCTGGTACTCGTCCGAGTACCAGAACTTCTCGAATGCGGCGAGACAGGGATAACGCTCCACGACGAAGCCGCGATCCGCGGGCCACGCGCCCTCGAGCAGGCGCAGCGGCGGGCTCACCGCCTTGTACTCGCCGCCGTGCCTCGGGACGATCTGCGTGCGGCGCAGTGCAGCGCCGTAGGGGCCCGACTTCTCGCGATCGAGGTGCTCGATCCACACCACGAGCATCACCGGCTTGTTGCAGCCCGGACCGAAGTCGATCGCCGCCACCGGGATCGGGCTGGGTGCGGGGACTGGCTTCGGCGGCGGCGTCGCACAGGCGGAAAGCGCGGCGCAGGCCGCGAACATCGGGAGGGATCGGTACATCTGGAGTTCCTGCCGTGGGCTGGTTGCGATCAGGGTAGCGGCTGCCGTTCCTTCTCGAAAAGCGCATTCGCCGTGACGTAGGCACCTGTCCAGGTCGTGGGCGCCTCGATGAAGCCGCCGAGCTGCTCGCGCGCGAATGCCGCGACCGCGGGCGTCAGCGCGTCCAGGCCACCGACCTTGCGGGAGGTCATGACGGTGAGCACCTTGCCGGGCCGGTGCCCCATCAGCATCCAGGGATGCCAGGGCTTGACACTCTGCAGCGCGCCGCGGAACGGCAGCGAGGTCAGCTTGCGGTTCTCGATGTCGGCGAGACTGAGGAAATACTGCGAATGCTCGGAGATGTGCATTGTCGACCCGGACGACTCGCGACGCCATTTCGCCGGATCGAGGGGATTGGGGCGCTTCGAGACGGTGTCGAGCCGGAACGAGGCCGAATCGCCGTCGACGACCCAGGGCAGCCGGAAGCCCTTGGCGCGCTCGGCCGACTTCCCGACCATCGTGAACATCGCCATGTCGGTCTTGCGCGGGTCGAGCGCGTAGTTCACCGGCCCGTTGCGCTGGTGCCAGACGCTGACGTCTTCGTTGATGACCGGATTGCGCCAGGTGCGCAGCGGCAGGCCGGTTTCGAGGTCGGTATAGACCGCGAACTCGGCGAACAAAAGGCGATAGGCGCCGTCGTCGTGCGCGATCGCGCGCAGTGAGCCCAGGCCCTCGATGCCATAGAACGGCACGACACTGCCGTCCTCGAGCACGCCGAAGGCCTTGCCGGAGTAGAGCACCCGTCCCTGCCTGGACGGATCGAGGTCCGACGAGATGCGCGTGAAGATCCGCACGTTTTCGGCCGGATCGTCCCGGTCGACGCGGCGGCGCGGCGCCGCCGCAGCGGCCACCGGCGCCATACCCACGGCCACTGCGTCCAGTGCCGCGGCGCCGAGCGTGGTGCCCGCCGCCTGCCCCAGAAACCCTCTTCGATTGATCATGGCTGGCCTCCTCAGAACCTGTAAGACGCGGTGACGCCGAACTCGCGTGGCTTGCGCAGCGCCAGCTGGTAGCCATAAGGGCCGCCGTTGGCATTCGACGTCCCGAAGTCTGAGGTGCGGGTCGCGAACGCGGGCGCGTCCTCGTCGGTGAGATTCTCGACCCAGAGCGAGACGCTCCATGCCTCCTTGTCGAAACCGGTGCGAAGATTCGCGACGGTGGCGGCCCGATTCTTCGCCAGGTTCACTTCGGCGACGTACATCGAGCCGCGATAGGACACGTCACCGTTCAGGAACCACTCCCACCCGGAGGAAAGCGGGCGACGATAGAAACTCGCCAGCGACACCGTGTCGCGCGGCGTGTTCTGCAGCGGCTTGTCGCCGCCGCAGGTGATGTCGCCATAGACGTCGCGACACACCGTCGAGTTGATCTTCTTGTACTCCGCCTCGATGTGGGCGAGCGTCGCGCGGAGGCTCCAGTTGTCCGTCAACTGCGTGGTGAATTCGAGTTCGAGCCCCGGGATCTGCGACTGGCCGATGTTCTGGCTGATGACGAGCGGCGAGCCGTTCAGTCCGATCACCTGCAGCTGCGTCGTCTGGTTGTCCCAGTCGATGAAGAACGCGGTCGCCGCCAGGGTCGATCGGCCGTCGAACAGCCGCCACTTGCCGCCGAGCTCGTAGCTCCAGATCTCCTGCTCGTCCACCGTGCGCAGGTTGAGCGGCGTCTGCGAGTTGCTGTTGAAGGTGGCCGGCCGGCTGCCCTTGGCGGCGCTGACGAAATACATCGTACCCTCGGACGGCTTGAAGTCGACGATCGCGCGCGGCAGGAAGTTGCTGGTGGTCGCGGACAGGATCGTCGCGCCCGCGGGGTTGACTACCTTGACCTCGTCCCGCTGGTAGCGACCGTCGAGGCCGAGCGTCCAGCGATCGGCGAACTTCCACGACACCGATGCAAACGCCGCGCGGTTCACGCTTTCGTTGGTGTTGGGAATCGAGACAGTCGGTCGCAGCTGGTAGATCTGGTAGTCGCCGTCGAAGTAGTTGAGCCCGGCGAGCCACGTCACGGCGCCTTCGCCCTGGCTTTCGATGCGCAACTCCTGCGCGCGATCGCGGAAGTCCTCGATGAAGCGCGAGTGCAGCGCGCCGGCGAGCACCGCGACGGGCGTCCCGTCGCCATCGATGTAGTAGTCGAACTGTTCGAAGTTGTAGGACGTGTTCGAGGTCAGGACGTAGTTGCCGAGATCCCAGCGCGCCTGCAGATAGCTGCGGGTCTGGTCGGTATTCCTGTAGCCGCCGCCCACCGACGCCAGGTTCAACGAAACGCCGGCAGGTGTCGGCAAGGTGCCGCAATAGTAGCGACGGATGCCACCATTGCTGCAGTTGTTGATCGTGGCCGGGAGTATGACCGTCGCAGGGTGGCCGTCCTCGAGCTTGGTGGTCGAGCCACGCAGCAGGAATTCGAGCGATTCGGTGGGCGTGAAGCGCAGCGCCAGCGAACCGCCGCGGGTCTTCTCGCCGCCGACCTGGGCTCCGTCGAGACCGTTGTTGAACGCGCCGTCATAGTCCTGCAGCCGCAGGTTGGCGCGGAACTGCAGCTTGTCGTCGATGATCGGGCCGCCGACATTGGCGCTGCCGTCCAGGCGGCCGTTCTCGCCGGCGCGGACCACGACCTGTCCGCTCCAGTCGTTGGTAGGCTTGCGGGTGACATAGTTGATGGCGCCCGAGAACGTCGAGCGGCCGAACAGCGCCGACTGCGGGCCGCGGATGACCTCCACGCGCTCCACCTCGGTGTTGAGGTCGACGGTGCGGGCGAGCCCCTGCACGAATACGCCGTCGATGAACGACGACGCCAGCTGCTGGTCGCGGAAGAAGGAGTTGACCGACATGCCGCGGATGAACGGCTGGTCGTTGTTGCGGGAGTTGTTCTGCATCGCGAAGCCGGGCGTAAGCGTCGCGATCTGCGCGATGTCGCCGACCCCGGTGCGGGCCAGCGCGTCGGCCGTGAATGCGGTCACCGACAGCGGCACCGCGAGCAGGGACTCCTCGCGCTTGCGTGCCGTGACGGTGATCTCCTCGAGTTGCGCCGCGGGCGCCGGCTGGGCGCCCGCCGGCGACGTGCCACTCGCTGCCAGCGCACCCGAAAGCGCGACGATCGACGCGACGAACTGGCTGATGCCGCTGCGTTCCATCATGGAATCTCCCTGCTTGAAGTTGATGCTGAATTCATGACCGCTCGAGCACTTCGAGCGCCGCGCGCTCGCCCGATTCCATCGGCCTGGTGGCCGGCCGCGTGCACTTCGCCGGCGAGCACACCGCGCGCACGCAGCGCGGCATGGAAGGCGCGATGGAATCGGGCGAGCGCGCGGCG
>JANPDV010000542.1:0-10923 GCA_031431655.1 Gammaproteobacteria bacterium | reverse complement strand
GCGATGCCCGAGCGCGCCGACCACGATGTCGCCCTTGTTGACCTTGGCCATGCGGCCGCTGGTGAGCTCCAGCGTGTTGTAGTTGGCCTTGTTGGTCAGGATCTCGACCACCACGACCACGCCTTCCTCGGACGGCAGGTTGTCCGTGGCAACGCGCACCTCGCGGCCGATGCCGCAGGCCTGGGTTACCGAAGCAATCTTGTCGACGACGATGGTTCGCATCTCGATGTGATCCTTGGGCAGCGTGAACGGGAAAAGCGGACGAACGTTACGACGGCGACTTCGCGGCCAGCTCGCCGGCGCGCGTGTAGAACACGCCCGGCAGCCCCACGATGCGCGAGAAACCCAGCGCGTCCGCGGCGGTCCATTCGCCCGCCGATTCGCCATAGACGCCCTTGGACGCGGCCATCAGCGAGTACGGTGAGTCCACGCCCTCGATGAATACCGACCCGGGGCGGAACAGCACGTTGACCGTGCCGGTGACCCGCGCCTGCGACGCAACGAACAGCGCCTCGATGTCGCGACAGACCGGATCCAGCAGTTGCCCTTCATGCACCCAGTCGCCATAGGGGCCGGCGAGCGACTCCTTGATGCGCTGCTGGCGCGCCGTGAGCACGAGCTTCTCGAGCTCGCGATGCGCGGTCAGCAGCGTCTCGGCGGCCGGTGCTTCGAAGGCCACGCGACCCTTGGTGCCGATGATGGTGTCGCCGAGGTGGATGCCGCGGCCGACGCCGAACTGGCCGCCGATGGTCTCCAGCCGCTCGATGACTCCGACCGGGCTCAGCGACTTGCCGTCCAGCCCCACCGGCCGACCCTGCTCGAAGCGGATCTGGTGATGCTGCGGCAGCGCCGGCTTGCTGAACGCGTTCTTCGACAGCACCCAGGCGTCGTCCGGAATGCTGCCCTGCGAGGTCAGCGTTTCCATGCCGCCGATGGTCACGCCCCACAGGCCGCGATTGATGGAATAGGCGGCGCCGAACGGCGGCACGGGGAGATTGCGCGCCTGCAGGAATTCCAGCTCTTCCTGGCGCTTGAACGCCTTGTCGCGCACCGGCGCGATCACTTCGAGGTCCGGCGCGAGCGTGCGCAGCGCCACCTCGAAGCGGACCTGGTCGTTGCCGGCGGCGGTACAGCCGTGGGCGATGCTGCCGGTGCCGAGTTTGCGTGCCATGTGCGCGATGGTCTGGGCCTGCATCACGCGCTCCGCGCCGACGCACAGCGGATAGAGCTGGCCGCGCCGCACGTTGCCGATGATCAGGAAGCGCAGCACCTGCTCGAAGTAGTCGGCGCGCGCATCGACCTGGTGATGCTCCACCGCGCCCAGCGCCATCGCGCGTTCGCGCAGCAGCGTGGCGGCGGCCGCGTCGATGCCGCCGGTGTCCACCGTCACCGTGATGATGGGGCGCTGATAGTTCTCCTTTAGCCAGGGCACCAGGAACGAGGTGTCGAGGCCGCCGGAATAGGCGAGGACGATGGGTTGAGTCATGACTGCAAGGGCTCGAGGTGTGATGGGATGGGACCGGCCGCAGCGGCCGGTCAGATGCGGAACAGGTTGCGCAGGCGCGCCACGACCTGGGCCTGGGCGCGGCCGGTGTCGGTGGCGATGAATATGGTGTCGTCGCCCGAGATCGTGCCGACGACCTCCGGCCAGTCCGACTTGTCGATGGCGATGGCCACGCTCTGCGCAGCGCCGATGGTGGTCTTGAGCACTGTCAGCGAGGGGCCGGCGGTCGCGACGCTGCGCACGAAGGGCCGCAGCGAGTCGAAGTTCCGCTCGGTCCGGGACTCGTCGGCGCCCGGCGGGACATAGCGCCCAGCAGCCTTGGAAACCCGCAGCTCGCGCAGGTCGCGGCTGACGGACGACTGCGTGACGTCGTGGCCCTCCTTGCGCAGCAGGCGTACGAGCTCGTCCTGCTTGCGCACGGGTGTGCCGCGCAGGATGCGCAGGATGGCGCCGTGGCGATCGGGCTGGTGGAGGTCTGCGTGCATAAAGTTGCGTGCATTATGCATTTTTATGCGCCACCGTCAACCGGCACTTTCGCCGTTGTCCGGTGGCGGGTTTCCCGGGGTCGACATCCGTAACGTGTTAGGGTGAATTCGGCTTCGGCCCCGGCTCCGCCGCGGCCAGCACCCCCCGCAGCGAGAAACGCCCCCGTGGCAGCCACCCCCTTCCCCCCGCGTCGCGGCCCGATGGTTCGCGGCCTGTGGCGTGCCTTTGGTGAGCGGGCACGATCCGACTCGCCCTGGAACGACGAGCAGGTGCTGCGCGAGGAGTTGTTCAGCGTCGAGCGCCTGGAGAAGCACGCGGTGTCGCTGGCAGTGGCGCAGGTCGTGACCGCGAGGCCGGTCCGACGGCGGCCGCTCGTCAGCCGCCTGGGCGCCAACGAAGCCGTGCTGCGCGTCGCCTACCGCGAGCTGTCCCGCGCCATCGGCGAGGGCCGCAGCATCACGCCGGCGGCGGAATGGTTGCTCGACAACTATCACCTGGTCGAGTCGCAGATCGCCGAGATCCGCCGCGACCTGCCGCCCGGGTTCTACAGGCAGCTGCCGAAGCTCGCCGACGGGCCCCTGCAGGGCTACCCGCGTGTCTTCGGCATCGCCTGGGCGTTCGTTGCCCATACCGACAGCCACGTCGAGCGGGAGTCGCTGCAGAGCTTCGTGCGCGCCTATCAGACCGTGCAGCCGCTCACCATCGGTGAGTTGTGGGCGCTGGCGATCACGCTGCGTACGGTGCTGGTCGAGAACCTGCGGCGCGCGGCCCAGCGCATCGTCAGCAATCGCGCCGCCCGCCAGCGCGCGGATCTCGTTGCCGACCGGCTGCTGGGACAGAACGGTGAGCTGCCCGACTCCGACGCCCTGTTGCGGTACTACTCCAGGCAGCCCGTGCCGCCAGATGCGTTCGTCGTTCAGATCGTGCAGCGGCTGCGCGACTCCGATCCCCAGGTGACACCTACGCTGGAGTGGCTGGAAGCGCGGCTCGTTCGTACGGGCCTGACCAGCGAAGGCACCGTGGCCGAGGAACACCGTCGGCAGGGCGCGTCAAGCGTCACGGTGCGCAACGCAATCAACAGCCTGCGTGCCATCGGCGAGCTTGACTGGCCGGGCTTCTTCGAGAGCGTGAGCCTGGTCGACGAGACGCTGCGCAATGGCAGTGATTTTGCGGCCATGGACTTCCCCAGCCGTGATCGCTACCGCCGGGCCATCGAAGACCTGGCGCGTCGCTCGCCGGGCGAGGAACTCGCCATCGCGCAGGCCGTCATCGCAGTCATCCGTCGCGTGCCGCGCACGGCCGGTTGTGAGCGCGATCCGGGCCACTACCTGTTCGGGACGGGGCGCGCCGCGTTCGAACAGCAGATCGGTTACCGGCCGGGCTGGCGACAGGCCCCTGCGCGCTTCCTGGCGCGGCACCAACTCACGCCGTATGCGGCGGCAGTGTTCGTCACCAGCGCAGCCGTGCTCGCCGTACCGATGGTCGCGCTGGTCGCCGGCGGAGCCGGTGGCATCGGGCTCGCGGTGCTGGGCGTGCTGGGGCTGTTGCCGGCGTTCGACGTCGGAGTCGCGCTGGTGAATCGACTGGTGATCGGCAGCATCGGTCCGACGGCGTTGCCGGGACTCGAACTGCTGCAGGGTGTGCCGGCGCCGCTGCGCACGCTGGTGGTGGTGCCGACACTTCTGACCGACCCGGAATCGATCGATGCGCAGATTGAACGGCTCGGCATCCACGCGCTGACCGCGCCGGAGGGCGAGGTGTACTTCGGGCTGCTGACGGACTGGACCGACGCGCCAAGCGATCGCGTGGCCGGCGACGAAGCGCTGCTGGCGTGCGCCGTGCGCGGCATCGCGGATCTCAACGAGCGTCACCCGGGCGGCGCCGCGGGCCCGCGCTTCCTGCTGCTGCACCGCCATCGCGTCTGGAGCGAAACGCAGCGCTGCTGGCTGGGCTGGGAACGCAAGCGCGGCAAGCTGCACGAGCTGAATCGCCTGTTGCGCGGCGCCCGCGACACGACTTTCGCCGGTGTCGGCGGCGAACCGCCGCGCGTACCGGGCGCCGTTCGCTACGTGATTACGCTGGATGCGGACACGCGTATGCCGCGCGAGGCGATCCGGCGCCTGATCGGCAAGCTGGCGCATCCGCTCAACCACGCGTGCTTCGACGCAGCCACAGGTCGTGTGACCGCCGGTTACGTGGTCCTGCAGCCGCGCGTCACGCCGTCGCTGCCGATCGGTCGCGAGGGTTCGACGTTCCAGCGGCTGATCTCCAGCGCTGCGGGCCTCGACCCGTATGCGGCGGCCGTTTCCGATGTCTACCAGGATCTGCTCGGTGAGGGCTCGTACGCGGGCAAGGGCATCTACGATGTGGATCCGTTCGAGGCCGCGCTGCAGGGGCGCATCCCGGACGGCTCCCTGCTCAGCCACGACCTCTTCGAGGGCGAGTTCACGCGCGCCGGGCTGGTCTCGGACATCGAAGTGGTCGAGGAGTTTCCCTCGCGCTACGACGTCGCCGCCGCCCGGCAGCATCGCTGGGCGCGCGGTGACTGGCAGTTGCTGCCCTGGATCGTCGGGCTGCGCGGCCCGGTGCCGGGCGTCAGTCGCTGGAAGATGCTCGACAACCTGCGGCGCAGCCTGTCGGCACCGGCCACGTTCATCGCGCTGGCGGCGAGCTTTGGCATGCCCGGGACGCTGCGGGGGCCCTGGCTGCTGTTCGTGCTGGCCACGCTGGCGGTACCGACGCTGCTACCGGTGCTCGACGGGCTGACCCGCCGGCCGCTGGGCACGCCCGTCGCCGCGCATCTGCGTGCGACCGGCGTCGACCTGCTGCTCGCCGGCCAACGGGCGCTGTTCCAGCTCGCGGCGCTGCCCTACCTGGCATGGCTGATGGTCGATGCGATCGGTCGGACGCTGTTCCGTCTCTGTGTCAGTCGCCGCAACCTGCTGCAGTGGGTGACCGCCGCCCAGGCGGCGTCGGGCGAGCGGCTGGCGGGCGTCGGTACGTATCGCAACATGGCCGGCGGCCTCGCGCTCGCAGTGCTCGCGTTCATGCTGGCGGCGCTGGTGCAGCTGGCTGCGATGGACCGGCCGATGGGGCTGGCGCTGTTCGCGCCGCTCGAGCTGTTGTGGCTGCTGTTCCCGGCAATCGCGCTGCGGCTGAGTCGCGCGCCGCCGCCGCCGAAGACGCTGGCGCTGTCCGCGGCAGACGCACTCGAACTGCGGCTGATTGCGCGGCGGACCTGGCGGTTCTTCGAGACCGTGGTCACGGCCGCCGACAACATGCTGCCGCCGGACAACTACCAGGAGACCCCGCAACCTGTGCTGGCGCATCGTACTTCGCCGACCAACCTGGGGCTGTACCTGCTCTCGGTGGTGAGCGCGCGCGATTTCGGCTGGATCGGCACGAGCGAGGCGCTGGACCGGCTCGAAGCCACACTGCACAGCGCTGGTCGGTTGCAGCGATTCCGTGGCCACTTCTACAACTGGTACGAGACACGCGACCTGCGGCCGCTGGAGCCGCGCTACGTATCCGCCGTGGATAGCGGCAACCTGGCGGCGCACCTGGTCGCCGCGGCGCAGGCCGTGCGCGGCTGGGCCGCGGCGGCTGACTCCGCCGCCGCGCATGATGGTGGCGATGCGCCGGACGCGGTCACGGGCGCCGGCAGTATCTGTGCCGGTGCGCGGGATGCCGTGCAGCTGCTGCGGCTGGCACTGCAGCCGACTGCCGAGGCCGACGCCGCCGACCTGCATTCACGCGAGTTCGAAAGCGAACTGACGCTGCTGACCGGGGCACTGTGGCTGATGGAGCCATGTCCGGAATCCGACGGCGCGGCGTTCCTGCGGCACCTGGACGACGCACTGCTGCACGCCAGGGCGCTGGCGGACATCAGCAGCGTGCGCGCCGCGGAGCGCAGCACGACGATCGCTACGGGCGACTGTCGCGAGGAAGCACTGTTCTGGGCGCAGGCGCTGCAGCGCACGCTGCAGAGTGCGCGTCGCGATCTCGCCATGGAGCCTGCGGCCCACGCGCTGCGCGCCGCGCGTTGCGCTGCCTTTCACACGGCCGCATCGGGCTTCGTCGACGCGATGGAGTTCGGCTTCCTGCTCGAGCCGGGTCGCGGTTTGCTGTCGATCGGCTATCGGCTCGCCGACGGCAGCCTGGATTCGAGCTGCTACGACCTGCTGGCTTCCGAGGCGCGCCTGGCGAGTTTCCTGGCGATCGCCAAGGGCGAGGTGCCGACCCGTCACTGGTTCCGGCTCGGCCGACCAGTCACGCCGGTGGGCACTCGTGCCGCACTGCTGTCGTGGTCCGGTTCGATGTTCGAGTACCTGATGCCGTCGCTGGTGATGCGCGCGCCGGACGGCAGCCTGCTGGCGCAGACCAATCGACTGATCGTCCGCGTCCAGATGCAGTACGGCACGGCGCTGGGCACGCCGTGGGGGGTGTCCGAGTCCGCGTTCAACGGGCGCGACGTCGAGCTGACCTATCAATACTCGAACTTCGGCGTGCCGGCGCTGGGGCTGAAGCGCGGCCTGAACGAAAACGTCGTCATCGCGCCCTATGCCACGGCGCTGGCGGCAATGGTGGATCCCGCCGCCGCGGTGCGCAACTTCGCGCGCCTCGCAACGCTGGGTGCCCTGGGTCGCTTCGGCTTCTACGAGGCGCTGGACTATACCCGCAGCCGGCTACCCGAGGGTCCGCCGTTCGTGATCGTGCGCGCCTGGATGGCGCACCACCAGGGAATGACGCTGGTGGCGCTGGCGAACGTACTGTTCGACGGCATCATGCGTGACCGCTTCCATGCCGAACCGCGAGTGCAGGCGACCGAACTGCTGCTGCAGGAGCGCCGACCGCGGGATACGCCCGCGGTCTATGCCCGGGCCGACGCCGTCGCCGCGGGACGCATCGAGGACGTGGCGCTGCAGGCAGTGCGGCGCCTGCACAGCGCCGCCACGACGACGCCGCAGACGCATCTTCTGTCGAACGAACGCTATGCGGTGATGGTCACCGCCGCCGGCGCCGGCTACAGCCGCTGGCGCGACTACGACGTGACACGCTGGCGCGAGGACAGCACGCGCGATGACTCCGGCAGCTTCGTGTTCCTGCGCGACGTGGAGAGCGGCGCCGGCTGGTCTGCGGGCTTCCAGCCCTGCGGCACGACGCCGGACAACTACGAGGTGACGTTCGCGGAAGAGCGGGCCGATATCCTGCGCAGCGATCGCGGCATCGTCACGCGGCTGCAGATCGTGGTCTCGCCCGAGGATGACGCCGAGGTGCGGCACGTGTCCGTCACCAACACCACCGGCCGCGTCCGCGATGTCGAGGTGACCTCCTTCGCCGAGCTGGCGCTGGCGCCGCGTGCGGCGGATGCCGCCCACCCGGCATTCTCGAAGCTGTTCGTCAGTACCGAATTCGTGAGTCGCCACGGTGCGCTGCTGGCAACGCGGCGCCGGCGCGCGCCGGACGAGTCCGAAATCTGGGCAGCGCATCACGCCGTGGTGGAGGGCGAGACGCAGGGCAGCGTGCAGTACGAGACCGATCGGGCGCGCTTTCTCGGCCGCAATCACGAGCTGCGTGCGCCATTCGCGATGATGGAAGGCCGGCGCCTCTCCAACACGGTCGGTACGGTGCTGGATCCGGTGTTCGCGTTGCGCTACCGGTTGCGCGTTCCGGCTGGCGGGACTGCGCGGGTCGCTTTCTGGACCAGCGTCGCCACCTCCCGCGAGGCCGTGCTCGATCTGGTCGACCGGCAGGGCGACGCCAACGCGTTCGTGCGTGCCAGCACTCTGACCTGGACCCAGGCGCAAGTGCAGTTGCGGCATCTCGGCGTCACCACGGCCGAGGCCGCGCTGTTCCAGCGCCTTGCAGGTCACCTGCTGTTCGCCGACGCTGCGATGCGCGCGTCGCCGGACGCAATCCTGCGCGGCAGTGGTCCACCCGCCGCGCTGTGGAGTCTGGGAATTTCGGGTGACCTGCCGATCGTGCTGTTGCGGATTCACTCGCTCGACGACCTGGCTCTCGCGCGGCAGTTGCTGCAGTGCCACGAGTACTGGCGGCTGAAGCAGCTCGCTGTCGACCTGGTGATCCTGAACGAGCGCGCCACCTCCTATGTGCAGGACCTGCAGGCGGCGCTCGAGACGCTGCACCGAACGCTCGCGTCGCGTGCGCCGGCGGACAAGGACAGCCGGCGCGGTGCGGTGTTCCTGTTGCGGACCGACCTGATTGCCACGACCACTCGGGCCGCGCTGCTGTCGGTATCGCGTGTCGTGCTGGTGGCGCAGCGCGGCAGCCTGCTGGACCAGCTCGATCGGGTGCGGTCCGCGCAGGTCATGGCCGAATCGCACTCAGGGCCGCGCGGCGACGCGGCGGCCAATGCCAGCGCGGGCGCCACGGTGAGCGCCGCGGCGCCACTGGAGTTCTTCAACGGACTGGGTGGATTCGACGCCGACGGCAGCGAGTACGTGGTGCGGCTGGGGCCACAGCAGAGCACGCCGGCGCCCTGGATCAATGTGATCGCGAATCCGCAGTTCGGCTTCCAGGTGTCCGCCGAAGGCTGCGGCTACACCTGGTCGCTGAACAGCCGCGAGAACCAGCTGACGCCATGGTCCAACGATCCGGTCGCGGATCGACCGGGCGAGGCGCTGTACCTGCGCGACGCGGACACCGGCCGGTACTGGAGCCCCACCGCGACGCCGGTACGCCAGGCCGACGCCCGTTACACCGCGCGCCATGGCGCGGGCTACAGCCGCTTCGGGCACGAGTCGCACGGCATCCGGTCAGACCTGCTGGTGTATGTACCGCTGGGCGCGCCGATCAAGATCATGCGGCTGCAGCTGCGCAACGATGGCGATCGCGCGCGCCGGCTCAGCGTCACCGCCTATGTCGAGTGGGTGCTCGGCGCCGCGCGCGCCGCGACCGCACCGTATCTGGTCTCGCAGGTCGACTCGAGCACTGGTGCGCTGTTCGCGCGCAACCCGTGGAACGCGACGTACGGCAAGCGCACGGCGTTCCTCGACATGGCGGGCCGGCAGTCCGACTGGACCGCCGATCGGCGTGAGTTCCTTGGCCGTCACGGCACGCTGGCCGCGCCGCTGGCGCTGCGCACGACGGGCCCGTGGTCGCGCCGCACCGGCGCCGGGCTCGACCCCTGCGGCGCACTGCGCTGCGAGGTGCAGATCGAGGCGGGCGCAGGCGTCGAGATCGTCGTGCTGCTCGGCGATGCGGAGGACGCGGAGGCCGCGCAGGCGCTGGTGCGGCGCTACCGCAGCGCGGATCTGGACGGCGTGTTGCGTGAGGTCGTCGCTCATTGGGACGTCGTGCTGGGCGCAGTGCAGGTTCGCACCCCGGACCGCGCGCTGGACCTGATGCTGAACCGCTGGGCGCTCTATCAGTGCCTGGCCTGCCGCGTCTGGGCGCGCTCGGCGTTCTATCAGGCCGGCGGCGCCTATGGCTTTCGCGATCAGCTGCAGGACGGCATGGCGCTCGCGCTCTCGCAACCAGCCATTACGCGCGCGCACCTGCTGCGTGCGGCCGCGCGTCAGTTCGTCGAAGGCGATGTGCAGCACTGGTGGCTGCCGGCGGACGGGCAGGGCGTGCGCACGCGGATCTCCGACGACCGCGTCTGGCTCGGCTTCGCCGTGGCCCACTATGTTGCGACCACCGAAGATACGGGCGTGCTCGATGAGACTGTGTCGTGGCTGGAGGGCCCTGTGCTGCTGCCGGAGGAGCACGAGTCGTTCTTCCAGCCAACGGCTTCCGGCGACAGCGCGCCGCTGTTCGAGCACTGCGCGCACGCGCTCGACCAGAGCCTCGCGCTCGGAGCGCACGGGCTGCCGCTGATCGGCACCGGCGACTGGAACGACGGCATGAATCGCGTCGGCGCGGCCGGCCGCGGCGAGAGTGTGTGGCTGGGCTGGTTCCTCCACGCGACGCTGCATGCGTTCGCGCCGCTGGCCGAGGCCCGCGGTGAGTCGGCGCGCGGCGCGCGCTGGCGTGCGCACGCCAGCGCACTGCGGGCCGCCCTCGAGGCGGATGGCTGGGACGGCGGGTGGTACCGCCGCGGCTACTTCGATGACGGCACGCCGCTTGGGTCCGCCGCCAGCGAGGAATGCCGCATCGATTCCATCGCCCAGTCGTGGAGCGTGCTGTCCGGCGCCGCCGATCCGGAGCGCGCGGGGCTCGCGATGGCCGCGGTCAGCGAGCACCTGATCCAGCGACCCGGCGGCCCGGCAATGCTGTTTAGCCCGCCATTCGATCGCACCGCGCTCGACCCCGGCTACGTAAAGGGTTACCCGCCCGGCATCCGCGAGAACGGCGGCCAGTACACGCATGCCGCGATCTGGGTCGTGATGGCATTTGCGCAACTCGGGCAGGCGGAGCTGGCGCTGGAAGTGCTGTCCATGCTGAACCCCGTGAATCGCTCGCGCACTCGTGCCGATGCGCACCGCTACAAGGTGGAGCCGTACGTCGTGGCGGCCGATGTCTACGCCGCCGCGCCACACGTCGGGCGCGGCGGATGGACCTGGTACACCGGCTCCGCGGGTTGGTTCTACCGCGCCGGCCTCGAATCCATTCTCGGTTTCCGCGTCGCCGGCCGCGCGATGACGCTCGCGCCGTGCATTCCGGCGCACTGGCGCGGCTTCGAGATTACGTTCCGTTACCACGGCACGCGCTATGAGATCCGCGTCGAGCAGCCCGACGCGGTGGATGCCCTGGCCGGGATCTCCCCGTCCGCCGCGCCGCATGTTGCGCGCCCTGTCCGCAGCCTCTCGCTCGACGGCCTGGTGCAGCCTCCGGGTCCACTCGCGCTGACGGATGACGGCGGACTGCACCGCGTTGTCGTCGTGCTCGGAGCGGCCCAGGCGGCAGGTTGAGCGGCGCCGCGCTGCTCAGCGCCCCTCGGCCTCGAGCAGGGCCAGCACCGGGTGCGTGTC
>JANPDV010000541.1:0-20165 GCA_031431655.1 Gammaproteobacteria bacterium | reverse complement strand
CGAGAAGGAGGGCGGCACTCTGGGCCTGCTCGTGGCCCAGGGCGTCCGGCTGCGTGAACTGATCATGGCCAAGGCGTCGGCGCGGGCGGTGCTGATACTGCCGTTGCTTGCGCTGCTGCTGTGGCTCGCCGCGCTGATCGCGCGCACCGATGCGGCAACGCCGCTTGACTGGGCCGCGCTGGCATTCCTGTTCGGCGTGGCCGCGGCATATGCGGCGTTCTGGCTGGCGTTGTCGATGCTGGTGAACTCCTTCGACTGGCGCTCCGAGACCAACGGCGTCGTGCTGGCGAACCTGTGGCTGGTGTTCGTGATCGTGCTGCCGTCGTTCGTGAACATCGCGGCTGCAACGCTGTATCCCGCGCCGTCGCGCGTCAATCTCACCACCGAGATGCGCGAGGCTGCGGAACTGGCGGACGCCGCGGCGGCCCAGTCCCGCGAGGCCTATCTGTTTGACCATCCCGAGCTCGCCGGCGCCGGCGCGCAGCTGGACGACTTCTACCTGCAGGTGCTGGCAACTGACGCCGCGGTGGAACGGGTGGCCGAGCCCCTGCTGACCCGCTTCGAAGCGCAGGCCCAGGCCCGCGAACGCGTTGTCGGCCTGTTGCAGTTCGTCTCCCCGGCCATCGCGGCACAAACCGCGCTGAACTCGCTTGCAGGCACGGACAACGCGCGTTTCGCGGATTTCGTCGGCCAGGTGGGCGAGTTCCATGCCGGGTGGCGCGAGTACTTTGCCAGCCGGATTCGCGCCGGCAAGCGCATGGCGGCGGCTGACTTCGATGCCATCCCGCAATTCGCCTATCGCCCGCCTGCCGATGCGCTCGCGTACTCCGCGGCGCTCGGGCCGTTGCTGTTCACTCTCGTGGTGACGCTCGTTCTGGCGGTCTGGGCCGCGGTTCATTTTCGCCGCTACGCCATCGTTTGAAGGACAAGCCGGATGCTGGAAACCACGGATCTCTGCAAGCGCTACGGCGAGTTCGCCGCGCTCACCAATCTGAACCTGCGAATCGGTGCTGGCGAGATCTACTGCCTGCTGGGCGCCAACGGCGCCGGCAAGACCACCACGATCAACCTGTTTCTCAATTTCATCGATCCGACCAGCGGCAGTGCGCGCGTCGACGGCTTGGATGTGGTCCGGGAACCTATCGCTACCAAGCAGCGGCTCGCCTACATTCCGGAGACGGTGATGCTCTACGGCAACCTGACCGGGCTCGAGAACCTCGAGTACTTCGCACGGCTCGGCGGACACTCCGAGTACACACCAGCGCAGCTGCGCCAGTTCTTCGAGCGCGTGGGGCTGCAGGCCGACGCCGTGGAACGCAGGGTGTCGGCGTATTCGAAGGGCATGCGGCAGAAGGTGGGCGTCGCCATAGCGCTCGCGAAGCGTGCCAAGGCGCTGCTGCTGGACGAGCCCACTTCCGGCCTGGATCCCAAGGCCAGCAATGAATTCTCGGCGTTGCTGACGCAGCTGCAGGGCGAAGGCGCTGCAATCCTGATGGCGACGCACGATCTGTTTCGCGCCAAGGAAACCGGCACGCGAATCGGCATCATGCGCGAAGGTCGTCTGATGCAGGAGCTGTCGACCGGCGAGGTGTCGCATGCAGACGTCGAGCGCATCTACCTGGAGCACATGCGATGAAGTCCCGGATGACGGTTGTCCCGGTGAAACAGCTCAGCGCGGCGCTGGCCTTGCTGCTCGTGACGCTGACCGCTCCCGCTGCTCACGCGACCAACTCGGGACCCGAACTGCAGGGTGTACTGCGCGACCTGCTGGCTTGGTGGCCGGGGGAGTACGACACGCAACCGCAGGTACAGCTTGAACGCAGCCTCGGGGCACCGCCCGACGGCGAGCACGACCGGCAGTATCGGGAGTTCACCCGCGTCGACGTGCCTCACCTCGGACAGAACGTCATCTACGGCGAGGTGCGCAGCGGTGGCCCGGATGGCGCGCTGATCAAGGGGCAGCAGGTGATGTACATCATCACCATCGACAGCGTGCGACAGGTCGTCAACGTCACCGGTCGCCGCATCAAGGGCGGGCCTGAGTTCGAGCGAGTGTATCGCGATCCCGAAAAGCTCAGGAGAGTCGAGCTCGATCCGGCCTATGGCGGCAACTGCGACTTCCGGTTCCGCCGTTACGGGCCTGTGCTGCGCGGCGTGCTGGCCAACTCCGGCGGCGACAATCGCGCGTGCACGATGGTGTCGCGCAACTCCGGCCAGACCATGACCTGGGACGCGGACTGGATGATCGGGCCGGACGAACTCTGGGTATTCGACAATGGGTACCTGTTGGATCCGGCCAGGCCCACCCAGCCGGGTCGACTGTTTTCGGGCCGCGAGGACATGACGCACGAGCGGCTCTACCGGATCCGACGCTTCAGCTGCCGCAGCGAAGCGCCTGGGCCCGCCGCGGGCACCGCCCGGGCCGCTGGCTCGGCGGCGCCGGTTCTGGGCGACCGTGTGTCGGATCGGGGCGGGGAGTTCGTCGTGAGCCTGCCGACGCAGCCCGGGTTGCGCGCCCGGCTGCAACGCGCGCCATTGCCGACCGGCTCTCCGGCCGTGCTGGAGGACGCATTGTCGCTGGAGCTGCTGGCTGCCGACGGAGCGCGCGTGCTCGCTGCAACGCGGGAACCCGGCACGGCGCGCTCGATCGCCGTTGATTTTCAGCAAACGAGGCTGCGATGCGAACTGCCAAGATGAAGGCCGTCGTTGCCGCGCTGGGCGTGCTCGTCGCGACGCATGCCAGTGCGGCTGAAACGACCGCGTCCTGCGATCGGGAACTCGGTGCGAAGGTGTTCGAACTCTGCAGCACTTGTCACTCGCTGAAGCCGGGTGATGCGGCGCGCGAGGGTCCGAACCTGCGCGGGGTCCTCGGCCGCGCGGCCGCAAGCAGCGACGCCCAGTATCGCTACTCGCCGGTGCTGCAGGCGTCCGGCTGGACGTGGGATGAGGCGACTCTGGACCGCTTCCTGGCCAATCCGCGGCGCGCGCTGCCGGGAACCACGATGACCTTCATCGGCCTCAAGCTCGCGAACGAGAGGCAGGCCGTGATCTGCCATCTTCGCGGGGCGCGGTGACTGCCGAGCAGCCCCGCCTTGCGGCGACCCTGATCCTGCTGCGCGAGCGCGCTGGCGCGCTGCAAGTGCTGCTGCAACAGCGCCCCGCCGGGCTCGCGTTCGGAGGGCAATGGGCCTTCCCGGGCGGCGGCGTCGAACCCTCGGACTCCGGTGCGGATCTGCTGGCGACGCTGCGCAATGCGGCGCGCCGCGAAGCGTACGAAGAGACCGGACTGCAACTGGGGGCACGCGACGCGCTGGTGTGCTGGGCGCGCTGGATTACGCCGGCACACCGTCCGCGACGCTTCGATACCTGGTTCTTCGCGGCCGCCGCCCCGGTGGATGCCAGGCCCCGATTCGACGCCGGCGAGACGCTGGCGCTGGAGTGGTGGATGGTCGGCGATGCGCTCGAAGGCGGCGCGAGCGGCGCCTTGCCGATGCTGCCGCCAACCTACATCACGCTGGCGGACCTGCGCGCCGTGCATGCGCGGCAGGGCGACCTGGCTGGCCTGCTGCGGGACGAAGCCAACCGTGAAATCGTGCCGCTGGTGCCGCGGATCGTGCACGAGGATGAGGCAGTGCTCGACGCGCTGATGCCCTGGAGCGACGAATGGGGCATTGCGGCGGACGCGCCGGAACCGCTGCCTGATTACCTGCGCGCCTTGCCGCCCCGGCTTCGATTACCGCGCAGGCTTGGCTGAAACTCGCCGCTGCGCGAAATCACGGCGCGCCTGCTCGATGCCCGCCAGCAGTCGGACACTTTCGCCACCGACGCTGCGTGCCAGTTCGCTGCGCGCCTCGCGCGTGGCCGCAATCCACGGCGCTTTCTGGGCCGCCGTCAGCCGGTAGACCTTGAATCGCAGTTGCGCGGCCTGTGCCAGATCGCGCTCCTGTTCTGCGCGGACGTCGCGGCGGATGGTGGCGGCGTCGGGAAAGCTGCGGCGCAGTATCGCCTGCTGTGCGGCGGGCAGGCGGTCCCACCAGCGCTTGTCGGCAACGATGACCGACTGGGACATGCTGTGCTCGGTCAGCGTCAGATAGGGCGCCTCCGGCGCAGTGCCGGAGCGCGCATAGAGCGACACCGCGTTCTCACCGGCCTCGATCAGGCCGGTCTGCAATGAAGGGATGATCTCCGCAAACCCGAGCGGGATGAGGTCGGCCTGCAGTGCACGACCGAGCAGTTCGGCGCTCTTGCTCGCCGAGACGCGAAAGCGCACGCCCCGCGCATCGGCCGGCGTCAGGATCGGTTTCTTGCGGCTCCAGATCTGCTGGAAGCCGAGGTCGTACCAGACGATGAATTCGAGGCCGGCCTTTGCGAACATGCGCTTGAACTCCGGCGCCAGGTAGTTGTCGAGCACGTAGTCCGCTTCCGCGGCGTCTGTGACGAGATACGGCGCGTAGAGCAGTGCTGCTTCGGGCACGACGGTCGTGGCAACCAGCGCCGACAGGTTTGCAAACTGCACCCGACCGCGACGCAGGCCCGACACGATCTGCCCTTCCGAGCCGAGCTCGCCGCGGATCAGCATCCGCATCTGCAGCTCACCCTTGCTGTCGCGTTCGGCATTGCGCTGGAACTCCAGCCAGTGCCTCTCACCGACGGTGCCGCGGAACGAAGTACCGCCCACGGTCACCTGGGTGGGGGCTGCCAGCGCCAGCCCGGACGCCAGCATCGACGCCAGCAACGCGAGCAGGCTGACCTGAAGGGTGTGACGGGGCATGGACACGGGCAGTGGACTCCGGCGGCGCGTGGCGGTGCGACGCGGGGTGGCAATTATAGGTCGCCGTCCCGCCCGCATTCGCCACGATTCCGCCTGCACCTTGCCTCGCCGGCAGATTGCAATGCAGTCAACGGGCGCGGCGGCGCGCCCGGATCCCGAGTCCGACGCATCAACAGTAATCCGGAGACCAACATGAAGACCCGATCCGCCAATCGTTACGAACGCTGGCAGGCCGCCGCGGCCTGCGCCGCCCTGTTTGCGACCAGCGCGCAGCTCCCGGCCGCGACCGGCGAGCCAAGGGCGTCCGGCAAGGAAACCGCGGGTGTCGCCAGCGGACTCGCGGTCGGGGCGGCCGCGGCGGGCCCCTTCGGCGCCCTGATCGGGGCGGCAACCGGAGCCTGGCTGGGGGATCGCATGCATCGCCAGGGCATGGCGCAGTCGGCTGCGGAGCAGCAGTTGAACGCGCAGCGCCAGCTGAGCATCGGGCTGATGCTGACCACGCGTTTCCGCACCGACCAGGCTGAGCTGCGGGAGGAGGACGTCACCGCGTTGCAGGGCCTGGCCAGCCTGCTGCGCGAACGGCGCGATCTGCAGGCGCGTATCTGCGGCTATACCGACCCGCGCGGCAGTGTCAGCTACAACGAGGCCCTGGCCATACGGCGCGCCACGGCGGTGGCTGCGGTGCTGCAGCAGGCCGGCGTGCCGGTCGAGCGACTGCAGCTGAATGCTTTCGTAGCGCAGAGCGGCCAGACGCCGGGCATGACGCCCGACGGAGCCACCAGCGTCGCCAAGCCGGATCTCGACGGCTATGCGCTCGAACGTCGCGTTACCGTGGAGGTGCAGGCGCTGGCAGAGCGCAGCTGAGTTCGCGTAGCGTGCGCACATGAGCACCGAGATCATCGCGCTGAGCATGCACGCCGCGGGCGAACCCACCCAACCTGCCGCGGACCGCCTGGTCGAAGGCGATCCGCGGCAGTCCGTGGCGAACGCTTTCTCTGACCCGACCGGGCAGTTCCACGTGGGCTACTGGCGCAGCAGTGCCGGGGCGTGGCGTGTCCGCTACACAGAGCACGAGCTGTGCCATCTGCTGGCCGGCCGGCTACGCATCCGGTCGGACCGTGGCGACACACTGGAGTTCGCGGCCGGGGCCAGTTTTGTAGTGCCGGCCGGGTTCAGCGGCGTGTGGGAGGTACTCGAGCCGGTCACCAAGCTGTACGCCATTTTCGAGCGCGCATAACCCGGTCGTCCGCGTTGCGGGGCTGGTACACTGCAGTGCATTGCGGGCCGCCGAGCCTGCCCAGGCCTGGCCCAACGGAGACCCTGACATGCCGATTCGTGCCCGCACTTCCCTCGCTCGGGCAGCGCTTGCGCTGCTGGTCACGGCGGCGCCTCTGGCCCAGGCGGTGGATCTCTCGCTGACGCCTACGCTCACCACCGACTATGACTTCCGCGGCATCTCGCTCTCGGCCCGCGAGCCGGCGTTGCAGCTGTCATTCGATGCGGTTGCCGAATCGGGCTTCAAGTTCAACGCCTGGGGCTCCAATACGGACCTCGGTATCCCCGGTCTCGACACCGAGGTCGACCTGACCGTCGGCTGGGCCGGAGAGAGCGGGGGATTCAACTGGGACACGGGCGTGGTCTGGTACACCTACCCGGGCAACAGCGAGTTCAACTATCCCGAAGCGTTCATCGGCGTCAGCCGTGGCTTCGGTGACAAGTTCAACGCCGGCGTCAAGGTGTGGTACTCGTGGGACTACGCCGCACTCGACGAGAGTGCCTACTACCTCGACGCCAACGCGAGTTACGCACTGCCGGCCGGCTTTGCCCTGACGCTGCATGCCGGCTTCAGCCGGGGTGACTACTGGGATACGGCGTTCGGCGACCGCTATCTCGAGTACTCCGTCGGAGTTACCAAGAGCGTGGATAAGCTCGATTTTGCGCTGCGCTTCATCGATGGCACGGATCTGCCCAATCTTGATCCCATCGGCAACGTGAACGCGACCGACAGCAAGGTCGTGCTCTCGATGTCGACCAAGCTGCCCTGGAAGGATTGACGCCTCGGCCGCGTTGCGATGGAAACGGCGCGAATGGATGCTGCAGTCTGGCGGACCCGGGCCGCGCTGATCACGCTGCGTACCGAGGCATTCATTGGTGGTCGCTACCGGCCCGCCCTCAGCGGCGCGACGTTCGACGACATCAACCCGGCTGACGGCACCAGGCTGGCGCGCATCGCGGCCTGCGACGTCGCGGATGTCGATGCTGCGGTTGCCGCTGCTCGTGCCGCTTTCGACAAGGGGCATTGGGTCCGCATGCCGCCGGCGCAGCGCAAGCGGATCCTGCGGCGATTCGCCGAGCGCATCCTGGCCTGCAAGGACGAGCTGGCGCTGCTCGAAACCCTCGACGTCGGCAAGCCGATCTCCGACAGCCTGAAGATCGACATCCCGTCGGCGGCGCGCTGCATCGAGTGGTACGCGGAAGCCATCGACAAGCTCTACGACGAAATCGCACCGACGGGGCCGGACGTGCTGGCGACGATCACGCGCGAACCACTGGGCGTGGTGGGCGCGATCGTACCGTGGAATTTTCCGCTGGTGATGGCAGCCTGGAAAATCGGCCCGGTGCTCGCCGCCGGCAACTCGCTGGTGCTCAAGCCATCGGAGAAATCGCCGCTGACCGCGCTGCGTATCGCGGAGCTTGCGGCCGAGGCAGGCATCCCTGAGGGCGTGTTCAACGTGGTGCCGGGTCTCGGTCAGACTGCCGGGAAGGCGCTGGCGCTGTCGATGGACGTCGATGCGATCGCATTCACCGGCTCGACCGCCACCGGCAAACTCGTGATGCAGTACGCGGGCCAGTCGAACCTGAAACGTGTCGGTCTGGAGTGCGGCGGCAAGTCACCTAACATCGTCTTCGCCGACTACCCCGACCTCGATCGCGCCGCCACTGCCGCTGCCTTCGCCATCTTCTTCAACCAGGGCGAGATGTGCTCCGCTGGCTCGCGCCTGCTGGTCGACGAGCGCATCAAGGACGTGCTGCTGGAGAAGATCGCCGCCGTCGCCGCGGGTCTGGTGCCCGGCGATCCGCTGGATCCGGCAACTCGGCTGGGTGCGATCGTCGACGAGGCCCAGATGCAGCGCGTGCTGGGGTACGTGGACTCCGGGCGTGAACAGGGCGCGAATCTGCGATTCGGCGGGAAACGCGTCCGTGCAGAGACCGGCGGGTACTACATCGAACCGACGGCATTCGATTCGGTTACGCCCAGCATGCGCATCGCCCGCGAGGAGATCTTCGGCCCGGTGCTCGCCACGCTCACGTTCCGTGATGCCGATGAGGCGATCGCGCTCGCGAACGACGTGGTCTATGGCCTTGCAGCGGCGGTCTGGACCCAGAACCTGAAGCTGGCGCACCGCGTGTTGCGCAGCGTGCGCGCGGGCACGGTCTACGTGAACTGCTACGACGCCGACGACATTACCGTGCCGTTCGGCGGCTTCAAGCAGTCGGGCATCGGCCGCGACAAGTCGCTGCACGCCCTCGACAAGTTCACCGAACTCAAGACCACGTGGATCGACCTGAAGTAAGCCGCGACGTCGCCGCGGCGCGCGCGGCGCTGTCGCGAAGTGCCGGGCCGCTCGCGTTCGTCGATGTCGAGACCACGGGTGGGCATCCGGCCTGGCACCGGGTCACCGAGGTCGCCATCGTGACGATGCGCGACGGCAGGGTCGAAGAGGAGTTCAGCGCGCTGGTGAATCCGGGCGTGACGATTCCGCGCTCGATCGAAGCACTGACGGGCATCTCGCAGGACATGGTGCGCGATGCGCCGCCGTTCGCGCAGCTGGTGCCGCAGATCCTGCAGCGCCTGCAGGGCCGCGCGTTCGTCGCGCACAATGCGCGCTTCGACTATGGATTCCTGCGCGCCGAACTGCGGCGCAGCGATGTACCGTTCGTGGCGCCGCTGATCTGCACCGTGCGCCTTTCACGGCACCTGTATCCGGAGGCCGGCCGGCACAACCTCGACGCGCTGATCGCGCGGCATGGTCTCAGCTGCGAGACGCGCCACCGCGCGCTGCCCGATGCGCGTGCGCTGGCGGATCTCTGGACCGTGTGGCGCGCGGCCTGGAGCGAGGCCGACCTGGATGCCGCGATCGCGCATGTCTCGCGCAGGCCGGTGCTGCCCGCACACCTGCCGCCGGAGCTGATCGACGACCTGCCGGAGGCGCCGGGCGTGTACCGCTTTCTGGCCGAGAACGGCGCCCTGATCTACATCGGCAAGGCCAACAACCTCCGCGAGCGGGTTCTCGGCCACTTCATGGGCGCAAGTCGCGACGCCAAGTCGCAGCGCCTGGCCCAGCAGACGCAGCGTATCGAGTGGACCGAGACGGCTGGCGAGCTCGGCGCGCTGCTGCTGGAGGCGCGGCTGATACGCGATCACAAGCCCGTCTACAACCGTCGCCTGCGGGGTGGCAGCAGCTGGAGCTGGAGCGTGCCTGACGACGGCGGCACGCCGCGCGTCGTCGATCTTGGTGGGGAGCGCGCGGACGGCGACCTGTTCGGCCTGTATCCGAGCGAACGCGCCGCACGCACGGCGCTGACGCGGCTCGCGCGCGAGCAGAAGCTGTGCCTGCGGCTGCTGGGGTTGGAGGCGGGCGACGGCTCGTGCTTCGGCTACCAGATAGGCCGCTGCGCAGGAGCCTGCATCGGCAAGGAACCGGCGCAGCGGCATGGCGCGCGGCTGAAGATCGCGCTGCTGCCGCTGAAGCTGAAGCACTGGCCCTGGCGTGGACCGGTTGGCGTGCGCGAGGCCGACGCCCGCGGTGTTGCCCAGGTCCACGTCATCGACCGCTGGCAGTATCTGGGCAGCTTCGTCAATGATTCGGACGAGGACTGGCCGACTCTGAGGCGCGACGCGCTCTCCTACCGGGTCGAGGAGGGCTTCGATGCCGACGCCTATCGAATCCTCAGCAGGGTGATCAAGCCCGGCGCGCGGCATCTGCGTCCATTCGACCTGCCGGTTCGCCCGGAGGATCCCTGAACGCGCCCACGGCGCGGTTCGTCGCCAGTGCGCCGCGCGGCTGTACGGACCTGTTGCTGGGCGAACTGCGCGCGCTCGGCGCCACCGACGCGCGTGAGCGCGGCGCGCAGATCCACTTCGGCGGCGATCTGCGACTGGCCTACCGCGTCTGCCTCGAGTCGCGCGTCGCGAGCCGCGTCTACCTCGAGTTGCTGCAGGTCAGCGCCGAGGACGAGGCCGCGATGTACCGCGCGCTGCGCTCGATCGACTGGTCGCAGCATCTCGCGCCGGGTGCCACGCTGGCCTGCGAGTTCTCCGGGCGACATCCGCAGATCGTCAACACCCATTTCGGCGCGCTGCGCATCAAGGACGCGATCGTCGACGCGCTGCGCGAGTCGACCGGAGTGCGTCCCGACATCGCGACCGCGAGGCCCGACGTGCGCGTCCAGGTGCACGCGCGCGGCATCCTGCTCACGGTGTCGCTCGATCTCGCCGGCGAGGGGTTGCACCGGCGCGGCTGGCGTGCGCAAGCCGTGGAAGCGCCGCTGCGCGAGAACCTGGCGGCCGGGATCCTGCTGCGTGCCGGCTGGCCTGCGATTGCGGCGGCCGGCGGCGGCCTGCTCGATCCACTGTGCGGCTCGGGCACCTTCGTGATCGAGGCGGCACGCATTGCGGCCGACATCGCGGCGAACCTGGGGCGCGAGTACTTCGGCTTCGTTGGCTGGCGCGGCCATGATGCCGCCGCCTGGAGCGAGGTGCAGGCGGCTGCGCGTCAGCGTGCCGCGGCTGGACTGGCGGCACGCCGCGAGTCGGCGCCGTTGCGCGGGCTCGATCGCGACGCGCGCGCCGTTGCCGTGGCGCGCGAGAACGCCCGTGCCGCCGACGTGGCCGCACTGACCGAGTTCGGCGTGGCACAACTGGACAGTGCTGCGCCTACCACCGAGCGTGGGCTGCTCGTGGCCAATCCGCCTTATGGCGTGCGCCTCGGCGATCGCGAGGCCGCTCGGGCCGTGCACGCGGAACTTGGGCGCGTCCTGCGCGAGCGCTTCGTCGGCTGGCAGGCGGCGATCCTGACCGGCGCACCTGAAATGGGTCTTGAACTCGGACTGCGCGCCAGCCGGACCCACGTGATCTGGAACGGTGCGATCGAAGCCCGGCTGCTGCGATTCGACATCGAAGCAGGCGCGGCGCGCGATCTGCGGCCGCGGCGCGACGGTGGCATCGATCTGGCCCGCGCCGACTCTGCCGGCGCGCAGATGTTCGCCAACCGGATCGCCAAGAACCTGCGCACCCTCAAGTCATGGTTGCGGCGCGAGTCGATCGGTTGCTACCGGCTGTACGACGCCGACATGCCCGAGTACGCATTCGCCATCGACCACTACACTGCCGCCGATGATTCGCAGCGCTGGCTGGTGGTGCAGGAGTACGCCGCGCCCGCCGATATCCCCGAGCAGGACGTGCGTCGCCGACGCAGCGAAGCACTGGCGGCACTCAGCGTCGCGACTGCCGTCCCGCCAGATCACCTGCATATCAAGGTTCGCCGGCGCCGCGCTCGCGGAGAACAGTACGAACGCAGCGAGGGCCAGGGCCAGTTCCATGTGGTCCTCGAGGCGGGTCTCAAGTTCCTGGTGAACTTCGAGGACTATCTGGACACTGGCCTGTTCCTGGACCACCGCATCACGCGCGCGCACGTGCGAGCCGCGGCGCAGGGCGCCGACATGCTCAACCTGTTCGGCTATACCGGTTCCGCTTCGGTGTACGCCGCCGCGGGCGGCGCGCGTTCGACGCTGACGGTGGATCTGTCGAACACTTACCTTGACTGGGCTCAGCGCAACCTGGCACTGAACGGGTTCGCGCCGCCCGCGCACCGCTGCGAGCGCGCTGACGCCCGTGAATGGCTGGCCCACGCTGCCGGGCGTGGACCGCACTTCGACCTGATCTTCCTCGATCCGCCGACCTTCTCGAACAGCGCCCGAATGGACAGCGACTTCGATATCCAGCGTGACCATGCCACCCTGATCGGGGCGGCGATGGCAGTGCTCAGGCCGGCGGGCCTGCTGCTGTTTTCGACCAATGCACAGCGATTCGAGCTTGGCGCCACCGTGGCCGACGAGTTTGCCGTTGTGGACACCAGCCGCGCGACGCTGCCGCCGGATTTCGCGCGCAATCCGCGCATTCACCGCAGCTTCGAACTGCGCCACCGCGCGGGCAGGATTTCCGTCGGCGGTAGCGGTACACCCCCCCGGCCCGTACATTGAGCGTGCCGCCTGCAACCGACTTGTGCCGCTGCTCCATGATTTCTCCTGCGCCAGTATCTTCCGCCGTGGTTTCGCGTCGCCGGGCGCGCCCCGCAACCGGCGTGCGTTCGGGCGTGGTGCCGGCGGCCATGGTGCTGGCGGCCCTGGTACTCGGCGCCTGTGGCGGCAAGGCGCCCGCTGCAGACCCCTCAGCGACGGCAGCCCAGGCCAGCCTGACCGTCACGGCGGTCAGTCCGGTCTCACGCTCCGTCGCACGTGAGATCGTCGCGTCCGGCACGGTGGCGGCCTGGCAGGAGATGTCACTCGGAGTCGAGCTGACCGGCGTGCGGGTATCACAAGTGCTAGTCGAGGTGGGCTCCCAGGTCAAGGCGGGCCAGCCGCTGCTGGTACTCGATCGGCGCAACCTCGAAGTGCAGGCGCGCCAGGCCGAAGCGAACGTGGCGCAGGCCCGCGCCAGCCTGCAAGTGGCCCGGTCGGCGGCCAAGCGGGGTGAGTCGTTGCTGGCGCAGCGACTGATATCTGCGAGCAACTCGGAGGAGCTGATTGCCAACCTGTCGCGGGCCGAGGCACAGGTCGCCGTAGCGAGCGCCGATCGCGATGCTGCGCGCCTGCGGCTGTCTTTCGCGACGCTGCGCGCCCCCGATGCGGGCGTGATCTCGGCGCGCAGCGTGCAGCCCGGCCAGATCATCGCCACCGGCACCGAGTTGCTGCGGCTGATCCGGCTGGGGCGGCTGGAGTGGCGTGCTGAAGTTTCGGATCGTGACCTCACGCGCGTGCTGCCGGGCCGCGAAGTGTCGCTCAAGGCACCGGATGGCAGCACGGTCACCGGCACGGTTCGCGCGATTTCGCCCGCCATCGACGCGACGCGGCGCACGGCGCTGATCTACGCCGACCTGCCCAGGCCCGGCTCGCTGCGGGCGGGCATGTTCGCTGCGGGACGGTTGCGGGTCGGTGAATCGAGCGCGCTGGCCGTGCCGCGCGAGTCCGTGGTCTACCGCGACGGTTTCGCGTACGTGTTCGTGCTGGCCGAAGCGGGCCTCGTGCGCCAGCGTCGCATCGAGGCGGGGGAGTCGGTGGGCGACTTGATCGAAGTGCGCACCGGGCTGCAGGCGGCAGATCGTATCGTCGGTCGGGGCGCGGGCTTCCTGGCTGACGGCGATCGGGTGCGCGTCGTTCCGGGGGTGGCGTCAACGGCAGGAGCAGGCCCATGAATCTGTCCGTCTGGGGTATCCGCAACCCGTTGGCGGCGGTGCTCGTGTTCGTGGTGCTGACGGGGCTGGGGTTGTACGGGTTCCGCCTGTTGCCGATTGCGACGCTGCCCGACATAGCCCTGCCGACGATCCAGGTGCAGGTCATGCTGCCCGGCGCGACCCCATCGCAGCTCGAGACCGAGGTTACGCGCAAGGTAGAGAACGCCGTTGCCAGTCTGTCGGACATCGACAAGATCGTGTCCGCGGTCAGCGAAGGGCAGTCGGTCACGCGGATCGAGTTCGAGATCGGTCGCGACCTCGACCTTGCGCTGGAGGAAGTACGCGACGCGATGGACCGGATCCGCGTCGACCTGCCGAACGAGATTGACGAGCCAACGATTTCGCGCATCAACCTGATCGGCGGCACGCTGCTCGCCTATGCGGTCGAATCCGATCGCCTGCGGCCGGATGAGCTTTCCTGGTTTGTCGACGACACCGTGAGCAAGGCGCTGTTCGGCGTGCCCGGGGTCGGGGCCGTGTCGCGCACGGGCGGTGTCGATCGCGAGATCCGCGTGGCCCTGCGGCCCGAGGCGTTGCAGGCCTACGGCGTGCCCGCCGGTACTGTGTCATCGCAACTGGCGCGGCTGCAGATTGAAAGGCCCGGCGGCCGCACCACCCGCGGCGGCGCCGAACAGTCCGTCCGGACCATTTCGACCGTCCAGAGTGCGAGCGATCTCAACGACTACCCGATCTATCTGCCGGATGGCCGCTCGGTGCGCCTGTCGGCGCTGGCGACGGTCGAAGACGGTGCAGCCGAAGCATCCAGCGCAGCGATGCTCGACGGCCGCAGTGTCATCAGTGTCTCGCTGCAACGCACGCGCGGATCCAGCGAGGTTGCGGTGGGCGCCGCCGTGCGCAAGCGCATTGCGCAGCTGACGTCGGAGCACCCGGGCCTGAAGTTCACCGAGGTCGCATCCAGCGTCGAGGAAGCGAAGGCGTCCTACGAATCATCGATGACCATGCTGGTCGAAGGCGCGCTGCTGGCCGTTCTGGTGGTGTGGCTGTTCCTGCGCGACTGGCGCGCCACGTGGATCTCGGCGCTGGCGCTGCCACTGTCGGTCCTGCCGACGTTCGGGCTGATGCACTTCTTCGACTTCTCGTTGAACCTGCTGACCCTGCTGGCACTCGCCGTCGTCGTCGGCATCCTCGTCGATGACGCGATCGTCGAAGTCGAGAATGTCTCGCGCCACCGCGCCATGGGCAAGTCGGCTGAAGTCGCCGCGATCGATGCCGCGAATGAAATCGGCACGGCCGTCATCGCCACTTCCGCGACGCTGGCCGCGGTGTTCGTGCCGGTCGCCTTCATGCCCGGGGTTACCGGCAAGTTCTTCCGCGAGTTCGGCTGGACGGCTGCCGGCGCGGTGCTGTTCTCACTGCTCGTCGCCCGACTCCTGACCCCGATGCTGGCGGCACGCTACATGCGCGCCGAGCCGCGTGGGGTCAGCGACGGGCCCTGGATGCAACGCTACCTGCGCGCGGTGGACTGGGCGATCGAGCACCGCAGCAAGACGTTGCTGATGGCGCTGGGCACGTTCGTCGCGTCGCTGGCACTCGTGCCGCTGATCCCGAAGACCTTCCTGCCCGCCCAGAACCCCTCGCGCGTCACTCTGCAGCTGGAGCTGGCGCCTGGCGCGCGACTGCAGGATTCGCTCGAGGCGCTCGAGCAGACGCGGCAACGGTTGCAGACCATTCCCGAGGTGAAGGCGATGTTCGGCAGCATCGGTACGTCGCAGGGCCAGGGCATGGGCGGCGGCATCGAGTTCACCGAGCTGCGGAAGGCGTCACTCGTGATCCAGTTCGCGGCGGAGCGGCAGCGCGACAACCAGCAGCTGGAGGACGAGATCCGCGCCCGGGTGCGGGACCTGCCGGGCCTGCGGGCCAGTTTTCGCTCGGGCGGCCCCGGCGGCCGGCTCGAGCTGGTGCTGGCGGGACGGGACGCGACGGCGCTGGAGCAGGCATCGCGCGACCTCGCAGCGCAGATCCGCGGCATCCCAGGCCTGGGCACAGTGACCACGAGCGCGTCGTTGCGGCGACCCGAGATCCTCATCCGCCCCGATCCCGCCCGCGCCGCCGACCTCGGCGTGTCGACCGTCGATATCGCCGAGGCAGCCCGGATTGCGACCAGCGGCGACCTTCGCCAGCGTCTCGCCAAGCTGAATCTGGCCGAACGGCAGATCCCGATCCGCGTGCAGCTGGCGCAGAGTGCGTTGAGCGGCACGGAGATGCTGTCGCAGCTGAGGGTGCCGGGTGCGCGCGGGCCGGTGCCGTTGTCTTCGGTCGCGAGCGTCACCGAGTCCAGCGGCCCGGCCCGCATCGACCGCCTGAACCGCGAGCGCAACGTCACCGTCGCGGCCGAGCTCAATGGTGCGCCGCTCGACGCCATGATGAAGCGGATCGGATCGCTGCCCGCGTACAAGTTGCCGCCGGCGGGCGTGCGCCTGTTCCGCGCTGGCGATTCCGAAGCTTTCGTCGATCTCTTCGTGGGTTTTGCGCTGGCTCTGCTGACCGGCGTGCTCTGCGTCTACCTCGTGCTGCTGTTGCTGTTCAACAGCGTGGCGCAGCCGTTCACGATCCTCGCGGCCGTGCCGCTCTGCGGCGGCGGGGCCTTCGGCGCGCTGCTGCTGACGGGTTATGAGCTCTCCATGCCTGCGCTCATCGGCCTGCTGCTGCTGACTGGGATCGCCACCAAGAACTCGATCCTGATCGTCGACTACGCGATCATCGCCGAGCGCGATCTCGGCCTGTCACGCCACGACGCGCTGATCGATGCCTGCCGCAAGCGCGTCCGTCCGGTCATCATGACGACGCTGGCGATGGGTGCCGGCATGCTGCCGCTGTCGCTGGGTCTGGGCGCCGACGGCAACTTCCGCGCGCCGCTTGGCATTGCGGTGATTGGCGGCCTGATCACCTCGACGCTGCTGTCGCTGGTGGTCGTACCGGCCGCGTATCGCTCCATTGGCGACCGAGTGGATCGCTGGCGCGCGCGCCGCGGTCGCACGCGGCTACAGCAGGTCCCGCAGCCGGTACCAGAGCATCCCTAGGACCAGCGCCGGTCTTCGCAGCGCGGCGCCGCCCGGGAAGTCACGGTGCGGAATCCGCGCGAATACATCGAACTGCCCGGCCGTGCCTGCGATCGCCTGCGCCAGCAACTGGCCGGCGATTCCCGTCAGGGCGATGCCGTGGCCCGAGAAACCCTGCAGGAAATAGACGTTGGGTGCGAGCCGCCCGAAATGCGGCGCGCGGTTGACCGTGATGTCGACGAAGCCGCCCCAGGATTTCTCGACGCTGACGTCCGCGAGCTGCGGAAACACCGCCAGCATCCGCCGGCGCGTGGCGGCAAGCGTGCCGAGCGGATCTAGCCCTGAATAGCTGACGCGGCCGCCGAACAGCAGGCGGTGGTCGGCTGAGCGGCGGAAGTAGTCCAGCACCCAGTTGATGTCGGTGATGGCGACGTTGCTCGGCATGAGAGAGAGCGCGCGCTCAGCCCCCAGCGGCTCGGTGGCGATGATGTACGTGCCTACCGGCATGATCTTGCGCGCCAGAGTCGGCGCGAGGCCGCCGAGGTAGGCATTGCCACACAGCGCCAGGTGGCGGCAGCGCACCTCGCCTTGCGGCGTCGGCACCACGACTGTTCCCGCCTCGTGTTCGAAGGACAGTGCGCGAGTGCCCTCGTGGATCGTGACGCCCGCGTGCGCCGCGGCGGCGGCCAGGCCCAGCGTGTACTTCAGGGGATGCAGGTGGCCGCTGCGGCTGTCGAGCATCCCCAGCACGTAGCGCGAGCTGGCGACGTGCTGCGGCAATTCGTCACGCTCGACGATCCGCGTGCTGGAGTACTCGAGACTGGACTGAAGCAGCCGCTGTTCGTCGCGCAGCTCCTGTGCCTGGCGCGCCTTGAGCGCGACATGCAACTGTCCCGGCACATAGTCGCAGTCCAGGCTGTGCTGCCGGATTCGCTCCCGGATCAGGTCGAGGCCAGCGACCGTGACGTCAAATACACGCCGCGCGTCTTCCGCGCCGACCAGCTGCACCAGCCTGTCGTGGCCACAGGCGACACCGAAGATCGCCTGCGCGCCACTGCGCCCGGATGCACCCCAGCCGATGCGACGCTCTTCCAGCAGCACGACAGAGAAGCCACGCTGGGCCAGTTCCAGTGCGGTGGAGCAGCCGGCCATGCCGCCGCCGACCACGCACACATCGGCCTGCAGCGTGCCTGCCAGCGCGGCGTGCGGTTCTGCAGCGGGCGCACTCGCGGCGTAGTACGAATCGACATGGGGTGCCGCGCGCAAACGGAGACCTCAGAGTGGGCCGAGGTAGCGCTGGACTTCCAGCGGTGTAACGTGGGAGTTGAACTCGTCGAGCTCGGACTGTTTGACGGTTGCGTAGAGCTCGGCGAAGGGTTTGCCAAGGTACTCCCCGGCCAGTGTGCTGCGGCGGAACGCGTCGAGCGCGGTGTCCCAGTGGCGTGGCAACGGTGCCTCGTGCTGACGGTACACATTGCCTGCCACCGGCTCCGGTGGCTCGACGGCCCGCGACAGTCCCCGGTGGATGCCCGCGAGCGTCCACGCGGCTACCAGGTACGGATTGGCATCGGCGCCGGCCAGCCGATGTTCGATTCGCCGGTTGCGCGCGTCGCTGACCGGGATCCGCACCGCAGAGCCGCGGTTGTTGATGGACCAGGCCGCCGTCATCGGCACGTAGGCCTCGGTCTGGAAGCGCCGGTACGAGTTGGGGCCGGGTGCGCATAGCGCGACGCCCTCGGCAAGCGTGCCGACGACGCCGGCGATCGCATGGCGCAGGTCAGCGCTTTCGGCCGGCGTCTCGCACTCGAAGATGTTGCGGCCGCCCGCATCCAGCACGCTCACATGGATATGCAGGCCGGAGCCGGCCATGTCGCGATACGGCTTCGGCAGAAAGGTGGCGTCGCAGCCGTGCGATCGCGCCACGCTCTTGACCAGCCGCTTGAAGCGCAGCGCCTGGTCGCAGGCGGCCAGCGCGTCGGGCTGGTGCGCCAGGTTGACTTCGAACTGGCCGGGTCCGTACTCGGCCAGTGCGGAACTTGCGGGGATCTGCTGCGCGCGGCAGGCGCTGTCGATCTGCGCCAGCACCGTCGAGTACTCGTTGAGGTCGGTCATCGAGTTGATCTGGGTCCGGAACTCGCGGCGGCCCGACAACGGCAGCGGCGGGGGCTGCGGCAGGCCGCCCGCGGTGCGCTGCAGGTCGACGAAGTAGAACTCGTACTCGATCGCTACCACCGGCGTGAGGTTCAGCCGGTGGAACCGGTCCAGCACGCGCGTCAGCACGTGACGCGGGTCCGCATAGAACGGCCGTCCGTCGTGTTCGAACATCGCCACCTGCACCTGCGCGACTCCATCGCGCGACTGCCAAGGCACCGGAACGAAACTCTCAGCGATCGGAATGCAGGGCCGGTCGGCATCGCCCTCATCGAATCCCAGTCCGGTGCGCTGGACGGTGCCCCCCTCGATGTCGCTCGCGAACATCGAACCGGGCAGCAGCATGCCCTGCTCGCAGACCGCCGCCATGCCGGCGCGATCGATGCGTTTGCCGCGCTCGACCGTGTTCAGGTCCGCCAGGAAGGTGTCAAAGAACCGCGTCCCGGGGTGCTCCAGCAGGAACCTTGCGAGGGCCTGCGAGGCTTCTTTACGCATGATTTAGAAAGATCTCTTAAACTGTTGATTTATATACATAAAGAAACCGCCAAATTTGGTCTATGTCGTGCCTTTGGGTGGTGCCGGCTGTGGTCTAATTGGGTTGCGCCCCGCCATTGTAGCGGGCCGCACTTGCAGCCAAAGAAACCCTCATGTCGTCGCGACTGCCGCGCATTGGTATTCCCGCTGACCGCCGTCAGCTCGGTGCCCACCCGTTCCAGGCGGTTGGGGAGAAGTACATTCACGCGGTGTCGCGCGCTGCGCGCGGCCTGCCGTTGCTGATTCCGGTGCTGCCGGAAGCGCTGGACCTGGATGAAGTTCTCGCGAGTGTCGATGGCATCCTGCTCACCGGCAGCCCGTCGAATGTCGAGCCCACCCGTTATGGAGGCGACCCCAGCCGGCCCGGCACGCTGCACGACCCGGAACGCGACGGCACCACGCTCGAGCTCATTCCTCGGGCGATCGCCGCCGGTATCCCGCTGCTGGCGCTCTGCCGCGGTTTCCAGGAGCTGAATGTCGCCCTGGGCGGCACGCTGTGGCAGCACGTCGAGGAAGTGCCGGGACACATCGATCATCGCGAGGACAAGTCGCAGCCGCTGGAGCGGCAGTACGCGCCCGCTCATGACCTGCTGCTCGAGCCGGGCAGTGCGCTGCGCGAGTGGGCCAGCGGCGCCGCCCAGGTGCGCGTGAACTCGTTGCACTCGCAGGGTGTCCGTGAGCTGGCACCAGGCCTGGTCGTCGAGGCGCGCGCCCCTGACGGCCTGGTCGAGGCGGTGCGCGTGCGGGACGCGGCGGCCTTTGCCTACGGCGTGCAGTGGCACCCCGAGTGGCAGGTGCTCGCCAATGATTTTTCAGCCGCACTGTTTGCGGCATTCGGTGCGGCCTGTCGCGGTGCTGCCGCGGGCCGCGCGCGCACCTGACCGCAAGCCTGCGGCAGCGACGCGAGTCATACGGAGTCGATCATGCCCAACGATATCAAGCAGTTCTTCCGCGACCACAACATCCAGGAGGTCGAGGCCATCGTGCCCGACATGGCTGGAATCGCGCGCGGCAAGGTGATGCCGGCCGGCAAGTTCGCCGAGGACCAGGGCATGAGGCTGCCCGAGAGCATCTTCCTGCAGACGGTGACCGGCGACTACCCGGAGGATCCCGGCGTCGCCATGAGCCCGGCCGAGATCGACATCGTGCTGAAGCCCGATGCGCGCACGGTGCGGC
>JANPDV010000540.1:0-8307 GCA_031431655.1 Gammaproteobacteria bacterium | reverse complement strand
GCATGCCGAGCAGCGCCTGCCCCGTGTGCCGGAGGGTTGCATCGATGCTGTCGCGGTAGAACGCGCGCTCCTCGTCATCCGTCCCGCGGCCGAGGTAGCGCGTGTTGTAGATGCCGTGGCTCATCACGCACCAGGATTTCTCGCGCACCAGCGCGCCGATCTCCGGATAGTGATCGAACACCGCCAGGTTGGTCGAAGCCGTCACCCGAATCGGATAGTGCTCGAACGCCTCGGCCATGCGCCACACGCCGACGCGATTGCCATAGTCGCGGAAAGAGTACTGCATGACGTCGGGATGCGGCGCCCGCGGGAACTGGTTGCGGAAGTCGTAGCGGGGCGGCTGATACTCGTAGTACTCGAGGTTGGGCACGATCCACACCGCCAGCCGTGCGCCGCCTGGCCACGCGAAGCGCGGCCGCTGCCCACGTGGCCAGTATGGAATGCGCCAGCAATGCGGGGCGGAGACTTCGGTTGTTGCAGGCAGCGGTTTTTCCATGGTCACGTAGTTCAGCGATCGAGCACGCGCGCCATTGAGCCCGCGATCTCGAGCAGGCGCTCGTCCTCGAAGCGGGGCCGCTTGATCTGCAGCCCGAGAGGCAGGCCGGTGGCGCCGCGGGCGCCGGGAATCGTAATGCAGGGAACGTGCAGCGCGCTGCCCATGCGGTTGAACAGGGCGAGCCCCTGCGACTGCAGACCGGCGGGCGCCTCATCCGGCGCGGCCAGCATCAGCAGTGCGTCGATGCGGTCGAAGAGGCGCTCGAACTGAACGCGCAGCCTGGCCACCTCGTCCTCGGCGGAACGCAGTTGCTGTGGCGTGAAGTGCTGCCGGTTCTCCGCCAGTGCGCGCAGGTCGTCGGCCAGCTTGCCGGGACGAGCGGCATTGAGGGCCTTGAAGCCGACGGCGCCGCCACCTTCCATCAATACCTTGTGCCACTCGTTGATGCGCGCGAAACCCCGTGGCAGGACTACTGGCTGTACCTTCGCGCCGGCCGCTCTCAGGGCACGACCCGCTGCATGCAGTGCGTCGCGTGACTCGGGCGACGCATGCGGCCACATGGGCGTCTGGCACAGGCCGATGCGCAGGGTCTTGATTGGCGGCAGCTTTTGCGAATGCCTGCTCAGTCCACAGGCATGCGACAGCAGTGCGAGATCGCTGGCACTGCGTGCGAACAAGCCAACCGTGTCGAGCTGCGGCGCGTAGTGCTTGACGCCCTCGAGGCTGATGCTGCCGAAAGTAGGCTTGAGCGCATAGATCCCGCAGAACGCCGCCGGCCGGATCGTCGAGCCGCCGGTCTGCGTGCCCAGCGCCAGCGGCACCATGCCGTCCGCGACGGCAGCCGCCGAGCCGCTGGAGGAGCCGCCCGGTGTATGCGCAGGATTGAGTGGATTGCGCGTCGGCGGCGTGCGTCCACCGGCGGCGAATTCCAGCGTCTCGGTCTTCCCCATGATCACCGCGCCGGCCGCACGCAGCAGCGCAACGCAGTCGGCATCCTGCGCGGCCGGCCGCGCACGCGCGAACAGCGGCGAGCCATGGCGTGTCGGCATGCCTGCCACGTCGATCACATCCTTGATCGCGACCGGAATGCCGTGCAGCGGCCCGCGCGCGGGTTCGCGGTCGCGTCGCCGCGCTTCAACCAGCGCCCCTCGCGGGTTCAGATGCGCGAACGCGCAGACCAGCGGTTCGCGTTCGGCGGCGCGTTCGAGACAGGCGCGCACGTAGGCTTCGCTGGTCAGTTCACCCGCCCGCATCCGTGCGCGCACCGCGGTCGCCGTCAGGCTCCACAACGGCGTGTCGTGCGCTGCGCTCGGCGTGGCCATCAGGCGACGTCCGGCAGTTCGGCCGAGGACCGCAGCCGGTCGACCTGCTGCAGGCGGTCGAACAACTCGCGCGCGCGGCGTTCGTCCAGGGCAGCCGATTGCGCGCAATCGTGAAACTTACGCCATATGCCTTCGGTGTCCAGCGGGTTGTCGGCGTGTCCGGTGGCGCGCCAGACCTTGTCCGACTGCAGCGTGCCGCCATCGTTGAACTTCAGCGTGACGAAATCGGCAGGCGCCGATTCAGGGTGGGTTGGGTCGGCGGCATCCGTCTCGGCGCGCGATACGATTGCCATCAGCCTTTGCACGTCAGCGCGCTGCACGAACTCATCCGTGAGTTCCGCCATGCTTACCGTGCCGCGCAGCAGGCTCGCCGCCACCGCGAATTCCAGGCTGAACTTGGCCTCCAGCGCGGTTTGCGGCCTGCGATATGGCATCAAGGCCGATTGCTTGACGCTGATCACGGCTTCGATGGACGCGATGGACAGCGGGTCCGGCGAGTGCCGCGCGCGCAAGTTCGAGACGGCATCGATGGTGCGCTGGGTGACGCCCACGGTCGGATACTTCTTGATGTTGAGCCGGTAGCGCTGCATCGCCCAGTCCTGGCCCAGCCGGCTGAAGTCGGTGCTGCGGTCCACGTTGCCGCGCGGCGAGAGCGCCACCATCAGGCCACGGGGGCTTTCCAGCGCTTCGGCGCTGGCTTCCATGCCGGCGGCAGCGAGTCGCGCGTTGAGCACGCCGGCCTGCGCAGCGCGGCCGGCGTGCAGCGGCTTGCCCATGGTGCCGAAGTTGGCCATCACGCCGCCCGAACACGATGCGGCGAGCGCGATGGCATGCTGGCAGCGGCGTGCGTCCAGGCCGAGCATCACGGCTGCCGCAACCGTTGCGCCCAGCGGTCCGAGTATCGCGGTGGGATGCCAGCCCTTGGCGTGCAGCCGATCGCTCTCCCGCAGCATCACGGCCGCCCAGGCTTCGTAGCCGGCCACGTATGCGGACGCCATGCGCGCGCCGTCGCCGCCGTCCGAATCCGCCAGGGCCAGGATCGTGGGCACCAGGATCACGCTGGGGTGGTTGTTGAACGCGTAATCATCCAGGTCGATCGCATGGCCCGCGGTCGCCGTGATGAATGCCGCCTGTGGCGCACCCAGGCGTTGCCGCGACAGGCAGACGCGCGCCTCCGGCCGGCTGCCGTCGCGCACCAGGACCTGTCGCAGCACGGTCGTGACCGGCTCATTGATGCCGGTGAACATCGAGGCGATGGTGTCGGTGAATCCGAGCCGCACTGTCGGCAGGAGGCTCTCGGGCAGCGGCCGGTTAGCGCCCGCGGTGTCGGCCATCGACGCGGCGAACTCACCCAGTTGCCGGGTGAGGGGTGCGATGTCGCTCATCAGCTGCACTCGTGCATCGGGGACTCCGGTTCTGCGCGCGAAGTCTATACAGCGGCACGTGTGCCGGCTTGCTTCGGCTGGGGCGGCAGAGTACTGTTTATATATACAGTTACCCCCATGTCCTACGCCGAGCTTCACTGCCTGTCGAATTTCAGCTTCCTGCGCGGCGCCTCGAGCCCGGAGGAGCTGATCACCCGTGCGGCCGAGCTGGGCTACACCGCGCTCGCAATCACCGACGAATGCTCGGTGGCCGGCATCGTTCGCGCGCATACGGCGCTGACCGAGCGCGCCGCGCGCGCGGATCACGACCCTGCGCCGCTGCAGCTGATCATCGGCAGCGAGCTGCGGCTGGCCTGCGGCACGCACCTGGTCGTGCTGGCGACGAACCGGCGCGGCTACGCCCAGCTCTGCCGGCTGATCACACGCGGCCGGCGCGCTGCGCCGAAGGGCGAGTACCGCCTCGAACGCGCCGATGTCGAGGCGCTGCTTGAGCCCGGTGCGGTGCTGCTGCTGTGGCTGCCGTCGCGCACGGCATTGCCGGAGGCGCTGCGCGAGACGGGCAGCTGGCTGCGCGCGTTCGCCCCGGATGCTGCCTGGATCGGCGTCGAGCTGCTGCGCGACGGCGCGGACCGGCGGCATCTGGCTGCGTGCCGTGCACTCGGCGGCGCCGTGGCGTTGCCGCTGGTTGCGGCGGGAGATGTGCACATGCATGTGCGCATGCGGCGCGAGCTGCAGGACGCGCTGACCGCGATCCGCCACAACCTGCCGCTGGCGCAGGCGGGACTGGCGCTGCTGCCGAATGGCGAGCGTTATCTGCGCGAGCCCGCGCGGCTCGCGAAGCTGTACCCGCGCGAGCTGCTCGAGGCCACGCTGGCGATCGCGGCACGCTGCTGCTTCTCACTCGACGAGCTGCGCTATGAGTACCCGCGCGAGATCGTACCCGAGGGCCACACGCCCACATCATGGCTGCGCGAGCTCACGGAGCAGGGTGCGCGGCGCCGCTGGTCCGCCGCGGCTGCCGACGCCGGCGCACCCGCGGTTGGCGCCGACGTCATGCCGCCCGCCGTACGTGCGCTGGTCGAGCACGAGCTCACGCTGATCGCCGACCTGCAGTACGAGCCATACTTCCTGACGGTGCAGGACATCGTCGCATTCGCGCGCTCGCGCGGCATCCTGTGCCAGGGACGCGGCTCGGCGGCGAATTCCGCGGTCTGCTACTGCCTGGGGGTGACCGAGGTGGATCCCTCGCGGATGTCCATGCTGGTGGAGCGCTTCATCTCGCGCGAGCGCAACGAGCCGCCCGACATCGACGTCGACTTCGAGCACGAGCGACGCGAAGAAGTCATCCAGTATGTGTACCGCAAGTACGGGCGCGAGCGCGCGGCGCTGACGGCCACCTTCATCTGCTACCGGCCGCGCAGCGCACTGCGCGACCTCGGCAAGGCGCTCGGGCTCGATCCCGTGCAGACCGAGAAGCTGGCCGGGGCCATGCAATGGTGGGACGGCAACGTCATCGACGACGCACGCGTACGCGAGGCCGGGTTTGAACCGGACAGCCCGGTGCTGGCCAAGCTGCTGCAGCTGGCGCGACAGCTGATGGGCTTCCCGCGGCATCTGTCGCAGCACGTGGGCGGGTTCGTGATTGCGCGCGATCTGCTCGAGGAACTGGTGCCGATCGAGAACGCCGCGATGCCGGAACGCACCGTCATCCAGTGGGACAAGGACGATCTCGACGACCTTCGCCTGCTGAAGGTGGACCTGCTCGGCCTCGGCATGCTCGCGGCGCTGCGCCGCGCGCTGGACCTGGTCGCCGGATACCGCGGCCGGCTGCTGACGATGGCCGATATCCCCGCCGAGGATCCGCAGACCTACGACATGATCTCGCGCGCCGATACGGTCGGCGTGTTCCAGATCGAGTCGCGCGCCCAGATGGCGATGCTGCCGCGGCTGAGGCCGCGCAATTACTACGACCTGGTGATCGAGGTGGCGCTGGTGCGGCCGGGTCCGATCCAGGGCGACATGGTGCATCCCTACCTGCGGCGCCGGAATGGCGAAGAAGAAGTGCGCTACCCGAGTCCGGAAGTCGCAGGCGTCCTGCAGCGGACACTCGGCGTGCCGATCTTCCAGGAGCAGGTGATGCAGCTGGCGATCGTTGCTGCCGGCTTCACGCCGGGCGAGGCGGATCGGCTGCGGCGCGCAATGGCGGCCTGGAAACGTCGCGGCGGCCTGGGCCACTTCGAGCAGCGGCTGATCGACGGCATGCGTGCGCGGGGTTACACCGAGCAGTTTGCGCGGCAGATCTTCCAGCAGATCCTCGGTTTCGGTGAATACGGCTTCCCCGAGTCGCACGCGGCCAGTTTCGCGCTGCTGGTGTATCTGTCGGCCTGGTTGAAGTGCCATGAGCCGGCGGCGTTCTGCTGCGCGCTGCTCAACAGCCAGCCGATGGGGTTCTACGCGCCCTCGCAACTGGTGCGCGACGCACGCGCACATGGTGTCGAGGTTCTCCCGGTCGATGTCAATTGCAGCGACGTTGATTGCACGCTGGCGGCGGCGGGGCCGGGATCATCCTTGGCGCCAGCGCCAGCGCCAGCGTTGCGGCTCGGCCTGCGGCTGGTGAAGTCGCTGTCGGCCGAAGGCACGGCACGAGTCGTCGCGGCGCGCCCGTTCACGGATGTGCAGGACCTCACCGCACGGGCGCTGCTGGACCGTGGCGACCTCGAAGCGCTGGCTGCGGCCGGCGCGCTGGCCGCGTTGACCGGCAATCGCCACCAGGCGTTCTGGAGCGTGGCCGGCACCGAGCGCGAGTTGCCGCTGGCGCCGCGCGGCGATCGCGACGAAGGCACGCCGTTGCTGCCAGTGCCCAGCGAGGGCCAGGACATCGTCGCGGATTATCGCGCTGTCGGACTGACCCTCGGTCGCCACCCGGTGGCGCTGCTGCGGCCGCGGCTGGATCGCGAGCGCATCGTGCCGGCAGGCGAGCTGGCGCGCATCGATAACGGGCGCTTCATCCGCGTCGCCGGCATCGTCGTGACGCGGCAGCGGCCGGCCAGCGCCAGCGGCGTCACCTTCGTGACGCTCGAGGACGAGACGGGCCATGTGAACCTGGTGGTCTGGGAGAAAGTCGGGCAGGCCCAGAGGCGGGCGCTGCTGGAGTCACGGCTGATGGAAGTGCGCGGCGTGCTGCAGCGCGAGGGACTGGTGACGCATGTGATTGCGCACCGGCTGATCAATCGTTCGCCGCTGCTCGGCGATCTGGCTCCGACCTCGCGCGATTTTCACTGAGGCGCCGCGGCGCCCCCTTCAACCGGCCGATGCCTGCCGCAGCGGGATTTCCTGGAGGTCGTCATCCGCGCCCGTACCGGCATCGTTGTCGCCGTCGAGGCCGATGTCGTAGTCCTCGATATCCATGATCAATTCCGCGGTGCGGCGCTCTTCGCGCAGACGCTCGAGTTTGCGCCACGCAGGGTCTGCGTTCTTCCGGCCCTTGCGTCGCGCTCGTTCGAGCTCGCGAAGCTCCTTGTCCAGTTCGACGTCGACCTCGACATCGGCTTCGAGCAGTGCCTCTGCGTCTTCGTCGTCGAACTCGTCCGGCTCAACTTCTTCGTTCATGGCTTCAGCCGTCTCTCGTTGTGCAACCCACCGTGAGGCGGAATATGTCGCACGGTGCGAAGTCTGCGCAACGGGGTTAAGTGTGCATGGCGCACAGATTCGCGTGATGACACACCAGCGGCGTGACGGCAGTGTGAAGCGCCGCACGTTTCGGCGGCGGAGCGGTAGCGGGAGCGGCCGGCGAGGCCCGTCATGCGAGTCGATCAGCGGATCAGGGAGTTCATCTCGAAGATCGGCATCAACATCGCGAACACGATGCTCATGACGAACAGGCCCATCAGCACGATCAGCAGCGGACCGAGCAGGCCGACGATGGCCGCGAGCATGCCGTCGAGCTCGCGTTCCTGGGTGATCGAAGCCTGCTCCAGCATCCGTTCCAGCTCGCCGCTGGCCTCGCCGCTGGAAATCAGGTGGATCGTCAGCGGCGGAAAAAGGCGCCCCTGCGCCAGCGAACGGCCGATCGGAGCGCCTTCGCGCACGCGCTGCGCTGCCTCCGCGACCGCGTCGCGCATCGGCAGGTTGGTCACCACCTCGCCGGCGATTCGCAGCGCGTCCAGCACCGGCACCGCGCTGCCCGTAAGGATGCTGAATGTGCGCGTGAAGCGGGCCGTGTTGAAGCCCCGGGTCAGGCGGCCAAGGATCGGCAGGCGCAGCACGAAGCGGTCGAAGCGTCGTCGCGCCTCCGGATTGCGGAGCCAGCGAACAAAGCCCACCCCGAAGAGGATGCCGGCGCCGAGGATCCACAGGCCCCAGTCACGCATGAAGTCGCTGAGACCCATCAGCAGCCGGGTCATCAGCGGCAGCTGCGTCTTGCTGTTCTCGAACACCTCGACGACCTTGGGCACGACATAGACGAGCAGCCCTGAAACGATCGCCAGGCAGACCACCGACAGCACCATCGGATAGAGGAGGGCACCCAGGATGCGCTGCCGCAGCACGTCGCGGCTCTCGGTGTAGTCCGCCAGTCGTTCGAGCACTGTGTCGAGATGACCCGACTGTTCGCCCGCTGCAACCGTGGCGCGGTAGATCTCAGGAAAGACCCGCGGGAAGTCGCCGAGCCCGTCCGCGAGCGTATGGCCTTCGATGACCTTGGCGCGCACGCCCATCAGGACCCGCTGGACCCGCGGCTTCTCGTTCTGTTGCGAGCAGGCGAGCAGGGCCTCCTCGAGCGGCAGGCCTGCGCGCGACAGCGTTGCGAGTTGTCGAGTCAGCAGCGCGACATCGGCCGCCGACACGCCGCGCCGTAGCTGCAGCGTGCCGCGCTTCGGTGCGACATTCTGCTGCTCGACCTCGCTTACGCTTACGGGCATCAACTGCCGGTCGCGCAGCTGCTGGCGCACGTGCTTGGCGGTATCGCCTTCCAGGAAGCCCTTCTTCTCGCGGCCAGCGGGGTCCAGGGCTATGTATTCGAATGCACCCACGCGCGTTGCTGCTCTTCAGCCGCGAGAGGACGAGGCGAAGTCGTTGCCGCTGCGCGGCCTCGCGCGGAGTGAAG
>JANPDV010000539.1:0-7094 GCA_031431655.1 Gammaproteobacteria bacterium | reverse complement strand
CTGATGTTCGTGTTGCTGCGCGAGACGCGTCCGGCATCGATCAGGCCCATGCCGGTGAGCGAACTCGTCGGTGGCTTCGCCGTGCTGCTGCGCGAACGCGCCTTCACAGGCTACACGCTGGCTTACAGCTTCATCAGCGGCGCGACGTTCATCTTCGTCACCATCGGCGCGGCGCTGTTCAACCGGCTGTTCGGCCTCAGCGTCACGCAGTTCGGCGTGCTCTGGTCGTCGCTGGCCGCCGCCTATGTACTCGGAGCCGCGTCAGCCGGGAGCCTGGCCCGGCGCCATGGCAGCCGCCGGGTTGCCAGCATTCGTTGCGGCACTGGCGCTGCAGACGCTGGCCAACGGCGTGGTCTCGCCGCTCGCGCTGTCCGGCGCAGTCGGCGAGCACGCCGCATTCGCAGGCGTGGCGGCCGGGCTGTCGAGCTCGATTGCAATGCTGGTGTCGATGGCCTGCGCGATGCTCGCGGGCGCCTTGTACGACGGTAACCCCATCACCACGGCGGCCCTGCTGTGCCTGGTCGCGGGCGCCGCGTGGTTGGCGCTGCGATCGGCGCTTACGGCTGCTCCAGGTCCCAGATCACCAGCGGCGCCCCGCGGCGCACCCAGAACCCGGCACCCACCGGCTTGAAACTGCGCGGCAGGCGCGTCCGGTACCAGTCGCCGCTGCGCAGGGTGACGTTGCGATCGGTGCGACGCTGGTCGCAATTGTGCAGCCAGTCGCTGCGGGTCAGTGCGCTGAAGTACAGCACGCCCCGGCACAGCCGGCCGAGGTTGCGCAGCGCACCCGCTGCCGCACGATCGTCGAGGTACTGCAACACGTCGTAGCAGATGACGAGGTCGAACTGGTTGGCCGGGCGAAACGTCTGCAGTCCGCCCTGCTCCCAGCCGAACCGCCTGCACAGGTACTCGCTGAACTCGAGGCCGACATAATTTGCCTTGGGCAGCGCACGCTGCAGCGGGGCACGCATCAGGCCGAGCCCGCAACCGGCGTCCAGCATCTGCCGCACCGGGCAGCCGACATGCTCGACGAACGCAGCTATCAATTGGGCGCGTGCGCGCATCTGGGCGCGCGACGTCACGGCCGTGACGCCGTCGCCATAGTAGCGTCGGTAGTACGCACGGTCGAACCGTGCACTACCCGCCGCGACGGCCACGCCAGGACCCCTGCGGAGCCGCTCAGACGATGCCGGCGAGTTTCTTCGCGATGGCCGCCACCTCGACCGGATCCGCCTTGGACACCTCGGGGTACTCGGTGAAGCGCTCGGGAACCTTGATCGTCGCGTCGATGCCCATCTGCTCAGAGCGGAACGCGCCGAACTGCGGTGACTTCTCGCAGGAGGGATCGAGCACGAAGGCCTGGCCCGCGGCATTGGTGATGGAGTCCTTGATCGGCTGCCAGCGCGTGGCAATGGCCCATTCCACCTGGCGCAGGTCATAGGGATCGACGTCCGGGCCCACGACCACGATCAGCTTGGCGGTCCGACCCCAGCGGCCCGCCGAGCCCCAGACCGCGTGCAGCACGTACTTGCCGAACTCGACGTGCGGCTTGGACGCGCCGTCGACCGAGAGCTGCACGATGTAGGTCATGTTGGGCGTCACGGCGACGTCGTGCACTTCCGGGATCTTGCGGCGCAGGTCGGCGAGCACTTCCGCTTCGACGGGCAGCAGCGCGATGTAGTTGTGGTCGAACGGCGGCACCATTTCCATCGTGGCGTGCCAGATCGGCTTGCGCCGATGCGTCACGCACTTGACGCGCACGATCGGGAACACCTGTACACGGTCGTAGTAACCGACAGGGTTGGAGTGCCAGCCGATGGCTTCCAGTTCGTCGGTGTAGACCTCGCCCTCGAGCACCCACTCGGCGGTGGCCGGCACTTCGAGATCGATGGTTTCGCAGCGGACCATCTCGACCGGCGAACCGCGCAGGCCGCCGGCCAGCTCGACCTCATCGGTGTTGAACGACACGCCAGTCGCCGAGGCCAGGTGCAGCGCCGGATCGCACACGCCCGCGATCGCCACTTCCAGCCGCTTGCCCATCCTGGAGGCTTTGTAGGTGTGCCGGCCGATGTCGGAGAAAGGCGGGTTCCACCAGTAGAACGCGGCGAGATCCGTCTTGGCGCGCGACGGCGCGTAGGTGCCGCCCTGGGGATGCGTGGCGTCGAGGAACTGCGTGAAACGGTACCAGCCGCAGTTGCGACCGCCGGTTTCCGGATCCTTGGAGAAGGTCATCGCGTTGGTGATGTACGCGGGGCCTTCCTTGCCGAACCAGACGTGCGGCAGCTGCTTGTCGAGCGACACCTGGTCGCCCTTGTACATCACTTCCTTGCACGGCGCCTGCGCCCGGTCGACGATCTTCGGCTTGTGCCACTTGTCCGGGTTGTTGAGGATGTCGGCGTGGTGCAGCTTGGCCTCGCGCCAGTCGCGAAAGCCGATGGTCATGGCAGTGCGTTCACGCGTGCCGAACGGGTTGAACAGGATCGGCACGTCCCTGGTGTTGATGCCGTCCACGTTGTTCAGCATCAGCGCAGGGCCGTCCTTGCTGCAGACGTAGTTCATCAATGCCTGCATTTCATTGTCGCCACGCCGTGCCTTGAACGGCACGTCCAGGTGCTTGAGCTGCCCGTCTTTTTCCAGCAACGCGAGGTACTCGCGCATGTCCTTGAACGCCATTGACCGGTTCTCCCGCACTGCGGACCTGAAAGGGCTGCCAGCCTAACCCCCAGCCCCGGTTGCCGCCAGCCGGGCCGCAAGGCATGCGCTCCCGGTGTCCGAAGCGAGGGCAAAAGCGCGCCGCTCGAGGCTGCTGCGCGACCCCGGGTTAGCATGGCGCCCAATAACCAGACGAGGCCCGTCAAATGACCCCATCCACCCGCAAGGTCGCGATCATCACTGGCTCCGCCACCGGCGTCGGCGCCGCCGCCGCCATCATGCTGTCGCAGCGCAACTGCAACGTCGTGATCAACTACACGCGCAGCAAGGCCGAGGCCGAGCAAACGGCGCGCACCTGCGAGTCGCATGGCGCCGAGACGATCGTGTTCCAGGGCGACGTGGCCGACGACGCAGCCTGCTTGGGGCTGGCGAAGGCCGCTGCCGACAAGTGGGGCCGCATCGACTACCTGATCAACAACGCCGCCAAGACCAAGTTCAACCCGTACGAGAACCTCGACGGCCTGACGGCAGACGACTTCACTGCGATCTACAAGGTGAACGTCGCCGGCGCCTATCAGATGGTGCGCGCGGTAACGCCGCACATGCGCAAGCTCGGCCGTGGCGCCATCGTCAACAACTCCTCGATCGGCGGCGTCACCGGCATCGCCAGCTCGATGGCTTATGCGGCGAGCAAGGCGGCACTGAACATGCTGACCCAGTCCCTGTCGCTGGTGCTGGGACCGGAGATCCGCATCAATGCGATCGCGCCCGGCGCGATCCAGACGCGCTGGCTGCAGGGCGGCATGACGCCGGAGCAGTACCAGCAGTTCCTGGTGATGGCAGCGGACATGGTGCCGCTGAAGCTCGTACCTACCGCCGAGCAGATCGCCGAGGCGCTGGTCTGGTTCCTGGAGGGTGCAAGCGTTGTCACCGGCGAGGTGCTGATGGTTGACGCCGGGCTGCATTGCGGTCGCCTGCCGCCGTCGTCGAGCAACAAGGCCACCTGGGACAAGCCGAAATGACCGGGCACCGCAGGCTTACGCGACGCGACGCGCTGCTGGGTCTCGGCGCGCTGCCCCTGGCCGCGCAGCTGCGGGCGCAGGAATCGGCCAATCGCCCGCTGCCGTTTGCCGCCGGCGACGTCGTGGTGGGCTGCACGCTGCTGAACGACCCTCAGAACGACCACAAAGGCCGTGGCCGGCTGCTGCACTACAGCAACGCGCTGCAGCTCAGGAACACGATCTGGCTGGATGACACCACGCACATCGTCCAGGGCATGCGCTTCGGGCCGGACCGCACGCTGTGGGCGTTCGACACGTTCGTCTACAAGATCGTGCGCTTCGGGCCCGACGGGCGACGCCGTCCGAACTTTGCCGCGGCACCGGCGCGCTCCTTCGGCCACGTCAGCTTCGCGCCCGATGGTCGCTTCTACCTGGGCGAGAACTACGTCGGCGAGAAATCGCGGGTGCCGCTGCGCACCACGCTGCCATTAATGCCCGGCACGAAGCGCCTCGGCGACGGCCACCTGTTCGAGTTTTCACCGAAGGGCAAGCTGGTGCGGGAGCTGGCCACGCGCACGCATGGCGGCATGGGCGGCTTCCAGGGGCTCACCTCCAGCGCGATCGCGCCGGACGGCAAGAGTGTCTACTACACCTCGGAGTCCGGCCCCACGATCTTCCGCTACGACCTGGTGAACCGCCGGCAACTGCCGGATCTGGTTACATTTGCCGAGAACAGCGGGCAGTTTTTCTTCGACGTGGCGTTCGACGCCGCCGGCCGGCTGCTCGCCGTGCGCGGCCAGGGCGTCGACGTGTTTGACGCCACGACCGGGGCGAAGCTGCGCAGCTATCCGCTGAAGTCGTTCGGCTGGGCGTCGATGTCGGTGCCGGTGGCGGGCAGCCACGTATTCGTCGCCAACTTCTTCAGCGGCGAACTGGCCCGGCTCGACCTCGCGAGCGGCGAGGTCACGGCACGGGCCGACACCGGGATCAAGAAGTCCCTGGCTGGCGTGGCCGAGTTCCCGCGCTGAGCTCGGGCCGGGGCCGTGGCCCGACCGGGCTGCGGCGCGTCGGCCAGATGTCCGGTTCGCAGTCGCACCGGCAGCCGCGCCTGCGCCCGGAGGAGCGCCAAACATAGAATCCCCCTCGGCGTCCGTTCCGTCGGGGGGGGTCTCAAGATGAATCTGTCGGTCCTTTTATGGGGCATCCCGCAGGCCATGCGCGCGGCGGCCAAGGTCTACCCCGCCTACGCAGCGCGCCTCAAGGAACGCAACCTCATCGCGCAGTTCCGCCTGCGCGAGCAGCCGGAGGGCCGCTGGATCCAGCTCGAGGGCGGCAAGGTCCGCACCGGCAATGGGCTGCACTCGAAGCCGGACCTGACGATCCACTTCAAGAACCAGGCGATCGCCGAGAGCTTCCTGACGCCGCCGTTCGACCTGCTCGAGCGCATCGATGCCGCCAAGAACTTCAAGATCGGCCTGGACGGTCCGGACGAGCTCGCCACCTGGTTCATGCAGACGCTGACGCGCCTCGAAACGGTGACCTGGAAATCCGGCACCGACATGGGCGATCGCGTCGTCCGCTACACCAACGGCACCAACAGCGGACCGATCTTCGTCTACGTCAAGGACGGCAGGATCCTGCGCATCACGCCGATCGACTTCGACGACCAGGACGCGGCCTCGTGGTCGATCACAGCGCGCGGCAAGACGTTCAAGCCCACGCGGCGCACGACCGTCGCCTCGCACGCGATGTGCCTCAAGTCGATGGTGTACTCGAAGAACCGCATCATGACGCCGATGAAGCGCGTCGACTTCGACCCGGACGGCGAGCGCAACATCCAGAACCGCGGCAAGTCGAAGTTCGTGCCCATCAGCTGGGACGAAGCGACCGACATCATCGTCAAGGAGATCAAGCGCGCCAAGGCCGTCGGCCCGGGCGCGATCTGCGTGGCGAACGGCTCGCACCACCAGTGGGGCAACCTCGGTCACTACCTCAGCGCGTTCAACCGCTTCTGGAACCTGATCGGCGTCACCAAGCTGATGCACACCCCCGACAGCTGGGAAGGCTGGTTCTGGGGCGCGATGCACCACTGGGGCAACAGCCTGCGCCTCGGCTGCCCCGAGTTCTACGGCACCGTCGAGGACTGCCTCAAGGAAGCCGAGCTGATCGTGTTCTGGTCGAGCGATCCGGACGCGACCTATGGCTTCGACGGCACCGAGCGCCGCGACTGGGCGAAGCAGCTCGGCATCAAGATGGTGCACATCGACCCGTACATGAACCACACCGCCGCGCATCTCGGCGGCAAGTGGATCTCGCCGCGGCCGGGCACCGACCCGGCGTTCGCGCAGGCACTGTGCTACGTCTGGATCACCGAGGACCTGTACGACAAGAAGTTCATCGCCGAACGCACCACCGGCTTCGATGAATGGAAGGCCTACATCCTCGGCGAGAAGGACGGCATCCCGAAGACGCCCGACTGGCAGGAGAAGGAAACCGGCGTGCCGGCCCGCGACGTGCGCGCACTCGCGCGCGAGTGGGGAACGAAGAAGACCTACCTGGGTGCCGGTGGCTGGGGCGTGGGCCTCGGCGGCGCGGGTCGCGGCCCGATGGGCGTGCAGTGGGCGCGGATGATCACGATCCTCGGCGCGATGCAGGGCTACGGCCGCCCGGGATCCAACTTCGGCAACCTGCAGTTCGGTGCGCCGCTCAACTTCAACTTCTACTTCCCCGGCTATGGCGAGGGCAGCTTCTCCGGCGAGACGGTGGCAAGCGCCAACACCGCCAACAACTACCAGCGGATGCCGCACATCCTGACGATGAACTCCGTGCGCCAGACCATCCCGCGCATGTGGTTCCCGGAGGCGATCACCCAGGGCAAGGCGATGGGGTATCTCACCGACGTTGCGTCGATCCAGGGCCAGTTCTTCCCGTTCGGCTATCCGTCCCCGGGCCACGTGCGCGTCGAGATGCTCTACAAGTACGGCAGCTCGTCGCTGGGCACGCAGGTCGAGTCCAACCGCTGGATCAAGGCCTACCAGCACGACAGCCTGAAGTTCGTCGTCAACCAGTCGGTCTGGTGGGAGGGCGAGACCGTGTTCGCCGACGTGGTCCTGCCGGCCTGCACGGTGTTCGAACGCTGGGACATCGGCGAGTGGTACAACGTCGGCGCCGGGTATGTGCACCACATGTACTCGATGAACAATCACCGCGTGATCGCCCTGCAGCACAAGGCGATCGAACCGCTCGGCGAGTCGAAGTCCGACTACGACATCTTCCTGTCGATCGCCGAGAAGCTCGACATGGGCTCGATCTACTCCGAGGGCGGCACCTCCGAGTTCGACTGGTGCAAGCGCGTGTTCGACTCGTCCGACATGGCGAAGAACATCACCTGGCGCCAGTTCCTGAAGAAGGGCTACTACGTCGTGCCGGCCGAACCGGAAG
>JANPDV010000538.1:0-5596 GCA_031431655.1 Gammaproteobacteria bacterium | reverse complement strand
CATTGGCTGCTCCGCGGTGTCACCGCCGCCGCGTCGAATATCCTCCTGCTACCGCCATCAACAATAGATTAGGCAACGAACGCCATGCACGCGGAGCGTCGCGTCAGAACCGATAGGTCGCCGTCACGCCGTACTGCCGCTTGTTCGCCAGCACCGCTTCGGAGGACGCGAGCTGGAAGAAGAACGGATCGGTGGCGCTGTCGCTCTGGAACCGCGACGCCTCGAGCGTGTCGTCGTCGAACAGGTTGTCGATGAAGGCCGTGACCTCCCACTTGTCGGCGCGCAGGCCGCCGCGCAGGTTGGCACGGATCTGCGCGGGCACGTAGGCGACGTTCACGAGGCTGTCGTAGCGCTTGCCGATGTAGGTGACGTCGGCGCGGGCGTACCAGCTCCTGGAGTCAGCCAGGGGCGCGTTGTACTGCCCGTAGGCGGAACCACTCAGCTTGGGCGCCAGCGGAAAGTCGAAGCCCTTGGCGTCGGTGAGGCCGAGGAAGCGCAGCGGAATGACTTCATTCAGCGCCTTGGTGATCTCGGTGTCGGCATAGGCCACGCCGCCGCCGAGTGTCCAACGCTCGGCAAACCGCAACGCGCCATCGATCTCGATGCCCTTCGTGTTGCTGTCGCCGGCGGCGAACGGCACGGCGTTGAAGTTCTCGCCGGCCGGCGCCGGCAGGGGCGTGATGAGGCCGTCGCCGTTGAGGTCCACCATGATCGTGCGCACGCCCTGGCGCCCCACCCACTCGGAGTAGTACACCGCGGCGTTCAGGAACCAGCGACCGTCGGCCTCGCGATGCTTGATGCCGATCTCGTAGTTCTTGATCACGGCCTCTGCCGCCGCCCCATTCACCCCGTTGGCCGATGCGACGACCTGCTGCGCGGGCGTGAGCTGGAAGAAGGTGGCGTAGGGCAGCGTCGGCTGGTTGCCTTTCGCATAGTTGGCGAACACGTTGGTCTCGTCGTTGATCGCATAGCGGGCGAGCACGCGCGGCAGCGTCGCCTTCGTCTCGGCGGAGATCTGGGTCGGCAGCCCGAAGGCACTGATCTGCTCGTCATTCTGGCGCCGTGCCTCGACGCTCAGGGCCAACGCGTCCGTGACCTGGAAGCCCAGGCTGCCGAAGACCGAATCCGCCACCGACGCGCTCCGCAGCGGCAACAGGGAAGCCGCGGACGGAGTCGGTGCGCCAGCCGTGCCGAACAGCGCGGCATTGATGAAGGCGCCGATCGTGTCGAATGTCGTCTCCAGTCGCGCGGCCCCCACCATCCAGGTGAAACGCTGCTCGGCGGGCGACGTCAGGCGCAACTCGTAAGTGTCCTGCGTCTGGTCGTTCGTGATGTAGACCTGATAACGGTCTTCCGGCGTTAGCTCGAAGTCCCGCACCTGCTCGATGTTCTGTTCCTGCGTGCTGGCAATCGCGGTCAGCGTGTAGCCGCCGCCGAAGGACCAGTCTGCCGTGATCGAGCCCAGCTCGTGGTCGAGATCGGTCCCGTGCTCCTTCTTCGGAATGAGGGGTATCGTGGACACCGGCAGCACCGTGTTGATGCCTACCGGTCCGCTCGGCGCACGCAGCTCACCGCAATAGATGCGGCGTGACTGCGCGAGCGTGAAACCGGCCGGCAGCCCGATCAGGGAGCGGGTCGTAAAGCCCGGGAACGGGCCGCAGTTGTGCTCGGTGTAGCGCGCGATCATCGCCACCGCGGCGGGGCCATCCTCGTCGTGGCGGTTGCTGTAGCGCAGACGAACCGAAATGTCCTCGGTCGGCGTGAAGTTCAGTGTCCCGGCGACGTAGCGCTGGTCCGATTCGCCCAGCCGACCACCGAATGCGTTCTTGTAGAAGCCATCGAACGTGCTGCCCTCGACGAACAGGCGCCCTGCCAGCTTGTCCTGGACAAGTGGGCCTTCAACCGCACCCTGCAGCCGGTACTCGCCGTCGGTGGCCGCTGTAGCGCTGACGCGGCCCTTAAGGTCGTTGCCGGGCGTGGTGGTGATCAGGCTGATCGCACCGCCAAAGGTCGCTCGACCGAACAGCGCCGACTGCGGTCCCTTGATGACCTCCACGCGAGCCAGATCCTCGGTGCCGATGCCTTGCGGGTTGCCCACGTAAGGCACGCCGTCGACAAAGGTCGTCACGAGGTCCCTTCGATTGTCGCCGTTCGGGCCGAGCTGGGTAATGCCGCGAACTGAGAAATCGCCTGACGCACGCGATGAGCCGCCGTTGAGGGTCAGCCCTGGCACGAACTTGGCGAGGTCATTCATGTTCTGCGCGCCGCGCTCCTCGATCTGCTCCTCCGTGAAGGCCTGGATCGTCAGCGGTGCATCCTGGATCGATTCCTCGCGCTTGCGGGCCGTGACCACGATTTCCTCGAGGCCCACGACCTCGACCGAGTTCTGCGCCGAAACGCCGCCCGCCCCAGTGACCATTGCGATGCTGATCGCGAGGGTAACGCCATTGCTGAATTTCATAGGACTCCTGATGCTCCACGAAGAGACTGGCCGGATTCGAGCCCGAGGTTACCGGCGATCGGCGAGGCTCGGCATGCATTGCACGTATGGCAGCCGGTGCCGCATGAATGGCGCGCCACGGCCGCGACAGATCGCATGATTGAACAATCGTCAGCTGGCAATCAGATCCGCCGCCTTCTCCCCGATCATGATCGCCGCCGCATTGGTGTTGCCCGAAATCGGCGCGGGGATGATCGACGCGTCGGCGACCCTCAGCCCGGCGATGCCACGCACCCGGAGGCGCTCGTCGACGACGCCGGCGGGCCCCATCGCGCAGGTGCCAACGGGGTGATAGCCAAGGAACGTGGTGGCGCGCAGGTGCGCCGCCCAGTCCGCGTCGCTTTCGCAACCGGCGCCGGGCAGGCGCTCGCCGAGCAGCGCGCCGTTGATCGGTGGTTGCGCCATGATCCTGCGCACGAAACGACAGGCGCGCACCAGTCGGTCGATGTCGTGCGGGTCGCCGAGCAGTTGGTGGTCGATCACCGGGCGGTCGCGCGGATCGGCCGATCGCAAGGTCAGGCGGCCACGCGCGCGCGGATAGTTGAGCGCCGCGACCACGGTTACCGCGGGGCGGCGATAGGCGACCACGCCGTCGGGCGAAAAGGAAAACGCGAAAGGCCCGAACATCAGCTGGATATCTGGCGAGGGGACATCGGGCGATGACCGGAAGAAGCTCACGGCGTGCGGATAGGGGCTGGTGGCCGGCCCACGCCGGCTGATCACCCAGCGCAGCAGGGCCAGCGCCCTGCGCGGGCCGCGGTCGTCCATGTTGTAGGTGTGCTGGCCCACGTCCCAGCTCAGGTTGGCATTGGGGTGCTCGGCGAGGTTGCGGCCAACGCCGGGGGCATCACGCAGCAGCGGAATGCCATGCCGTGCCAGTTCGTCGGCCGGGCCGATGCCCGAGAGCATCAGCAGTTTCGGCGTGGCGAGGGTGCCGGCGCTGAGCACGACTTCGCCGCCGAGCGCCTGATGTCCGGCATCGCCCCGGCGATAGGCCACGCCGGTGGCGCGGCCGTCAGTGATCAACACGCGCTGCACTTCGGCGTTGGTGACGATCGACAGATTGGCGCGTCTTGCGGCGGCGCCGAGGTAGGCACGGGTGGCGCTCCAGCGCGCCCCGTTGCGTTGGGTCACCTGCGGCGCCGATGCGCCTTCCTGGGTTGCGCCGTTGTAATCGGGGTTGGCAGGCAGGCCGGCCGCGACGGCCGCCGCGACAAAGGCGTCGCCGAGCGGGTGCGTCGTGCGCAGCGGGCCAACAACGAGCGGCCCCGAATCGCCGCGCCACGGGCCGCCAACGGGACTGCTCTCCATGCGACGGAAGTACGGCAGGACTTCCGCAAAACTCCAGCCATGATTGCCTGCCGCGGCCCAGCCATCGAAATCGGCGCGCGCCCCGCGCACGAACAGCATGCCGTTGATCGACGACGAGCCTCCGAGCACCTTGCCCGCCGGCCACAGGTCTACCTTGCCGTCGCGCGACGCATCCGGCTCGGCCAGGTGCGACCAATCGACCTTGGGGTTGCCGATCAGGCGGATGATGCCGGCGGGGATATGGATCGCCGGGTCGCGGTCAGCGCCACCCGCTTCGAGCAGCAGCACGCTGCGACGCGGATCCTCACTCAGCCGCGCCGCCAGCGCGCAGCCGGCCGATCCTGCGCCGACGACGATGACGTCGAAGCGATCGGGCATCGATCAGGCCTGCTTCATCGCCGCTTGCAGCTTCTCGAACGTCCCGTATTCGTTGACGTCGTCGCGTCGATGCGCCGCCCAGGTGGTCGCAAACCCGCGCGGGTAGCGGCTGTCATCGTCGCGGCGGCCATCGGCGGACCAGAGCAGCGGGAACAGGTCGCCGCCGGGGGCTTCACCCTCGATCATTTCGTCGAAGCTGACGCCGGCGATGTTGAGGCAATCGGGACGGGGCGACCAGCGCACATCGTCGCCAAACACCCTCACCGACAGCGCGATCCGCCAGTCTGCAGTGGGGTTGCCGTGCGAATAGTGCAGCGCGCGCGGGTGGACGACCAGCATGTCGCCGACCGCCATGTCCCAGGTCAGAAAGCGGCCGGCATAGGCCGGATCGGCGCGCATCGCCTCGCCATCGGGGTGCGGCGAGCGTCCTTCGGGGCGGATCATCTTGCGGGCATTGGGGCTGAACAGCCAGTACCTGTCGTCATTGAACTGGGTGCCGGCGATGACCTCGAGGCTATTGGCCCTGGTGATCGGCGTGAGTGGAACCCACAGCGACGGCACCATCGTGGTCTCGGACGTGACCGGCCATCCCATGCGGTCGTTGTGCCAGATCGTCTTTTCGGTCGATTGAGGCTTCTTGGCGAAAATCTCGTCGAAGAAGAAACGCGCGGTGGACGAGCCGAGCGCCTTGGCAGCGGCTTCGCCGAGCGGGCTTTCGAACACAAAACGCCGGAACTCGGGAATGGTGCGCGCCATGTAGCGGCCGGGGTTGTTAGGCAGCAGCCCGAAATCCGCCTTGTCGATCAACAGCCGCCGCGCCGGGCCTTCCATCGAATGCAGCCATTCAGGATCGAACACGTTGCGCAGGCAGACGACGCCGTCGCGCGCATAGGTGGCGGTATCTTCGGCGCTGACCGGGCGCAGCGGGCGGGTGTTGAACGGCATGGGGAACCTGTCGATGACTGCCGCGAAGCGCGACGCGCCAGACTATCGGCAGGCTCATGCCGAAGTACCAATCAATCATCGGTAGTTTGCCATGCGCCGGATGCATCGCGGGCGCCGACCGCGCGCAACTCGGCGGTGAACATGTCAACAACCGACCGGTTCGGCATCGATCGCCGCGCGTGCTGTCCCGGCGTCGCTGAGGCATGCTCGCGCTCCTGGCACCGCTGCCGCCCCGACCCCGAGGAGCCCGCCATGTCCGATCGAACGCCCCGCCCCGCCGTGACGCGCCGCGCCGTCCTGTCCGCGGCCGGCGCAGCAGCGGGTGCCGCCGCCGGCGCGGCGGGCGACTTGGCGGGCGACGCTGCCGCGGTGGCCGCGCTGGCGGCGGCACCCGCAGCTGCGCCGGCGGCGGTCAGGACGGCGCGGCGCGTCACGGCGGCGCGGGGCGTTCGTTCGGACAGG
>JANPDV010000537.1:0-8115 GCA_031431655.1 Gammaproteobacteria bacterium | reverse complement strand
AGCGGCTGGCGAAGGTCTGGCATGGCGAGGCGGACGCCACGCTGCTCGACCAGTACGATCGCCAGCGCCGCGCCGTGGCCGAGCAGTACCTGCAGCAGCAGACCATCGCGAACAAGCAGACGCTCGAAGAGCGCGACCCGGAGAAACGCGCCGCGCGGATGGCGGACATGCGGCGCTCGGTCGCGGACCGTGAAGCGGCGCGGCGCTACCTGCTGCGCACCTCGATGATCGAGGGACTGCAGGCCGCGGCGCGGATCGACTGACGAGCGCGCGGCGCAGACACGCTAGGCGCGCACGCGACGGCCCCGCCACGCCGGCAGCCCCGCAAACACCACCAGCATCAACAGGTAGACAGTGCCGGAAACAGGATCGCGGCTGGCGAGGTACTCGCCGAGGCTGCGGTCCTGCACCACCACCGACAGCAGCAGCTCGGCGCCCACCAGCAGCGCCAGCGCAATGGCGCCGGTCCACGCGAGGTCCGCACGCGAGGGCCACGGCGCAAAACGCCGTACCACGAACCCCGCGGCCCAGAAAATCACGCCGAACATCACCGGCATCTCGGCAAGCTCGGCGAAGCGCTCGCCGATGCGCGGCACGATCACCAGCACGCGCAACGTGCCGAGCAGGAAGCCGGCGCCGAATGCGATGGCGAAGTAGGCCGCTGCCGGTGCCAGCACATTCCAGGGCCCGGCGGACCGCGTCATGGGCATGCGCCACCACGCCGCACACCGCAGACCGGCGAGATACCACCAGGCCTGCGCGAGTCGCTGGTGCACTCGCTGACGGGGCGGCAACTCGGAGTCGCGATCGTGCTGTGCCTGGCTTTCAAGGTCACGTGCTGATCCGGTTGATCTGCGTCGAGGGGGTACTGTGCCACGAAGGATAGGTGCTGCGCTTCGTGATGCACGGCTCTTTCACCGTGTACCTGCAGCCACGCGTGCGCCGGGTGAAGCCCGCATTTGCGCCTGCCGGCTGACGTTCGACATCCTCGAGCAGTTGGCGTAAAAGCGATCCTGCCTGTTGCGTTTTTCGACTCGGGGGGGGGTCTTGGAATGAAGAGAACAGTCGCAAGCATGCTGCTGGTGTGCGCCGGATCACTTCCGACGTTCAGCATCGCTCAGTCTTCCGCACCGCCGTCGGCACAACCGCGAGGCGTCCTGGAGGAGGTAGTCGTCACCGCGCGGCGACGCGAGGAATCGCTGCAGGAAATTCCGCTGTCGGTCACTGCCTTCAGTGCGACGGAGATGGCACGGCGCAACATCCAGGACATGAAAGACATCGCCCGCTTCACGCCCGGATTCAGCTTTCAGGACTTCGGTGGTGGCGGTGCGACAGCGCCGGTCATTCGAGGCGCGAACCAGGTGGCTGGTTTCGGGTCGGGGCTGGAACAGAACGTCTCGTTCTTTTTCGACGGCATCTATCTGCCCCGCAGCTACATCACCAATCTCGGATTCGGCAACATCGAGCGCATCGAGGTGGTCAAGGGCCCGCAAAGCGCGCGCTACGGTCGCAATGCATTCATGGGTGCCGTCAACTACGTCTCGAAGCAGCCTACCGAGGACTGGGGCATCAACGGCGCGGCCACCGCGGGCAACCATGCGCGCTACGACGCTTCCGTTTCCGTCTCTGGTGCGATCGTCCCCGAGCGGCTGCGAGTGCGCTTCAGCGCCGACTACTCGTCGTTCGACGGCACCTGGCCGAATACCCACCCGTTCGCCGACATCAGGTTCAGCCAGGGGAGCAACGACATGCTCGGCGGGCATCGCAAGACGATCCTGAGCGGGGCACTGCAGTTCGAACCATTCGACGGCCTGGTGTTCGACCTCGCCTACTACAACTACGACTTCAACGAGGAGCATCGCGCGGAGAACTGGTTCGCCGAGTTGAATGCCGACAGCAACCTGCTGAACTGCGGTCAGTTCAATCCGAACGTGCGGCCCGCCGGATCCGGCCTCGGCGGCGGCGGCCGATGGTTCCGCCTGTATTGCGGCGAAGTCCCGGTGCGCAACATCCCGGTCGATCCGCGTGGCTACGCGCGTCAGCTCGATGCCAACCTGACGCGCGCCAGTGTCAACTGGCAGATCAACGACGCATTCAGCCTCAACTACCTGTTCGGCTACATCAAGGCGAAGACCAAGTCGCTGGGCTACAAGGACACGCTGCCGGGCTGCTCGTTCTTCATCCCGGGCCAGTGTGTGTTCGAGAACGGGCCGCTTGGCGATTTCGACAGCACGTCGCATGAACTGCGCGTGTCGTTCGACAACAAGGGCCCGTTCACGGGAGCTTTCGGACTCTTCTATACGAAGACGAGCGACTTCAACACGCAGAACTTCGTCACGTTGCCGCAACTGACCGCGGTTCCAGCTGCCGCGGTCGACGTCAACGACCCAACCCAGTTTCTGGTCTACGCCGTTCTGGGACGGACCATAACGGAGCCACAGGTCTGGTCGCCCTTTGCCGAAGTCGCCTACAAATTCCTCGAAGATCGAGCCCGCATCGGCGTCGAGGCCCGCTATTCGCGCGAGAAGAAGTTCCAGGGCAGCCTGCCAACGACCGGCACGGCGGGACTGGGCAGCTTCACTGGCCTGACCTTCAACGACACGTTCACCTCGTTCACGCCCCGCGTCACGCTCGAGTACAACCTGACCAACGTCAACAAGCTGTTCGCGTCCGCTGCGCGCGGCGTCAAGTCGGGCGGCTACAACGCAACGGCGACACTGCCGGAGAACCGCCGCTACGGCGACGACAAGAACTGGACCTACGAACTGGGCTCGAAGAACACCTTCGACGAAGGGCGCGTCCGCCTCAACGCCACGCTGTTCATGATCCGCTGGACCGATGTGCAGATTTTCGCGCAGGACACCGGCAATCCCGCGCCACTGCCCATCTCCATCGTTCGCAACCTCGGCGACGTGCATTCATCGGGCATCGAGCTCGAGGCCGGCTTTGCGCCGACCGAGAAGCTGGATCTGTCCGGCACGTTCTATTACGGCGACGCGCATTACGCGGCAGGCACGTCCGATCTGCGCTGGGGCCGCATCCCGGCCGTGTGCGACGACGTCGTCTGCAAGCGCAATGGCGACATTGGCGGGCTGCAGACGGAACGACAGTCCAAGGTGCAGGCCAGCCTTGCGGCCGAGTGGAAGGACGCGCTGCAGCTCGGACAGGACATGCAGTACTACCTGCGTTCGGATGTCTCCTACCAGAGCAAGCAGTACAACGACGCCGTCAACATCTCGTGGATTCCGGCCCGCACGCTCGTCAACGCCAGCGCTGGCGTCCTGGGCGAGAAATTCGACGTGCAATTGTGGGCGCGCAACCTGTTCGACAAGGAGTACGTCGCGAGCGTGACCGTCGGCGTGCCGAACACGCAGTACAACGCGTACCTCGGCGAGCGACGCACGTTCGGCGTAACGGTCACGGGCCGGTTCTAGGCCATGGCGAGGCGCACCGCCAGGATCAGGATGGCGGCGGGCGTTGCGGTGCTCGCCGCGAGTCCGGGCTTTGCGCAGACGGCCGTCGACACGGAGGTGAAGTCACTGATCCAGATGGCGCCCGTGGCCGCACGCATGCCCCCCGTCTTCCAGCCAGGACAGGCGCTCGCGCCGATGGCCCGGGCCACCATTTTCGTGCGCGATATCGAGACATCGCTGAAGCTGTATCGCGACATTCTCGGGCTCAAGCCCATGTTCGACAACTACTGGAAGGGCAAGGGCATCAACGCGATCATGGGCACCGACGGCAAGGAACTGCGCGCGACGGTGTTGATGGCAGGCGAGTCGGTGGTCGGCAACATCGGCATCTACCAGCTATACAAGGAAAAGGGCGTGCGCGTCCCCGCCCCGGCCCGGAGTGCCGACACGCGCACCGGCGATGTCGCGGTGGTGTTCCCGACCAATGACATCTGGACGATGACAAAGAGGATTCAGGACGCGGGGTATGTGATCATCTCACCGCCGGTGACGCTGCTGCGGAATCCGAACATGAAACAGCAGGCCCTGGAGATGATGTTCCGCGACGCCGACGGCGTCCTGGTCAATCTGATCCAGCCAGGGGTGCCCAGGTAGCAACAGGCTCGGTGCGAGGGCCATCCCAAGGAGACCGAGTCATGGAACGTCGCGATTTCTTTTCGACTCTCGGCGCCAGCGGGGCCGCGCTGGCCGCGGGCGGCGCGGTACTCGGTGCGGGTGCGCTGGGCAGCAGCGAAGCCCGGGCCAACTGGGGCATGGTCGCGCCGGGCCCGGCGCCGGCCGCCGACTTCGTCGGGCGGCTGCTGGTCAACAAGGCCCGCGCCTACGAGGTCATGGAGCGCGAGGGGCTGGACGGCATCGTCGCGCTCAATCCGATCAACATCTTCTATCTCGGCAACTACTTCAGCTACGAGCTGCAGAAGCTGCGCGCCATCCCGAGCTTCGCGGTCATGTCGCGCGATCCAAAGCAGCCGATCTTCCTGGTCGCCGCCGGTTCCGACCTGATGTTCCTGGCCAATGGCGCACGCGAGTTTCCCGAGATCGTGCCGTACAGTTTTCCGCGCGATCTCGACAAGTACATCGAACGCGGCCAGTGGAACCAGCCGCCCGAGGCCGCCCCCGTCGGCGCCTGGCCGACGACCGGCGGCGCGCTGAAGCCCGCCGAGCAGAAATGGATCGACTTCGGCGCCAAGGCCAACGAGCGCCGTGCGGCAACGCCGGAATGGGCGCTGGTGCGCGCGCTGGAGCTGGCGGGACTCGCCAAGGCCAAGATAGCTGTCGATGACATGCGCATCGCCGGCATCCTGAAGACGCTGGATCGCAACGACGTCACCTGCGTCCCTGGCGACAACACCTTTCGCAAGATCCGCATGATCAAGTCCGAGGTGGAACTGAAGCACATGCGCGCTGTCGCACGCATCAACCAGGATGCCTGCATGGCCATGCTGAAGCGCGTGCGCAAGGGCACCACCAAGGACCAGGTGGACCAGATGTTCATGGCCGAAGCGGCCAAGCGTGGCGCCAAGGCGATGTGGATCGCCACGGGCACCATCGGCGGATTCACCGAAGGCAAGGTCGTGGAAGGCGAAGCGATGATGGTGGACGCTGTCTGCCAGCGGAACTTCTATCACGGCGACTTCGGCCGCACCTTCGTGCTGGGCGAGCCGTCGAAGGAGATCCGCGCCTGCATGGCGTCTCTCAAGGTGGGCTGGGAGACCGTGCTCGCCAATGCACGGCCCGGGCTCAAGTATTCGGAGCTGAGCCGCTTGTGCGGCGACGCCATGAAGAAGGCCTACACCGGCTCATTGACCATCCGCTTCGGCGCCGGTCCGCATTCGGTCGGACTGCAGCACACGGACCAGCCGTATCGCGATGGCCTGCCGTTCGTGGTGCAGGACGACCTCACGCTGCAGGAGAACATGACGCTGACGGTGGACCTGCCGACGTCGCTGCTCGGCTGGGGCGCGATCCACTGCGAGGACCTGATCGTCGTGACGAAGACCGGCGTTGAGCCGCTGGCGACCGCCGACGGGCCGCTGGTCATCATTTAGCGAGCGCCGCTCAACGAGGACAGCGGCGGCCGCTAGTCGCGCGGATCGGCCGGGCTCAGCCAGCCGCGCTGCCGCGCGACGACCCGGAACGAGCGACTGACCGGCACTTCGACGCCGTTGACGAGCACGAGCTGGTTTCGGTGCCGCTCGGGCGACAGCGCGCGCTGCGCGACCCACCACGAGCGATGCACCTGGACGCCGTCGTCGGCGCCCAGCTCGAGCAACGCATCGGACAATCGATACAGGATCAGGTCGCTGCCGGCATCGGTGTAGACCTGCAGGTAGTGGCCGTCGGCCTTCAGCGCCAGCAGGGCACCACGGCGCTCGGGCCGCACGCGTTCCATCAACGTCGGACGCACGGACCTTGGCGTATGGGTCGGCCTCTCGACGGGTGGTGTTTCAGCCTGCGGCACGGGCGCAGGGACTGACGCCGGTGCCGGTGGCGGCGCGGCCCGTGATGCGGGCAGATAGCCGAAGCGGGGCATCCGCAGGCCATGGAAGAACAGCAGGTTGATGCCGATCCAGAGCAATGAATTGCTCGGCAGCCGCTGGAGGAAGTCGGCGAGCGTGGTCGCGGGGGACGTTAGCAGCAGATCGGGGTAGACGTTCGCCTGCAGCCAGCGCCGGTAGGCCTGCATGACCGGATCCAGGAACAGGTAGCCACCGACGAGTTGGCCGATCAGGAGGGTGAGCCATAGCGGGCTGCGCAGCCGGCGCAGCAGCGGCGCCACGAGCGCGGTGCTGAGGGCCTGGAGCGGCGTCATGATGACGCAGGAGGCGACCAGCCAGTACAACAGCGACACTGAGCGTGGCCAGTCGGCTGCGCGCCCGACCTGCAACCAGCCCAGCAGGAAGCCGAGCGCCAGCGGCACACCCAGATAGAACCAGAATGTCAGCCAGCGCTGCCGTTGCTTCTCGGGATCGATCGGGCCTGCCGTCGTGGCGATCGTGTCGCGATCCGGATCGCTGATTTCTGCCTCGCTGGCCATGTCATTCACGCTGCGCGAACGTCATTGAGGAACGCGGGCCATCTTCCCGGATGCCTTCCGGGAATTTCCGGGGCGCTCCGGGAAAAAGCCGTTGAAGCACATCTAACTGAGTATCAAGGTGCCCGCGGAGCGCCGCAAGCGCCGCAGCGGGCCGGTCATTGCCTGGCCGACGAAACCTAAGGACAAACTGGGGATGGGGGATCAGATGCGTATGCGAAAGAGCGTTGCAGTCGTTTCGGCGGCACTGGCTGGCTGGCTGGCCAGTGCAGGTGCGGTAGCACAGTCGGCGAGCGCGCCGCCGATCGCGTCGGGCGTGCTCGAGGAGATCGTGGTCACCGCCCGCAAGCGGTCCGAGAACCTGCAGGAAGTGCCGGTGTCGATCATCGCAGTGGGCGCCGAACAGATCGAGCGGCGGGGCGTCAACGATCTCGCTGACCTGCAGAAGCTGACTCCCGGGTTCACGTGGTCCGAGGGCCTCAGTGTGCTCGACATCCGTCCGGCGATCCGCGGACAGGCGAACATCCGCGCCGCCAGCCAACCGACCGTGGGTGTCTTTGTCGACGGCAACAACGTGCCGTGGCGCTCGGGGCTGAACCTGCAGACGGTCGACGTCGAGCGCATCGAAGTCGTCAAGGGACCGCAGAGCGCGCTGTTCGGCCGCGGCGTCCTGTCGGGGGCGATCAACTACGTCACGAAGCGCCCGCAAGCGGAGTTTGGTGGCTACGCCGAAGCGCTCGGGGGCAGCGACGGTCGCATCGATCTGCGCGCCCGCCTGGACCTGCCGGCGAGCGACGCGCTGTCCTTCGCGGTCAGCGCCCGCTGGAGCGAGTTCGACGGCTTCTTCCGCAACAACCTCACGGGTCGCGACGGCGTAGGCGCCGAAGAAGCGAAGTCGGCCAGCGTGGCGATGCAGTACAAGGCGAGCGACGCGTTCTCGGCCTACCTGCGCGCTTCCTACTCGGACGAGTTTCAGGCCCAGCCTGCCTGGCACGTCGTGCCTTCGAACACGCGGACCGGCGCGCTGGCCACGCAGGTCTGGTTCATCGGCAAGCTGCCGGTCAATCCAGCGCTGATCGCCCACAACTGCGACACCTGCGCCGGCACCGAACGTGAAGTCAGCTGGGCCACGCTGAACCTCGACTGGCAGTTCGGGGGCGGTACGCTGACCTCGATGACGGCCTACAACCAGACCGACGTCCTGTTCGACAATGACTCCGACTACAGCGGTCTCACCGAGGCCAACCTGCCGGTGAATCCCGTGCTGCGCAACAACATCCGCAACTTCATCACCACCGATATCAGCAGCGTCGGCCAGGAGCTGCGCTTCGTTTCGGACCCCGAGCAGCGACTGCGGTGGCTGGTCGGCGGCTATTACTACGACGAGAAGGCTGAATCCGAGGGTCGCAGCGTCAACGGCACGCTGCTGACGCCTGCTCAGGTGCCCCCGGTCCCGAACAACAACAAGGTCACCTCGCAGTCGGTTTTCGGCGGAGTCGCGCTGGACGTGACGCCGCGCGCGACGCTGAACCTGGAGCTGCGCTGGAACCAGGATGACCAGACGACGAACTTCATTTTCGCGAATCTGCCGAGACAGCTCGAGAACAC
>JANPDV010000536.1:0-3706 GCA_031431655.1 Gammaproteobacteria bacterium | reverse complement strand
CCTCGGGTTGCGTGTTCCGCACGCGATGTCCGCACGCGGTCGCGGTGTGCGCCGAGCGCGTGCCCGAACTCGAGGACGCCGGCGATGGCTCGCGGGTCGCATGCGTGCGCTGGCGGGAGCTCGCGCAGTAATGCGGCTCGCCGGCAAGGTGGCGCTGGTCACGGGCGCCGGGCGGCACGGGGGCCTCGGTGAAGCCATCTCGAAACGCCTGGCAGCGGAAGGGGCCAGCGTCGTGGTGACGGACCTGGCGGTCGCTGCAGCGAATCTCCCGGCCGACCGGATCGGCACCGCGAGCGAACTCGAGAGCATCGCTGCCGAGGTTCGCGCCACCGGCGCAGCGGCACTCGCGCAGCCACTCGACGTGCGCGATGAAACGCAGGTCGAGGCCGCCATCGCCGCCACGCTGCGGCAGTTCGGGCGGCTGGACATTCTGATCAACAACGCCGGCGTCGGTTACCTGATGGAGCCTCTGGTCGACATGACCCGCGAGCGCTGGCAGACCGTGCTCGACGTCAACCTGATGGGCGTGTTCCTCTGCACCAAGCACGCCGCACGACAGATGATCAGGCAGGGGCAGGGCGGTCGCATCATCAACATCGCCAGCGTGGCGGCCAAGGTCGGTTCGGTACACCTCGCGGCCTATGCATCTTCCAAGCACGGGATGATCGGCTTTACCCGCAGCGCCGCTATCGAGCTGGGCGTGCACGCGATCACCGTCAATGCGGTTTGTCCCAACCACGTGACTACCGGCCTCGGCAGTGTGCAGAACGCCTATCGCGCCAGCCAGAAGGGCCTGACGGTCGAGGCCTACCTGGCCGAAATGCGCGGCCGCATTCCGCTCGGCCGCGTCGGCCTGCCGGAGGACACCGCCAAGGCCTGCGCGTTCCTGTGTTCGGACGAGGCCGCCTACATCACCGGCGAAGGCATGAACGTATCGGGCGGGCAGGAGATGCACGCATGACGCGGAAACGCGCTGCAGTGGCGGGGCGGCGCCGAACGGGGCGGACCTATTCGAAAGCGCGAGCGGGCACGGATGTTGTGTTGTCACGACAGACAACCGACAGGCGGACCGGCGGTGCTGCACAGGCCTCCCCGATTCGACTGCCGCGGGTACCAAAGGGCCGGCGCGCGCAATTCTTCGATGACGCCGCGATCGACCAGCTGTTCGCGATCGTCGCGGCGCTGACGGCTGAGTTGTCGGTCGTCAGCGAGCGGATGATGACGCTCGAGAAGCTGCTGGAAAGTGCGGAGGTATTGCGTCAGGGAGCACTGGAACAGCACGCGCCTGGCGAGGCAGAGCAGGCCGCCAGAGCGGCAGCCCGCGAGGCGTTGATCGAGCGGGTTTTCCAGGTCCTCGAGGCGTACACCCCGGCTCCGAAGTAGCTGAAACTCCGTCGTGACAATAAGGCGGGCGGTCGAATAGTATCGCGGCTGTCGCTTTGGCGCGACGACCGCTCTTGGTTGAACCATCTCTAAACGGGGAATCCTCGCTCATGGGAAAGATCCAGTCGTTTTCATTAGGAGCTGCCTGGGCCGTCGGTGCGGCGCTGTCTGCACCTGGGTTTGCGCAGGAAGCGGCCGGCGCGGCCACGCTCGAAGAGATTGTCGTCACGGCCCGCAAGACGGAGGAGAAACTCCTCGATGCGCCGCTGTCGATCACGGCCTTCAGCGCCAAGGACATCGAAGAGCGCGGCTTCAAGGGACTCGAGGACGTAGCGCGCACCACTTCCGGTGTGCAGTACTCGCAGCAGGGCGGCCAGATCCCCGGTCGTTTCACGTCGGCCATCCGCTTCCGCGGCATGAACGTCAATTCGGACAGCCCCTCGTTGCAGCTGGGCGCGCTGTTCGTCGACGGCGTGTTCGTGCTCGGCGGCACCCAGTCGATTCCTTATGACGACGTCGAACGAATCGAGGTCATCAAGGGCCCGCAGGCCGCGCTGTATGGCCGCAGCACCTTCGGCGGCGCCATCAACTACATCACGCGCACACCTTCGCTGACCGAGTACTCCGGCCAGCTGAACGCAACGGGGGCGAATTACGGCGAGTCGGACGTCTCGGGCAGCTTCGAGGGCCCGATAATTGCTGACCGCGTTTCCTTCCGTGCCGGTGCACGCTACTACTCGCGCGGCGCGCTGTTCAATGCCTCCGACGGCGGTGGGCTGGGTGAGGAGTCGAGCAAGAGCGCGCAGTTGACCTTGTTCCTCAAGCCCGTGGATGCCCTGGAGATCCGTGTGCGCGGCTTCTACGCCCAGGACGAGGATGGCCCGTCCACGGGTGGACTCGTGCAGGGCTGGCGCAACAACTCGTGTCTCGGCCGGACCGTGTCGACACAGGACCCTGCCTTCCCGATCGCCTCTCCGATGAACTACATCTGCGGTGCGGTTCCCGAGCAGGGCGTCGCGCTAGCCGCCAACGGTTCCCGCAATATCATCGATACGGTCACATCGTTCTTCCCGACCCAGGCCGCGTTGAACGGCACGCCGAACTTTATCCTGGACAACATCGTCAACCGCACGAATCCGGCGGCGCTCGATGTGCCGACGATCGACCATGTCGGCCTCATCCGCACGGTCTCGCGCTTCTCGCTGTCGGGTCAGTATGAGTTCGGCGCCGGCTACACGGTGACTGCCCAGGCCGGCGTCAACGAACTGAAGGCCAACTGGATCCGCTCGTTCGGCCTGACACCGCTCGGTCTCTGGTGGTCGCGCGATCCGCAGGATTCCGAGGACAAGAGCTACGAAATCCGCGTGGCTTCGCCCACGGATGGCAAGCTCAGCTGGCTTGCGGGCGTAAACAAGTACGACCAGACGTTCCTGCAGTCCGGCTCGGGCGGCGATGCCGTATGGCTGTGCCTCTCGTCGGTCGTGCGGCCTGTGGGCTCGCCCTGCGCTGTCGCGCCGATGACCACCGGTGCGAACTTCTTCACCGCCAACAGCCTCGCCCAGAACACGGACAAGGTCGAGACCGAAGGCGTGTTTGCGTCGCTGAACTACAACTTCACGGACCAGTGGTCCGCGAGCATCGAGGCGCGCTACCAGAAGGACACGACCAAGAAGGCGATCCTCACGGCCACGCCGACGATAGTCGAAGAGAAGAAGACGCTGCCGCGCGCGATCCTTCGCTGGAAGCCGACCGAGAGCTCCAATATCTACGCCAGCTGGGCGAAGGGCCAGTTGCCTCCGGCGATCAACGCCGAGGTGGGCCAGGCGACGCCTCGCGAGGCCGCCCAGTACAACGCACTGAATCCTGGCCTGGCCGGCGTCGTGGCTGGCGATGAGCTGACGATGATCGAGCTCGGCTGGAAGCAGGAGTGGCTCGACCGCCGCGCGCAGACCAGCGTCGCGATCTATCACGGTGAATGGACGAACCAGAAGGGGCGCGCCGCATTCCAGATCCAGGAAGACTGCGGCAGCTTCGCGCACGGTGGCGTGGCCGGTGCGACGCTTGCGAATGGCTGCCCGGCCGGAGCCACGGGCTTGCCAGCGCGATTCCCCGACGGCACGCCGTTCCTGAACACCCGCAATGCGAACACCCCGGGCGATTCGACCCTTCAGGGCGTGGAGCTGGAAGGCACCGCGCTGATCACCGACCGGTGGGAAGTGCGCGCCACCGCCACTTATGCCAAGTCGGAGTACGACAGCTTCTTCTTCAACTTCGTCGCGCCGATCGCCGGCTTCACGCAGATGATGGGTAATGCCAACGCGCG
>JANPDV010000535.1:0-18383 GCA_031431655.1 Gammaproteobacteria bacterium | reverse complement strand
TCGCTGCGACTGCGGCGGCAGGATCCAGGGATAGCCGAGCAACTCGGACAGTTCGACCGTGCGCTTGCGCGCCAGCGGATGACGCGGCCCCGCGACGACACAGATGCGATCGTGGATCAGCGTGTCGGCCGTGATGTCGCTGTCTGCGACTCGCGGCCAGGTGCCCACGGCCAGATCCAGTTCCCCACGGCGCAGCGAGGGCAGGATCGTGTCCACCAGCCCCTCGATCACCGTGAGGTGGATGCCCGGTCGGCTCTTGCGCAGGGCCTCGGTCGCGAGCGGCATCAGGCTTGCTGCGACGCTGGGCCCGGCGCCAATCGTCACGTGGCCCTTCACAGCGCCGCGCAGGTTCGAGATGGCGGTCTCGGCATGGCGCATCTCGGAGCGAATGACGCGCGCATGCTGCGCCAGGGCGTCGCCGAACACTGTGGGCACCACGCCGAGCGGCGTGCGATCGAACAGCCGGATCTGCAGGTCTTCCTCGAGCTGACGAATGCTCTTGGACAGCGCAGGCTGGGTCAGGAACAGCTTCTCGGCTGCCTGGCCGATGCTGCGCAGGTCGTACACGGCCAGGAAGTGCCGCAGTCGTCTTGAATCGAGCAGGTCCATCGGCCCTCTCGCGCCCGTTCCCGGAGTGGGGATCAGGCATGAACCCGGATACTGATTAGCAGGGTCAATATTACCGCAGGTTATGCCCCCGGGCAGCAGGGGTTCTTGCCGGCCGGCTCCCGGCTGGCCGACCATTCGAGCCATGGACGCAGCCGGACCCCACGCTCTTGCGGTGCGCCGCGAGACCATCGCCAACACCATCGCGACTGCGGTCATTGCCGTGTTGCTGAGCTGGCTGATTTTCCGCGGTCGCGACGCCATCGGTGCGTTCGAGGCGCCGCCGGGCGGCATCTTCGGCATCCTGCCCGGAACATTCAATTTCACGCTGCTGGTGACGGTCGTGCTCACGCTGGTCGTGCGCGGTCGGGTGCGGCGTGGTGACATCGCACGTCTGGCCGCCAACGAGGGCTCGATGCGCGGCGCCAGTCTGCCCGCGAATCTGTTGCTGCGTGCAGTCGCGCTCGCCCTGGTCGCAACCTTGCTGCTCGTGCCGCTGAGCGCGGGCGCCGTCTACGCGCTGATCGTCGGCGGTCTGCTGCCCGAGCGCTGGTCGCTCGTGGGCATGAGCGGGTTCTTTGCACTGCATTTCGTCGTGCTGTCGCTGCTGGTCACGCCGGTGGTCGTTTGGCGGGCGCTGCGTGACTGAGACGCTGCCCGGCGACGTGGTCGTGCGCGAGGTCGGCCTGCGCGACGGCCTGCAGAGCATTGCGACGATCGTGCCGACCGCACGCAAGTGCGAGTGGCTCACGGCCGCGCATGCGGCCGGGCAGCGCGAGATCGAGGTGGGCTCGTTCGTGCCTCCGCGCCTGCTGCCGCAGCTCGCGGATACGGCCGAGGTGCTGGCCTTCGCGAGGTCGCTGCCCGGGCTGGTGGCGTCGGTGCTCGTGCCGAACCTGCGCGGCGCGGAGCGTGCGCTCGAAGGCGACGCTGACCTCATGGTGCTGCCGCTGTCGGCGAGCCGCGCGCACAGCCTGGCGAATCTGCGGCGGGCGCCGGATGAGGTTGTGACGGAGCTGGGCCGTATCCGTGCGGCGCGCGATGCATCCGGGCGCCGGACGCTGATCGAGGCGGGCATCAGCACGGCTTTCGGCTGCACGATGCAGGGGCGCGTCGAGCCTGACGACGTTCTGCGCCTGGTCCAGGCGGTGCTGGATGCGGGCGCCGACCGTGTGAGCCTCGCCGATACCGTGGGCTATGCCGATCCGGCCGCCGTGAGCCGTCTGTTCGAGCGGGCGCTGCGGCTCGCCGGAGGGCGCTTCAGCTGCGGGCACTTCCACGACACGCGCGGGCTCGCCCTGGCGAACGTGCACGCGGCGCTTCGTCTCGGCGTGGCGCGCTTCGACGCGTCTCTGGCCGGGATCGGCGGTTGTCCGCATGCGCCAGGCGCCAGTGGCAATGCCACCACGGAGGATCTGGTGTTCATGCTCGAGTCGATGGGCTGCCGTACCGGCATCGATCTGCCGGCGCTGCTCGCGCTGCGTGCCCGGGTGGTCGGCTGGATTCCCGACGAGCCGACGCACGGCACACTGTGGCGGGCCGGTGTGCCGCGGGACTTTGGGGTTCGCGCATGAGCCCGGCGCCCACGCCGATGCCCATGCCAACGCCTCTTCTGCTGCCGCTGGCCGGCGTGCGCGTGGTCGAGTTCACGCACATGGTCATGGGGCCCGCCTGCGGCATGATCCTCGCCGATCTCGGTGCGGAAGTGATCAAGGTCGAGCCACCCGGCGGCGACAAGACGCGCAGTCTCCCCGGACTCGGCCGCGGCTTCTTCCGCACGTTCAATCGCAACAAGAAGAGCGTCGTACTCGACACCCGGACGGCGGCGGGACTGGCTTCGGCGCGCGAGCTGATCGCCACCAGTGACGTGCTGCTGGAGAACTTCCGGCCCGGACTGATGGCGAAGCTCGGCCTGGACTACGCGACGCTGTCGGCCGTGCAGCCGCGACTGATCTACGTATCGCACAAGGGCTTCCTGCCTGGACCCTACCAACAGCGCACCGCGCTCGACGTAGTGGTGCAGATGATGGGTGGGGTTGCGTACTTGACGGGCCCTGAGGGTCGACCGCTGCGTGCCGGCACCAGCGTCAACGACATCATGGGCGGCATGTTCGGCGCGATCGGCGTGCTCGCGGCGCTGCGTGAGCGGGAGCGCACGGGGCGAGGACAGGAGGTCCAGACTGCGCTGTTCGAAAATTGCGCGTTCCTGTGCGCGCAGCACGTACAGCAGTTCCTGATGAGCGGCGAACCCGTCCCGCCGATGCCGTCGCGCGTTTCGGCGTGGAGCGTCTATGACGTGTTCACGCTGGCCGGCGGCGAGCAGCTGTTCGTGGCCGCAACCAGCGACAAGCAGTTCCAGACCCTGTGTCAGGTGCTCGATCGTCCCGACCTCGCTGCCGATCCGTCGCTTGCGACCAACGCCGAGCGCGTTGCGCAACGCCCGCGCCTGCTCGCGCTGCTGGGCGAGACCATGGCGACGCGTCAAAAGGGCGAACTCGGCGCTGCGCTCGAGGCCGCCGGGCTGCCGTATGCACCGATCACGCGGCCCGATGAGCTGCTCGACGACCCGCACCTGCAGGCCAGCGGGGCGCTGGCGGCGATGCCTACCGAGGACGGAGGAACGACGCAGGTCGTGTTGCTGCCGCTGTTGCTCGACGGCCGCCGGCCGGGCGTGCGTTCGGCGCTGCCGCGGATCGGCGAGCACACCGACGAGGTGCTTGCACAGTTGCGTGTCGCTGCCCCAAGCAGCCGATGAGCTTGAGGTGGCCGCGCCGAAATTTGCTGCTGGGCACCAGGGTGGCGGCGATCGCCGCCGGCGCGACGCTCCCCCGTGAGCGCGACGCCCTGAGCCGCGGTTATCCCGGCCACCCACGATTGAATGACGGCGCGGCGGCCAGGTCGCAATAATGGCTTCATGGTGCCACCACGGATTTCGCTGACGCCGGGCAAGCGCGTCCTGTTCCTGACCAAGGATCCGCAGCTTATCCGACGTCAGCTCGCGGGCGAGCTGAATCTGACGCTCGAAGACATCACGGTCGCGGAGCTGCTCGACGACGTCAACACCGACGTCATGACCCCGGCCTGGACCTGCTTCGACCACGAGCCGGCCCAGATCGCCCGCAACGCCTATGCGGGGCTGATCGTTGCGGGCGAGCGGCTGTTTGGCGAGGACGCGCTGCGCAATGGCAACTTCGAGGTGATCGTCTCAGGGTATCGCAAGGGCACGGGCTCCTCACGCGAGACCGCCGTGCAGGCCGAGAAGTGGAGCGGCATCCGGATCGCCATCGCCGCCTCGTTTGCGCCGATCCACGCCCGCAACAACCTCTGCCAGGGCGTGCTGATGGCGGACCACGCCGTGCTGCGTCGGCTGCAGCGAGGCGAGGCCGTGCCGATCGAGGAGTTCATGCGTGGGCGCGACGCCGTAGAGCGCGAGATCATTGGCGCGGGCGGCCTGTTCGCGTACTCGCAGCAGCTCGCCGCGGGCGCGCGCCCAGCCCCCGCGTTGCCCGTGCGTGAGCCGCGTCCGCTGACGCTCGCCGAAAAAATCCTGGAGCGACATCTCGCGGGCGGCGCCGCGCCGGGTCAGCTGCGTCCGGGCGACGCGGTTATCGTCAGCGTCGACAGCGGCTATTCGCACGACTACACGAGCGCGCAGGTGCACCACTTCCTCAGCGAGGAGTATGGCTCGGACTATGCGGTGCGCAATGCGGCGCGCTTCGCCGCCTTCGAGGACCACCTCGTGTACTCGGATGAGGTGCCGCACCTGCGTGCGTTCGCGCCGAAGATCGCACGGTTGCGCCGCCTGCAGCGCGAGTTCCAGCGACACACCGGCGTGCGCGACTACGCCGCCGTCGACGGCATCTCGCCCGGCATCTGTCATCAGGTGGCGCGCGAGGCGCTGCTCGAGCCGGGGGATTTCGTGCAGGCGACGGATTCGCACACCTGCATGGGGGGCGCGAGCAACGCGCTGGCCTGGGGCGTAGGCGCGACGGAGTATGCGGCGCTGCTGCACAGCGGCGTGACGGCGGTGACCGTGCCCGAGTCGATCCGGTTCGAACTGCACGGTCGCCTGGCACCGAACGTCACCGCCAAGGATCTGATGCTGCACATTCTGGCGACGTTCGCGCGCCGCCAGCTCACGCTGAACCGGGTCATGGAGTTCGGTGGACCCGGACTCGCCGCGCTGCCGGTCGACGAGCGCGCCACGCTCGCCAACATGGCCACCGAGTGTGCCGCGCGTACCGGTGTGTTCGAGGCCGATGAAGCCTTGTTCGACTGGCTGCAGAAGACGCGACCTGGCGCCGATGGCGCGGCCTGGCGCCGCCGCGCCGTGGCACCGGATCCGGGCGCGCAGTATGACGGCGGCGTGCACCGCATCGATCTTGCGCAGATCGAACCGATGGTGGCGACCCCGGGCGACGCGGACCGTGGCATCCCGGCCGACCCCGGCAATGGCGCGCGCGTCGCCGACATCGGCGACGTACGCATCGATATCGCCTACGGCGGCTCGTGCACGGCCGGCAAGGAAGTCGACCTCGATCTGTACGCGAAGGTCGTGGCGAGCGCGGTGGCGGCGGGGCGCCGCGTCGCCCCGGGCGTCAGCTTCTTGATACAGTACGGTTCGGCGTCGGTCGAGGCCTATGCGCGGCGACGTGGCTACGTGGAGTTGTTCGAGCGCGCGGGCGTGCGCGTGATCTCGCCGGGCTGCGGCGCCTGCATCGGCTGCGGCCCCGGCACCTCGGCGAACGCGTCGCAGGTGACCGTGTCGGCGATCAACCGCAATTTCAAGGGCCGCTCAGGGCCTGGTGCGCTCTGGCTCGCGTCGCCGCTGACGGTGGCCGCCAGCGCCTTTGAGGGGCGAATCACAGCCTGGTCGGCGGACCGGTGGCCGGCACCGCGCGCGTGAGTGCGTCCATGGTCGAAGCAAATGTCGTGTTCCTGCATTCGGCGCGCTTCGTCCCGCCGGACGTCATGGCCTATCTGCAGACCTTCGTTCCGCCCGGCGTACGCTGGCTGCCGCTGGAGCAGGGCGCCTCGGTAGGCGAGCGGCGTGCGGCCTTCGCCACGGCGGACGTCATGTTCGCCTACCCGGGCAATCCCGGCGCCGACGAGCTCGCGAACGCACCGCGGCTGAAGCTGTTCCAGTTGCTGAGTGCCGGCCACGACTGGCTCGATCTCGACGTCTTCAGGCGCTGCGGAATTCCGCTGGCCGGCAACGAGGGCAGCAACGCCGTGAGCACGGCGGAGCATGCGGTGCTGCTGATGCTCGCGCTGCTCAAGCAGCTGCCGCAGCATCACGAGTCGACCCGCGCCGGCGAATGGCTGGGCATGGCGCGGACGATGCAGCTGCGCGAGCTGCGCGGCAAGGTCGTGGGACTGCTGGGCTTCGGCAACATCGCACGGCACGTCGCGCGTCGTGTGCATGCCTTCGACGCGCGCGTGCTGTACGCGAAGCCGACGCGGGCCCCGATCGAACACGAGCAGCCCTTCGGCGCCATGCACTGCACGCTGGACGAGCTGCTCGCCGCCAGCGACATCGTGAGCCTGCATGCGCCGCTGAATCCGCAGACACGCGGGCTGATCGATGCGCGGGCGCTGGCACGAATGCGCCCCGGCGGCTGGCTGGTCAACACCGCGCGCGGCGCACTCGTCGACGAGGCCGCGCTCGCCGATGCGCTGCGCAGCGGGCATCTTGCTGGCGCCGCGCTCGATGCGTTTGCGCAGGAACCGCCCGGGCAGGGCTGCGCGCTGCTGGGATTGCCGAACGTCGTTCTCACACCGCACATCGCCGGGGTGACCCGCGACACCTGGGTGCACCGCATGACCGTCGCCTGGGGAAACGTACAGCGCGTGGCGTCCGGGCAGCCGCCCGCGGCGCGGCTGGCCTGACGCCGCCCGCCGGCTCGCCACCCCACTCGCCCGAACGCAACTCCCGGTTCCGACGCAGAAAAGTTGACAGTTCAACTATTCAAATGTGAAATATAGCCGATGTCCCAAGGGAGACCGGCTTGAAGCGCATTGTCTGCCTCGGCGGAGGGCCCGCCGGGCTCTACTCCGCCATCCTGTTCAAGAAGGCGTTGCCCGGGGCGCGGGTCGAGGTCGTCGAGCGCAACCGGCCGGACGACACGTTCGGCTGGGGCGTCGTGTTCTCGGACAAGACCATGGCCGGCTTTCGCGATGTCGATCGGGAGTCGCACGACTCGATCACGGGCAGCTTCTATCACTGGGACGACATCGAGGTGCACTTCCGCGGCGAGGTGCTGCGCTCGGGCGGCCACGGCTTCTGCGGCATCGAACGCAAGCGGCTGCTGCAGCTGCTGCAACAGCGCGCGGCCGGGCTGGGCGTGTTGCAGACGTTCGAGCAGGAAGTCGAGTCCGAGGCCCCCTGGGCCGACGCTGACCTGCTGGTAGCCGCCGACGGCGTGAACAGCGGCGCGCGCGCGCGGCACGCCGAGGTATTCAAGCCGGACATCGACGTGCGCAAGTGCCGTTTCATCTGGCTCGGCACGACGCAGACCTTCCCGGCCTTTACGTTCGCGTTCGAGCAGACCGAACACGGCTGGTTCCAGATTCACGCCTACCAGTTCAGCGACTCGCTCTCCACCGTCATCGTCGAGACGCGCGAGGAGACCTGGCGCGCGCACGGTCTGGACCGCTTCGACACCAACCAGTCGATCGATTTCTGCGAGGCACTGTTCGCGAAGTACCTGGGCGGACACCGCCTGATGAGCAATGCGCGGCACCTGCGCGGCTCGGCCTGGCTCAACTTCAACCGGGTGCTTTGCCAGCGCTGGCACCACGGCCGGCTGGTGCTGATCGGCGACGCGGCGCACACGGCGCACTTCGGCATCGGGTCTGGCACCAAGCTCGCCATGGAGGACGCGGTCTCGCTCGTGAAGCACGTGGCCGGAGCGAGCGACGTGCCGGCCGGTCTCGCGAGCTACCAGGCGGAGCGTTCGCTCGAGGCGCTCAAGCTGCAGAGCGCAGCACGCAACCGCATGGAGTGGTTCGAGAACGTGTCGCGCTACGTGCACCTGCCGCCGTGGCAGCTCGGTTACAGCCTGCTCACGGGCAGCCAGCGCATCGGGCACGAGAATCTCGCCCTGCGCGACGCGGCCTATGTGCGCAAGGTCGAGGCCGAGCTGGCGCACTCGGTTGCAGCCGACGAGCCGCGACCACCGATGTTCCTGCCATTCACGCTGCGCGGCATGCAGCTGGCGAACCGCGTGGTCGTCTCGCCGATGGCCCAGTACAGCGCGGTGGACGGCCTGCCGACCGACTGGCACCTCGTGCACTACGGTGCGCGCGCCACGGGCGGTGCGGGGCTGATCGTCACGGAAATGACCTGCGTGTCCGCGGAGGGTCGAATCACCCTGGGCTGCACCGGTCTGTGGAACGCGGCGCAGCGCGACGCCTGGGCGCGCATCGTGCACTTCGTGCACGCGCATTCGGCCGCGCGCATCTGCCTGCAGCTCGGCCACTCGGGCCGCAAGGGCTCGACGCAGCTGGGCTGGCAGGATGCCGACCAGCCCTTGCCCGAGGGCAACTGGGAGACGATCGCGGCCTCGCCGCTGCCGTACCTTCCCGGGCAGAGCCCAGCGCCGCGTGCAATGACACGCGCCGACATGGACCGGGTCGTGGCGGAGTTCGTGTACGCCACGCGGCTCGGCGCCGCGGCCGGCTTCGACATGCTCGAGCTGCACATGGCGCACGGCTACCTGCTTGCCGGGTTCCTCTCGCCGCTGACCAACCATCGTGACGACGCCTATGGCGGGTCGGTCGCCAACCGGCTGCGCTTTCCGCTCGAGGTGCTCGCGGCCGTGCGGGGCGCCTGGCCCGCCGACCGGCCGCTGTCGGTGCGCGTGTCGGCGAGCGACTGGGTCGAGGGCGGTCTGAGCGAAGACGATCTCGTCACGATCGGGCTCGCGCTCAAGACCGCCGGCGCGGACCTGCTCGACGTCTCGACCGGACAGACCGTGCCGTGGCAGAAGCCCGTCTACGGGCGCATGTGGCAGACGCCGTTCTCGGATCTGCTGCGCAGCGCGGTCGGCCTGCCGACGATCGCGGTGGGCAACATCTACGAAGCCGACCACGTCAACACCATCATCGCGGCGGGTCGCGCGGATCTGTGTGCACTGGCGCGGCCTCACCTCTCGGATCCTTCGTGGACGCTGCGCGCCGCCGCCGCGCAAGGCTATCGCGACCAAGCGTGGCCGGCTCAGTACCTCTCAGGCAAGTCCCAGCTCGAGCGCAACCTGGAGCGCGCGGCGCAGATGGCCGGGCCCGTATGAACGCTGCGCTCGCGGGTCGTCACGCGGTGGTCACAGGAGGAGCGCGCGGCATCGGACTTGCGATCGCCCGCGGCCTGGTGGCGCATGGCGCCTCGGTCACTCTGCTTGCGCGCCGCGCCGACGCGCTACGCACGGCCGCGGCGGAGTTGGGTGGCGCCGCCAGTGTCGAAGCGGCCGACGTCACGGACGCCGGTGCCGTGCACGCGGCCTTCGAGCGCATCGCGCACACGCGCGGGCGTATCGCGATCCTGGTCAACAACGCCGGTCAGGCGCAGAGCGCGCCCTTGCAGCGCACCGACGCGGCGCTCTGGCAGCGCATGATCGACGTGAACCTCAATGGCACCTACCACTGCATCCATGCCGCGCTGCCCGGCATGCTCGAGGCGGCGTCCGGCCGTATCGTCAACGTGGCGAGCACCGCAGGCCAGGTGGGCTACCCGTACGTCGCCGCGTACTGCGCCGCCAAGCATGGCGTGATCGGTCTGACGCGCGCACTGGCACTGGAGCTGGCCCGCAAGGGCATCACGGTCAACGCCGTCTGTCCGGGCTACACCGACACCGAGATGGTGCACGAGACCATCGACAACATCCGCGCGAAGACCGGGCGCAGCGCGGAAGAGGCGCTGGCCGCGCTGGTGGCGCACAACCCGCAGCGCCGGCTGGTTCGGCCCGAGGAGGTCGCGAATGCAGTGCTCTGGCTGTGCCTGCCCGGCAGCGACAGCGTGACCGGCCAGAGCATCTCGGTCGCGGGCGGTGAAGTGCCATGACCAACTCCCCGCAGCGCGCAGCGCTGTCGCGCGCCGCCACTCCGCGCCCGGCGACAGCGCGAATGCAGACCGACGTCGAGACGCGCGCGACGCCGAGCGACCATGGCGCGCTGCGGGCGTGGCTGCGCCTGCTGGCCACGGCCAACTCGCTCGAGGGGCTCGTGCGCGGACGGCTCCACGCACAGTTTGCAACGACTCTGCCGCGCTTCGACTACCTGGCGCAGCTCGATCGGGTGCCCGAGGGCTTGCGCATGAGCGAACTCTCGGAGCGCCTGATGGTGACCGGCGGCAACGTCACGGGTCTTACCGACGCGCTGGAGCGCGAGGGCCTGGTGACGCGGCAGGCCGAGGCCGATGACCGGCGCGCGTGTCGCATACGACTGACTGCCAGCGGCCGGCGTGCGTTTCGCGCGATGGCGGTCGAGCATGAACGCTGGATCATCTCGGCGTTCGACGGCTTGTCGACGCGCGAGATTGCGCAGCTGCGCGAGCTGCTGGGGCGTGTGAAGCAGCGTGTGAACGAGACGCGGGGAGAGGGCGCATGAGCGAACAGCACGACAACGGCGCAGCGATGGCGGGCTATTCGGCGCGGCACTTTCTCTGGCGGGTCGAAGCACGCGTGGGTTTCGTGACGCTGAACCGGCCCGAGCGCAAGAATCCGCTGACCTTCGAGTCCTACGCGGAGCTGCGTGACCTGTTCCGCCAGCTCGCCGGCGCCCGCGACGTGCGCGCGGTGGTCGTGTCCGGCGCGGGTGGCAACTTCTGCTCCGGCGGCGACGTGCACGAGATCATCGGCCCGCTGACGAAGATGGCGGCGCCCGAGCTGCTGCAGTTCACGCGCATGACCGGCGATCTCGTCCGCGCGATGCGCGCCTGCCCGCAGCCCGTGGTCGCGGCCGTCGACGGGGTCTGCGCCGGGGCGGGCGCGATCATCGCGATGGCGTCCGACCTGCGCTATGCGACGCCCGCGGCGCGCACGGCGTTCCTGTTCACGCGTGTGGGTCTGGCTGGCTGCGACATGGGCGCCTGCGCGATCCTGCCGCGGATCATCGGCCAGGGCCGCGCGTCCGAGCTGCTGTTCACGGGTCGGTCCCTGGCCGCGGACGAGGGCGAGCGCTGGGGTTTCTTCAACGCGCTGTTTGGCGGCGATGTGCTGCTGGCCGAAGCGACCCGCGTGGCGCAGGCGCTCGCCGATGGTCCCGCATTCGCGCATGCGATGACCAAGTCGATGCTGCACCAGGAGTGGAGCATGGACCTGGATCAGGCCATCGAGGCCGAAGCGCAGGCGCAGGCCCTCTGCATGCAGACCCGCGACTTCCGCCGCGCCTACGACGCGTTCGTCGCGCGCCAGCGGCCCGAGTTCGAAGGGGACTGAGCGTGACGCATCTCGACTGGCCGTTCTTCGACGAGCGCCACCGCGAGCTGGCGAGCGACGCACGACGCTGGGCCGAGACTCATCTGGCGGATGCGGCACATCCGGCGCAGCGCAGCGCGGTCGACGCACGCTGCCAGGCGCTGGTCGCCGCGCTCGGCGACGCTGGACTGACACGCCACTGCGTGCGTGCGGCAGACGGTGGCATCGGTGAAGACTTCGACGCGCGCGCCATCTGCCTGCTGCGCGAGACGCTGGCCTGGTGGGACGGGTTGGCCGACTTCGCTTTCGCCATGCAGGGTCTCGGCAGCGGCGCGCTGTCGATCGCGGGTTCCCCGCAGCTGCGCGCGCGGTATCTGCCCGCGGTCGCGCGCGGCCGCGCCATCGCGGCGTTCGCACTGTCGGAGGAACAGGCCGGCTCGGACGTTGCGGCGATGACGTGCAGCGCTCGTGCCGACGGCGAGACCTATGTGCTCGACGGCAGCAAGACCTGGATCTCCAACGGCGGCATCGCGGACTTCTATTGCGTGTTCGCGCGCACCACGCCGGGTGCGGTGCGCGCGGATGGCAGCATCGAGGCGCGCGGCATCAGCGCATTCGTGGTCGAACCCGGCGACCCGGGGTTCAGCGTCGATGCGCGCATCGACGTGATCGCACCGCATCCGCTCGCGAGCCTGGGTTTTTCGGGCTGCCGGATCCCGCGCGAACGGCGCATCGGCGCGGAGGGGGAGGGCTTCAAGATCGCGATGCGGACCCTGGATGTGTTCCGCACGTCGGTGGCGGCGGCGGCCCTCGGCTTCGCGCAGCGGGCCTTCGACGAAGCCCGGCAGCATGCGCGCTCACGAGCGATGTTTGGCGCACGGCTCGCGCAGTTCCAGATCACGCAGACGGCGCTGGCCGACATGGCCACGGCGCTGGACGCCGCGCGGCTGCTGACTTACCGGGCTGCCTGGTCGCGCGACACCGGCAGGCCGGTCACGCAGGAAGCCGCGATGGCGAAGATGACCGCCACCGAGAACGCGCAGTTCGTGATCGATCGTGCGCTGCAGATGTTCGGCGGACGCGGCGTCGTCTCCGGCGAGATCGTCGAGCGCCTCTACCGGGAAATCCGGGCCTTGCGCATCTATGAGGGAGCCACCGAAGTGCAGAAGCTGATCATCGGTCGGGAGCTGCTCAAGTGACTGCCACACTGCTGCACCCGATCCTGCAGCCGACGAGCTGGCCGCGCCCGCGGGGCTACGCGAACGGTGTCGTCGCAAGCGGCCGGCAGATTTACCTCGCGGGCCAGATCGGCTGGGATGAGTCCGGTGAGTTTCGCACCGACTCGCTCGCCGGTCAGGTGGAGCAGGCGCTGCGCAACGTCGTCGCGCTGCTCGCCGAGGCCAGTGCCGGGCCGGAGCATCTGGTACGACTCACCTGGTACGTGACGAGTCGCGATGAGTATCTGGCCGAAGTGAGTGAGATCGGTGCCGCGTACCGGGCCGTACTGGGGCGGTGTTTTCCGGCGATGGCGGTGGTGCAGGTGGTGGCGCTGGTGGAAGCACGCGCCAAGGTCGAGATCGAAGCGACGGCCGTGCTGCCGGTCGCCGTGGCCTGAAGCGGGGGCGCTGCAACCATGTCGATGTGGCGTCCTCCCGAGCGCATCCGCCATGACGCCCGGCCTGGCCTGTGGCCCACCGAGTCACAGGCGCACGCCTCGCGCCTGTTCAGTCCGGTCCGTCTCGGCCCCCTGAGCCTGCGCGCCCGCACCTGGGTGCCCGCGATGGTGCCGTGGCGCGCGAGTGAAGACGGATCCGTGACTCCCGTCGTGCTCGACTGGTACCGCCGATTCGCAGAGGGGCGACCCGCAGCCCTGGTGGTCGAGGCGACGGGCATCCGCGACGTGCCAAGCGGTCCGCTGCTGCGGATCGGTCACGACCGGTTCCTCGCGGGGCTCGCCGAACTGGTGCGCGTGGTGCGCGAGGCCAGCGACGGCGAGACCCGGCTGCTGATCCAGATCATCGACTTCCTCGCCATCCGCCGACGCCCGCAGCCGCGGCGCTATCTGAGCGAGTTCCTCGCCATCAACGACGGGCACCGCGCGCGTCTCGGCATGCCGGCGGCGTCCGATTCGGCGGTGCGCGCGCGCCTGCTGGAGCTTGCCGCGGACGCTGCAGAAGGGCCGACGTCGGTGCCGCCGGGGCTCGCCGCCGCACTGACTCCACGTGAGCTCGAGGCGCTGTCCATGGGGCAGCGTGAGCGCGTCACGGATCTGCATCTGCCGCATGTGCGCGCGCTGCCGCACTCGCTGCCGCCGCTGTTCGCGGCGGCCGCCCGGCGCGCGCGCGAGGCGGGCTTCGATGGCGTCGAATTGCATTACGCGCACGCGTACACCATGGCGTCGGTCCTGTCGGCGACCAACGATCGCAACGATGGCTACGGGGGCGACGCCGCGGCGCGACGGCGACTGCCGCTCGAAGTGCTCGCGGCCGTGCGCTCGGCTGTGGGCCGCGACTACGCGGTCGGGTGTCGGTTCCTCGCCGACGAATGCATCGCTGGCGGCAGCGGTGTCGATGATGCGGCGGGCCATGCGGTCGCGTTGGCAGCCGCCGGCATGGACTTCCTGTCGGTGTCGCGCGGTGGCAAGTTCGACGATGCGCGGCAACCCAAGGTCGGCGAGGCCGCGTATCCCTATACGGGGCGCAGCGGCTACGAGTGCATGCCGTCCTACTACTCCGATGCTCAGGGTCCCTTCGGACGCAATCTGGGCGCGGCGCAGCAGATTCGCGCCGCGGTCCGTTCGGCCGGATTCGACACCCCCCTGGTGGCCGGCGGCGGCATCCACAACTTCACGCAGGCCGAAGCCGTGCTCGCCGCCGGCCAGGCGGATGTCGTGAGCCTGGCGCGCCAGGCGCTCGCGGATCCGGACTGGTTTCGCAAGGTGCGCGCCGGCCGCGGCGCTCAGGTGCGGCTTTGCATCTACACCAACTATTGCGAGGCGCTCGATCAGCGGCATCGCGAGGTCACCTGCGAGCTCTGGGATCGCGAGGCGCTCGATGAGCCGGGAGTCGTGCGCTCGAAAGACGGTCGCCGCCGGCTCGTTGCGCCGCGCTGGCGCGAGGACGGGAATGGGGCGGCTCCATGACTGAAGCCTGGATCTGTGATGCCGTCCGCACGCCGATCGGCCGCTACGGCGGTGCGCTCGCCAGTGTGCGCACCGACGATCTCGCAGCGCTGCCGATCCGCGCCCTGCGCGAGCGCAATCCGGGCGTCGACTGGGATGCTGTCGATGACGTGATTCTCGGCTGCGCGAATCAGGCCGGCGAGGACAACCGCAACGTCGCCAGGATGGCCGCGCTGCTCGCCGGACTCGCGCCGCAGGTTGCGGGCGTCACGGTCAACCGCCTGTGTGGTTCGGGACTCGATGCGGTGGCGATGGCCGCGCGCGCGATCCGCACCGGCGAGGCGGGGCTCGTCATTGCCGGCGGCGTGGAGAGCATGAGCCGGGCACCGTTCGTGATCGGCAAGGGCGAAACCGCGTTCTCGCGCGATGTGGCGCTGCACGACACCACCATCGGCTGGCGCTTCGTCAATCCGCTGCTCCGCCAGCAGTACGGCGTGGACTCGATGCCGGAGACGGCCGAGAACGTCGCGATCGAGTGCGGCATCTCACGCGTGGATCAGGACGCCTTCGCATTGCGCAGCCAGCAGCGCGCGCTGCGTGCGCAGTCCGATGGGCGTCTGGCACGTGAGATCGTGCCTGTAACGGTGCGCGGCGTTCTGCGAGGGGAGCCCGTCGTCGTCGAGCGCGACGAACATCCGCGCGCCACCAGTGCCGAGGCGCTGGCCCGTCTGCCGGCGCCATTTCGCGACGCAGGCACGGTGACGGCCGGCAACGCCTCCGGCGTCAACGACGGCGCCTGCGCCCTGCTGCTGGCCGACGATGCGGCCGTCACGCGCTATGGTCTGCGGCCGCTGGCGCGCGTGCGCGGGGCCGCGGTGGCCGGCGTCGAGCCGCGCACGATGGGACTCGGGCCCGTGCCGGCAACGCAGCGCCTGTTGCAGCGGCTGGGTCTGCCGCTGGCGAGCATCGATGTGATTGAGATCAACGAGGCTTTCGCGGCCCAGGCGCTGGCCGTCACGCGCCGCCTGGGCCTTCCGGACGACGCAGCCCACGTGAATCCGAATGGCGGCGCGATTGCCCTCGGGCATCCGCTGGGTGCGAGCGGTGCGCGACTCGCGACGACCGCGGCGCTGCAGCTCGCAGGCGGTGGCGGGCGCTACGCGCTGTGCACCATGTGTATCGGGGTCGGGCAGGGCATCGCGCTGCTGCTGGAGCGCGCATGAACGCGGCGACGGTGGCGGAGCCAGGCGCGTCTCCCCTGGTCCGGAGGTGGACTGACGGGGACCTCGCGCTGCTGGAGATCGCCCATGCGCCCGTCAATGCACTGGCGCAGCCGGTCCGCGCGGCGCTGCTCGCCGCAATCGAGGCGGCCGACGGCGATGCTGCGGTGCACGCGATCCTGATTCTCGGGGCCGGCGATACGTTCGTTGCAGGCGCCGAGATCCGCGAGCTGGAGCGTCCCGCAGTCGCGCCCGTGCTCGCGGACGTCCTGTTGCGCGTCGAGGCCTGCGGCAAACCGGTGGTGGCCTGCATTCGGGGCCATGCGCTCGGCGGGGGACTCGAACTTGCGCTGGCCTGCCACTATCGCGTCGCCACGGCTGGTGCAAGCCTGGGCCTGCCCGAGGTGAAGCTCGGCCTGCTGCCCGGTGCGGGCGGTACGCAGCGGTTGCCGAGATTGGTCGGTGCAGCCGCCGCGCTCGACCTGATGCTCGGCGGCGAGCCGGTGGACGCGGCGCGCGCGCGGACGCTGGGCATCCTCGACGATCTGGTCGAACCCGACGCGTGGCCGGCAGCCGCGCTGGACTGGACGCGTGAGCAGCTGGCGGCCGGAGCCCCCGTGCGTCGACTGCGGGAGCGCGCAGCGCCGTCGCCGCTGTCGGATGCCAACGCGCAGGCTGCCCTTTCGCAACACGCGCGTGCGCTGCGCGGAATCGCCAGCGGGCCGTGCATCGTCGAGTGCGTTCGTGCGGCCGCCGCGCTGCCGTTCGATGAGGCGCACGCCCTGTCGCGCCGGTTGTTCGAGGAGTGCCGGACGTCGCTCGCCTCGCTGGCCCTGCGTCACCTGTTCTTCGCCGAACGCGCCGTCGGGCGCTGCGCCGGCCAGCCGCGTGCGGTGGCGCACGTGCTGGTGGTCGGCGCCGGCACCATGGGCACCGGCATCGCGATCGCACTCGCCGATGCCGGGCTTGAGACCTGGGTGGTGGACGTCGATGCGGCGGCGCTCGCGCGTGGACGGGCGCGCTTCGCGAGCCATTACTCGGCGCAGATCAAGCGCGGCCGCTGCAGCGAACAGCAAGCGTCGCAGCGCCAGGGTTCAACGCACTTCGTCGCCGATTTCGCTGCCGGCGCGCATTGCGATCTGGCGATCGAAGCCGCGTTCGAGAGTCTCGAGGTCAAGCGGCAGGTGTTCGAGCGCCTGGACGCTTGCCTTCCCGCGGACGCCGTGCTTGCCACCAACACGTCCTATCTCGACGTCGACCGCATCGCCGCCGCGACGCGACGTCCGCAGGCGGTGCTCGGCCTGCATTTCTTCAGCCCGGCGAACATCATGCGTCTGGTCGAGGTCGTGCGCGCGTCGGCCACATCGCCGGACGTACTTGCCACGGGCGCCGCGCTCGCGCGCCGGCTGCGCAAGCTGCCGGTGATCGTCGGCAACGCCACCGGCTTCGTCGGCAACCGCATGCTGCAGGCCTACGGTCGCGAGAGCCAGCTGCTGCTGCTGGAGGGCGCAACGCCCGAGCAGGTGGATCGCGCGCTGCAGGAGTTCGGCATGGCGATGGGACCCTGCGCGGTCTACGACCTCGCGGGACTCGACATCGGCTATCGAGCGCGCCGCGAGCGCAGCGACCGGCCCGATGACCCGCGCTATTTCCGGGTCGCCGACGCGCTGGTCGAGGCGGGGCGGCTCGGCCAGAAAAGCGCTGCAGGCCACTATCGCTACGACGCCGGTGGCTCACGCCAGCCGGACCCGGAAGTCGATCGCCTCATCGAAGGCGAAGCCACGCGCCTCGCCATCGCCCGACGGATGGTCACAGATGCAGAGATCGTCGAGCGCTGCTCGCTGGCGCTGATCGTCGAGGGCGCGTCCCTGCTTGAATCCGGGGTCGCAGGCAGCGCCGCCGACATCGACGTCGTCTGGACCAACGGCTACGGCTTTCCGCGCTATCGGGGCGGCCCGATGCACCACGCCGAGGCCCTCGGTGCGCGCCAGGTTGTGCAGCGCGTCGAGTCGCTCGCGGTGCGTCACGGAGCGCAATACTGGACCGTGCCCCCTGCGCTACGCGCACGCGCTGCGGCCGAAGGCACGGTGGACCGACCCCCGACGGCTGCGCCGGCGCCGCCACCCGAGTTTTCCTAGGAGACCCACGTGCCATCCGCCACACTCGATTCGCTCGACCTGTTCGACGTCCGCAACGCGCTCGATGACGAGGAGCGTCTGGTGCAGGACTCGGTGGGGCGCTTTGTCGACGAGAACGTCCTGCCCGTGATTCGTCGGCACTTCGAGGCACACACGTTCCCGCGTGAGCTCGTGCCCGGGCTCGCGGCGCTCGGCCTGTTCGGCTCCACGCTGAGCGGCTACGGCTGCGCCGGCACGGGGCCGATCGCCTACGGTCTGATCTGCCAGGAGCTGGAACGCGGCGACTCCGCTGTGCGCAGCTTCGTGTCGGTGCAGAGCTCGCTGTGCATGTATCCGATCTTCACCTATGGCAGCGAGGAGCAGCGGCAGCGCTATCTGCCGGCGATGGCCCACGGCGAGCTGCTCGGCTGCTTCGGGCTGACCGAGCCGCATGGCGGCTCGGACCCGGGCAACATGAAGACGCACGCCAAGCGCCGCGGCACCGACTGGGTGCTCAACGGCTCGAAGATGTGGATCACGAACTCGCCGATAGCGGACCTTGCGGTGGTCTGGGCGCGCACCGAGGAGGGCATCCGCGGCTTCATTGTCGAGCGCGGCACGCCGGGCTTCGAGGCGCCGGCGATCGAGCCGAAGTTCAGCCTGCGCGCCTCGGCCACGGGCTCGCTTTTCCTCGACGACGTGGTGGTGCCGCAGGAGAGCCTGCTGCCGGGCAGCACGGTCGGGATCAAGGCGCCGCTGTCGTGCCTGACGCAGGCGCGCTATGGCATCACCTGGGGCGTGATCGGCGCGGCCCAGGCCTGCCTGTCGCAGGTGCTGGAATTCTCACGCACGCGCGAGCTCTTCGGCCGACCACTGGCGGCCAACCAGGCGATCCAGATCCGCCTCG
>JANPDV010000534.1:0-2129 GCA_031431655.1 Gammaproteobacteria bacterium | reverse complement strand
GGCCAGCGTGGCCGGTGGCATCACGGCATAGTGACCGAGCAGGGCCAGGCCCACGTTGCCGGGGCTGGTGACCGTCGGCGGTTCGGCTCCAGGCGTCGCCGCAAACCGGACCGCCGCGGCGCGCATCGCGGATTGCAACGTGCGTTCGTCCAGGTTCAATCGCTCTGCATCGCCGCGCACCGCCTGCAGCCGGCCGGCACCGTTCCACGCCGCCAGCAGCAGCATGACGCCCAGCAACCCGAGCATTCCCCACCATGCCGGGCTCAGGCGCAGCATCCGCAGTTCCTGGCGGAAGAGAATCGCGAACATCAGAGCACGACCCGCAGGCGGCGAACCGACAGCACTGCGGCCGCGACCGCAGCGGCCAGCCACAGCAGCAGGACCATGAAAGCCGGCCCGAGGCGACTCAGGGTATGGCCGAGCGACTCCGGCTTGAACTCGAACGGCTGCACACGGGCCCAGAGCTCCGCGCCGCCACGCGCCTTCGGATCGGCGCCGGTAGACCCCATCGTGACGGCCGCGTTCATCGTGTCGACCAGCGTGCGCCGATGCGCTTCGGCCTGGCTGGCGAACGCCCGATGCTGCGCGAGCGAGGTGCCTGACAACTCCATTGAAGCCAGCTGCACGGCCAGCCGCGGCGACAGCGTGCTGAACGCCTGCATCGTGCCGAGCTGGCGCTCGAGGGCGAGGTACAAGGCCCCGTAGTGCTTGTCGAACACTGCATTGCCGGCCTGTTCCTGCAGCCCGAGCACGATGCCCTGGAAGTTGATCGGCAGCGCCTCGACGCTGTCCTTGCGGTACAGGCGCAGGGTCGCGGCGCGGCGCTCGGCAATCAGCTGGTCGATGGGCTTGGGCCCGATGCCAGTCTCCATGTCTGTAGCGATCGACTTGCTGAACTCGATGGCGGTCGGCAGCGTCGTCGTCAGCCGCGCGGCATCGGCTGCCACGCGCGGCAAGGCCACGCTGGAGACTGCCCAGAACGCCACCAGCAGCAGCAGCGCAGTGCGCGACGATTCGGCGCGTGCTGAAACCGCCAGGGAAAGGAACAGGAACACGGCCGCGTAGGTCACGTAGAGCAACAGCAATACGGCAGCGAATCCGAGCTGCGCTCGACCGGCTGGGCTGAACGCCAGCGCGAGGAACCCCAGCGCGAGGATCGGCCCGAGGCACACCGCGACCGCCGCCGCCGCGCCACCGGCCTTGCCCCACAGCAGCCGCATCGGCGACACGCCCATCGACACCACCTGGCGCAGCGTGCCCTGTTCACGCTCACCGGCAAACGCATTGAACGTCAGCAGGATGACCAGCAGCGGCAGCAGCATCTGCAGCGTAAACGCGGCGGTCAGCTCGCCAAAACGGGCAATCGCGGTGGCGTCACGCGCCGGCTCACCCTCAGCCATGTTCTGCCGATGCGCTTCCAGCCAGATCGACACGCCCGTGAAGCCGGTAACACCGGTATCGAAGAACGACAGCGGCAGCACCGGCTTGAAGGCGTACACGCCGTAGTGCGCCGCGGCGTGCGGGTTCTTGTCGCCCTGGTTGCGCCACTGTTCGTCCACCACGGCCTGGGCGGCCGAACGCTCAGCGGCGATGACCGAGAAGCGCTGGGCCGCGGAGGCCATCGCCGCAACCAGCATCAAGGCGAGGATCGCGGCGGATCCGAGGATCCGGCCGTCGCGAAACGCCGAGAAGAACTCCTTGCGGGCCGTGGAACGCATGCCGGTCAGCGCAGCGTCACCTTGGTCTCGAACGAGACCTTGTCGTACTCGGTAACGAAGGCGTCGACACCGAGAGTCCATTCCCCCGGGATGATCAGGTCACTGATCATCACGTGCCACATGCCGTTGTCCATCTTCTGGCCCTTGACGCGCACGTCAGTGATGCCGGCCGATGGCAGTGCGGCAATCAACTCGAGGTCAGCCATGGTCGTCACTACCTTGCCCGAGGCATCGCGCACTGTCGCCATCAGCATGTTCTCGCCAGCGCGCGCCGGAGTGAGCTCGATCTCGACCTTGTAACCCTGCGACTCGAGCGTGGTACGGAAGCCCTCGCCCCCACCAGGCATGCCCGCTCCCATCATGCCGACGGCGGCGCCGCCGGTTGCCGAAGCCGCCGCGGTTGCGCGCGGC
>JANPDV010000533.1:0-21457 GCA_031431655.1 Gammaproteobacteria bacterium | reverse complement strand
CTTCCTGATCCTGTCGATGGCGATCGGCGTCACGCTGCCCCTGTTCCTGCCCTGGGACTGGATCGCAAGCGTACGCTGGTTCGACGGCAGCGGGCTCAACGTGATCGGTGGCGCGATTCTTGGCTTCGTCGTACTCGAACTCGGCGTGTACTCCTGGCACCGGGCCGCCCATACCTTTGGGTTCATGTGGCGCGGCTTCCATCAGCTGCACCACAGTCCGCAGCGAGTCGACATCGCCGGATCACTGCTGTTCCATCCGCTGGAGTCGATTGCCTACAACCTGATCCCGATCTCCGTGACCGTCATCGTCCTCGGGCTCGATCCCCTCGCCGCTGCAGTGACCGGTTACCTGTTTACGTTCTATGCATTGTTCCAGCACATGAACGTCCGCACGCCGCAATGGCCTGGGTACATCATCCAGCGCCCGGAGTCGCACAGCCTGCATCACGCGCGAGGCGTGCACTTCTACGACTTCTCGGACCTGCCCCTCTGGGACATTCTGTTCGGCACGTTCCGCAATCCGGAAAGCTACGCCGGCCCCTGCGGTTTCGAGGACGGCCCGGATCGGCGCATCGGCGCGATGCTGTTCTTCCAGGATGTGAACGCGCCGGTCTATGGCGCGGGAAGTCTGGGCGTTCAGCCCTCCGGAGCCCGCTGACTGTAGACTGGCGTCAAGGATTGGCCAGCGTCCGGCGTCGACTGTTGACCATGCGAGAATGAGACAAGCTCACGATTGCAATCGCGAGATGTCGCTTGAACCCCGGTCAGTCTTCGACGCGCGTCAGCCCAAAATCCGGGTCAGAGTTCAACGCCTGTTCACACCGCGTGCGAACCAGCGGCGCGTACGGTCTCGATTCCCGGTTGTCAGATTCTCGGGATGTCGTAGACCCCGGCCAGGGTGTTCAGATCGACACGCAGCGCGCGCCCGTCGGCGCCCAGGACGCGTCCAAACACCGGCCTGCGCATGACGAGCCCGACGTCGCGGCCCGCGGCGATCACGGCCTGAACCTCGGCGCGCGTTTCGAGCCATGCGTCCGTCTTGTCGAAACGCGCGCGCAGCGAATCTAGCCGTGTTTCGAGCTGCTTGACCTGATTATTGATGAAATCTTCGCGCGCGCTGCCATTGAGTCGACTGCGGTCCAGACGTCGATCCACAGCCGACTTGAACGAGTCCGAGGCGGACTCCGCCCGCTTGATGATCTTCTCGACGTCCGCCCTGGTGTACACCACGCCGCGAGCGACACCCTGCGCGAGCGACGCGGGGCTCCACCACGCTGCCGCGAGCAGTGCCAGCAGCACGAGCGTCGACCGAGGAAAGAAGCTGCGAGTGAACATGAGGGGGCCCTCCGCAAACGTTCCGCCAGTGGTCGATTCTAACGCGTGACAGACCCAGCGGTTGACCATCTCACTGCGAGGAACGCAACGGCGCTCAGGTTGCGTTGCGCGCGGTGCGCCGCCCCGAAAGTGGCGGCAGGCAGGTGAAGGTCAGCGGCTCGGCAGCGCGTGCCAGCGCGCGCAGCGCGCTCGGGTACGTCTCGGACGCCGTGCGCCGCAGGTGCGAGAGGATCTTCGCGATCGCCTCGGGTTCCTCGATGCTCGCGATGATCTGCAGCTTGCCACCGCAGCCAGTGCAGTGCTCGATCTCGATGCCGAACTCACGCTTGAGCCGCGGTGCCCAGCTCATCGCCACGTGACGCGGCGGCGGCTGCTGGACCGGATCAGCCACCGGCTGCTTCGCTCCAATGCCGCGGTGCGCCGGCGTCACCGCCGCGCGCAGCTTGCTGTGCGGGGCGAACACGCCATGGAACCTCGTCAAGTGCATGCGCGGTGGTGGCACCAATTCACCAGCCTTGCCATCAGGTCCAGCGGCTCCATCACGATGTGCGTCGTGCCGTCGAGATACGGGGTCTTCCGCGTATAGCGAACATGGCCAGAGGCGGTCAGCGCCAGCCGCTCCTCGGCGCTCGGCGGGCGGCTCACGTAGCGGCACAGCCGTTCGAGCCTGGAGCCTTGATGTGGCTTGATGTCGAGGCCGGCATGCAGCGAGAAACCGCCGGCGTGGGCGGCATGGCGATGATCATCCTGTTGACGCACAGCCTCCGAATGCGCCGTCCAGGAAGATCATGTGAAAGTGCACGATCGGGTTCAGCGCCGAGCCGAAGCGCTGGATCAGCGTGACGGCACCGGTGTGGCCGCGCTCGATCCGGCCTGGCCCGAGGCGCAGTTCGCGGTCGTCGTGAAGGTTCTGAAGGTGTTCCCGAACTGCCGGCGCTACATCCACAATCGCGCGCTCGCCGCACGTTCCGCGTCCGTGCGGCGAGCCGGCGTCGAGACGCCGGTGCCCGGCTGGAAGCGGATGGATTGGGCCGTGGCCGTGCTGCCCTCCGCAGATGCGGCCCGCTCGCCACCGCGCGGTTGAGCCGGGCGCGCCGCAGGCGCATGAGGCCTTCCACAGACTCGTCGCTCGGGCTATTGTGATGTAGCAAGGCGGTCAGGCCGGAGTCGGCCCGGCCAGTGAGTCACAACAAGATTGCGGCGGCGTTTCATCCGCGCGACCGCGAGAGCGCGCGTCGCGCGCCCGGGGGTCCGTTTATGTCCGCAACCCAACCAGCGATTCGCCCGTTGTTCGCGCTGCTCCTCGCCGTCGCGGCGGGTGCCTTGATGCTGTCCTGCGGTCACGACGACGGCGACGACCGCTCGCCGCCACAGGTCAATCTGTTGGCACAGCCCGCAACGGTGAACCGCACGGTCACTCTATCGGCAGAGGCAGGGGACGACATGTCGGTCGCGAGCGTCGACTTCCTCGTCGACGGTGCCGTCATCGGCACTCGCACCACGCCGCCGTACACGCTGACGTGGAATACGGGCACGGTGGCGGACGGGGCACGCATCCTGACGGCCGTTGCGCGCGACCTCAGCGGCAAGAGCACCACGTCGACTCCCGTCAACGTCACGGTCCGCAACGTGCTGGCGTTCGCGCTGACCTTGTCCGGTTCGCAGGAGGTCCCGGCGAACAACTCGGCCGGTACGGCAACCGGAACCATCACGATCAATCTCGCGAGCGGCGCCGTCACCGGCGGCGTGACCAGTGCCGGCTTCACATCGACGGCAGCGCACATTCACGACGCGTTCGCCGGCATCAACGGCGCGATCCTGGTCGGCTTCACGGCCGACACCACAACGCCGGGGCGTTGGGTTCCGCCAGCGAGCGCCACGCTGCCGGCGGCGTCGATCGACCGGCTGCTCGCCGGCGCGCTCTATTTCAATGTGCACAGCGCTGCCTTTCCTGGTGGAGAGGTGCGCGCACAGTTGGTACCCGCGGGCACGGTCGTCTACTTCACCGACCTGAGCGGCCTGCAGGAACTGCCGGCGGTCACGACGACGGCGACCGCGCGGGGCGCCGTGACCCTCAATACGGCAACGCGCCTTGCGCAGATCGTCATCAACACGACCGGTCTGGACAATGCCATCGGCGCGCATCTGCATCGCGGCGCGGCCGGCAGCAACGGGCCAATCGCGATCGGGCTCGCGCGCGACGCGACGACCGCCTCGCGCTGGGTTGGCCTCGACGTCACCGTGGCGCAGGCTGACTTCGACCTGCTGCAGATCGCCGGCACCTACCTCAACGTGCACACCCCGGCCAATCCGGGCGGCGAAGTGCGCGGCGCGGTGGTTCCGCCGGGATTCATCGTCGTCGTTTCGCGGCTGACGGGCGACTGGGAAGTGCCGGTCGCGCGGGTGACGTCGGCGCGCGCAACGGTCGCGGTAACGGTCAACACTGCGACCGGGGCTACCGATGCGCGCATCAACGGCACCGGCTACGACGACGCGATCGGCGCGCATCTGCACGACGGATTCGCTGGCGTGAACGGCCCGATCATCGTCAATCTCGAGAAGGACGCGACGACGGCCGGGTTGTGGCGCTCCAACGGCGGCACGCTGACCTCGACGCAAATCGCCTCCCTGCAGCAAGGCGGGCTGTACGCCAACGTTCATACGCCAGCGTTCCCGGCCGGGCTGATTCGAGGCCAGCTGTTGCCGCCCAATGTCGAACTGACACTGACGCAGCTTAGCGGAGCGCAGGAAGTGCCCAGCATCGTGACCACGGCCAGCGCGCGCGGCTTCACGACGGTCAACGTGACGAGTCGCTCGCTGACGAACAACACGGTGACGACCGGACTCGACAACGCGATCGCGGCTCACGTGCATACGGGTGCGCGCGGCGTCAACGGGCCGGTCACGGTCGGCCTGACGAAGGACGCCACGAACACGCGCTGGTTCGCGAACGCGGTGACGCTGACGGAGGCCCAGTTCGCCAGCTATCGCAGCGGCGCGTTCTACCTGAACGTGCACACGCCGGCCAACCCCGGTGGCGAGGTACGCGGCCAGCTCGACAATCCAGGCGCGCTGCCTCCCTAGGCTACGCGCGGGCCTAGGCGCCGAGGCCCCGCGTCTGGCGCTGCGGCACGGTGGCGCGGTGGCGCCCGCGACAGCGATGAAGTACCGCCACGATCTGCTCGACCGAAAACCGCTTCTTCTTCACGGCAAACTCCTCGGCCCTCCTCGGGCCAGTTTGCCGGAAAACTAACTTTGCCTATGGTCCGAACCCTTCATAGCGGCTCACCTCACTAACGCCGACGCCGACCCGCGCCAGGAACAGCTGCCAGTAGTTCAGCGCCAGCCCGCAGGCGACGGTCATCACGCTCCAGAAGAACACGCCCACGGCGTACCAGCCTTGCGCCGGGGTGACTTTCGTTATGGGACTCTCAGGCGTTCCGTGCGATCATCGCTGAATCCGCGAACCGGGGGACGACACCATGCCGAATGAGCAGGCCACCGGCGCGCGCGTAGCCGCGACGACGCCCCAACTCCCCGCCTTCACGCCGACCTACGCCTGGTACGTCGTCGGCGTGCTGATGTTCGCCTACATCGTCTCGTTCATCGACCGTCTGATCCTCGGCCTGCTGGTGCAGCCGATCAAGGCCGACCTCGGCGTCTCCGACACGCAGATCGGCCTGCTCGCGGGGGTTGGCTTTGCGCTGTTCTATACGGTGATGGGCGTGCCACTTGCCCGTCTCGCCGACAGCCGCAACCGCAAGTGGCTGATCATTGCGGGCATCACACTGTGGAGCGCAATGACGGCGGCCAGCGCCTTCGCGAGCAGCTTCACCGGCCTGCTGATCGCGCGCATCGGCGTCGGCGTCGGCGAGGCTACGCTCACGCCCGCGGCCACCTCGATGATCGTCGACTACTTCGCGCGCGACCGCGTCGCGCGGGCACTCGGCGTCTATGCCATGGGCATCTACCTGGGGGCCGGCGTCGCGCTGCTCGCCGGCAGCGTCGTCGTGCAGGCGGTGACCGGCAGCGGACCGGTGACCATTGCGGGCCTGGGCACATTCAACGCCTGGCAACTCGCCTTCCTGCTCGCCGCCCTGCCAGGCGCACTGGTGGTGGCGATGATGCTGACGGTGCGCGAGCCGCAGCGTACCGAGCACTCCGGCGCAGTGGCCGCCAACCAGGGCGAAGCGGCACCGCCGCTGCGCGAGGTGCTGGCGTTCATCGGCCGCAACCGCCGCCTGCTCGGCGCGCACTGCTTCGGCTACGGCGCCCTGGGAACCGCGGTCACGGCCTATCTGGTTTGGGCCCCAGAGATGCTGCGCCGCGCCTATGAAATCCCCATTGCGCAGGCGGCGCTGATCTACGGCGGGCTGCTCGTCACGCTGGGCACGTTCGGCCCCTACCTCGGCGGCTGGTGGGCGCAGCGCGCGGCCGCGAGTGGCCATGCCGACGCCGAGCTGCGCGTCTCGGTGATCGCCACCGCCCTGGTGACGCCGCTGCTTGCCACCGCCCCGCTGATGCCCAGCATCACGCTGGCCACGATCGCACTGGCGCCGGTCGTGCTGCTGCTGGCCGTGCCTCAAGGCCTGGCGCCCACGGTGCTGCAGTTGATCGCCCCGAACCGCCTGCGCGGGCAGGTGCTCTCGGCATTCATGCTGGTCGCCGTACTGGCGGCGTACCTGGTCGGCCCGACCGCCGTGCCGCTGCTCGCCAAGGGCGTGTTCGGTTCGGACCAGGAACTGGATCGCGCACTGGCGCTCCTCTGTGGCGTGCTGGTCCCGCTTGGCTCGCTGTCGCTGGCGTACGCGCGCAAGCCCTACCGCGAACTGATGATCGCGGGCGGGCGGACCGGCTGAGCCGGCCCGCCCGCCGCAACCCAGGTTACTTCCAGCGGTACTCGCCGCTGATGCCGTAGGTGCGCGGCATGCCGTAGACGATCACGCCCCAGCCGTTGGTGGCCGGCGTGCTGAGCGTGTCGACGACGTACTCCTCGTCCGCCAGGTTCTTGGCCCACAGCGACACGTTCCACCGGTCATCCGCGCCGCGCCAGCTGATGTTGCCGTTCCACAGCCCCTGCGCCGGAACCTCGAGCGCGATGTTGTTCTGGATCTCCTTGAACTGCTTGCCCGCGCGGCTGGCGTCGGTCGCAAAGCGCAGCGCCGTGCCGTTCGCCAGCGGCACGTCGTAGCGCAGCGCGACGTTGACGGTGTAGTCCGGCGAGTTGGTAGCGCGCGACGAGCAATCAGCCGTCGAACGCCTTGGCGATGAACTCATGACAACGCCGGTTCGCGGCCTCGGCGACCGGTATTGGCAGCATGTTGAAGACGTGCACGCCGCCCGCATAGATCGCGAGCTCGGCACGGTTGCCCGCCGCGGTCCAGCGCGCCGACATGAACAGGCTGTCGTCCAGCAGCGGGTCCAGAGTGCCGACGCTGAACAGCGCCGGCGGCAGTCCTCGCAGGTCCGCATACAGCGGTGAGACGTCCGGGTGGCCGCGCCTCTCGCGGTCCGGCACGAAGTGGTTGGCGAACCACTCCATCACCGGCGTCGAGAGCACGAGGTAGCGCTCGCCCCAGTTGCGCACGCTTGGCGTGAACGTGAGGTCGTAGATGCCATAGACGAGGTTCGCAGCGCGGAAAGGCGTGGCACCGTGGCGGTCGCGCAGGCGAATCGTCGTGACCGCCGCGAGGTGCGCGCCCGCTGACTCGCCGCCGATCGCCAGCCGCTCGCTGCCGAACTCGCGCCGCGCGTTCTCGCAGATCCACACGGCCGCGGCCTCGCAGTCGTCGGGACCCGCTGGGTACGGGTGCTCGGGTGCCAGGCGATAGCCGACGCTGACGACGACGGCGCCCGTCGCGCGCGCGATCGCGTCGAGCATCACGTCCTGCGCGTCGTGGCTGCCGAGCACATGGCCGCCGCCGTGGATGTGCACGTACACGCCGCGCACCTCGCCGTCGATCGGGCGGATCACGCGCAGTGGAATGCCGCCCCCTGGGCCGCGAATCGAGCACGTTTGCGCGTGCGGCAGACGCACGATGGGGCCAGCCCAGCCTCGCCCGGCTTCGCGCGCTTCGCGGATCGCGGCCGGTGTCTGCGTGTGCAGCGGCGGTGTCTGCGCCAGCAACGCCTCGAGCAGCGCGTTCGCGTCGCGCGTCGCGGGCTCGATCGCTGCGGCGGAGAAGTCGTGCGGATCGAGAGTCATCGGTTCATCCTTCTCAGTATTCGTAGTCGAGCGCGAGAACATCGGCGTCGCGGCGCAGCGCAGTTGCGACCTCGACGTGGTGCGGATGAACGGCATAGGCCGCGAGTGCCGCCCGGTCGTCGAGGATCACCGACAGCCCGTGCGTGCAGCCATTGGCACGATCCGTGAAGTTGCGCCCGAGGGTCAAGCCGCGCACGAACGGCACGCCCGTGGCGAGGCTGCGCAGGCCCGCAACGTGTGCTGCGATGCGCTCGTCGGGCACGTCCGCGCGAAACCGGATCCATACCATGTGATTGACAGGCATTGCTCCTGGCCCCCCTTGCTTGCCATGTGTGTTGCGCCGTTGACTCGCCGGTCGCCGTGCGGTCGCTCAGCTGGCCGGGTCCAGTTCGACGACGAGTTGCCGGCCGTCCCAGCGCTTCGCGGTCTCCTGGACCTCTTTGTAAAGCGCGACGAGCCCGGCACTCGGCCAGTAGATCTCGACCATGTGGCCGAGCATGCCGCGCGTGTCGACATACGCCGCGCCGCGGCCCGAAGCTGTGCGCAGCTCGGTGACGACGTCGAAGCCCTGCCGCGCATACTCAGCGATCAGGCCGTGGTAGTCATCGGGCAGGACGGCGACGTGATGAAAGCCGTCCTGCCGTGCGGAGAACGCCTCGCGGAACGCCGAGGGCTCGTCATCGTGCTGCGTTACGAGCTCGACCATGATCGAGCCGCACTGGACATAGGCCGCCGAGATGTCCAGCCGCGCGAGACGTCCGCGGTAACGCACCTCGGGCAATGCAATGTGCCGCCGCACCAGGAACGGGCCGATGCCCCACAGACGGTGCCAGCGCACGATCGCATCGTCGAGGTCGGCGACGTGGTAGGCGTTCTGGATCGTTGCATGGCGGAACGGAATCGGCGTCATCGCGGCATTGCCCCATGTTGCGGATAGCGGCCCAGGCCGAGCAGGATCACGGCGCCGAAGACGAACAGCCCGGCCGCGATCAGGAAGCTGATCTCGTAACTCGACGTCACGTCGAAGACACGGGCGAACAGCATCGGCGCGCTGCCGCCGGCGATTGCGAGGATCGCATACAGGATCGCGTAGATCTTTGAGTAGTGGCGCAAGCCGAAGTAGCGCGCCGCGAAGAACGCCATCAGGTCGAGCTCGGCGCCTGCGGCGAAGCCGATCAGCAGCGCAGCGAACATGGCCGTCGGCAAGTCCGGTGATCCCGTCAGGATGAGGCAGCCGATCGCGGGCAGCGACAGCGAGACGAGCGCGACGCCGGGCGCCCAGTAGCGGTCAACCAGCCAGCCGACGGCGAGCCGGCCGACGATGATCGCGAAACCGTAGACACCCTGCACGGTCGCGGCGCTCGCGGCCGTGAAGCCCTTGTCGGTCAGGGCGGAGATCAGGTTCGGACTGATGCCCGAGACCGCCAGGTAGATCGCGAAGATTGAGGCGCAGAGAATCCAGAAGTGCCGGCCACGCACGGCCTCGCCGAGCGTGAACCCCCAGGCCGGCACTGCCGCGGCGGCTGCCCCGACTGCGCCGTCGCTCGCAGGCTCGGGCGCCGCATACGAGCGTGGCCGGAACCAGGCCCAGACCGCCGGCGCGGCGAGCAGCAGCGGCAGCAGCCCGATGCCGAAGTAGGCCGTGCGCCAGCCGAACGACTCGACCAGCCAGACGGCGTACAAGGGCGCGAGCATTGCGCAGATGCCGGTACCAGTCAGCGTCAGGCCGAGTGCGAGCCCGCGCTGGCGCTGGAAGCTGGTTGCAATCGCGCGCGTCCAGGTCACGGGCGTGGTACCCGCGCCGAGGATCGCCATGCAGCCGTAGGCGAAGAAGAACATCCAGAGTTCGCCGTTCATGCCGGCCGCAACGAAGAAGCTGAGCGCCAGCCCGACGAGCCCTGGCAGGACCAGCGCTCGCGGCCCATAGCGGTCGCTGAGCCAGCCAACCAGCGGCGCCGTGAGTGCGCCAAGCCCGGAGCTGAACAGGATGCCGAGCTGCACGTCGGCCCGGGTCCAACCGAACTCGGCGGTCAGCGGCTTGACGAGCGCGCCGATCGTGTAGAACGGCAGCACAATCGAGCTGCAGATCACGCCGACGCCGGACGCAACGATCAGCAGCCAGCCACGACGGATCTCGCTCGTCATAGAATCTCAGGTCGGCAGGCGGTCACGTCCGCGCCAGGACTGCCGGATGCTTTTCATTTATTGTTCACCGTGACGTGCAGGGTATCATCGACCCGGTATCCGCATATAACAGCGCAAGCCTCCGGGCCCCTGCAGGCCTCCAGAGAGCTGGCCCGCATTTCTGGGGAATCGACGATGAGTACCGTCACGGTCACTTCCTACAAGGAAGCCAATCAGACCCTCGCCCTGGCTGACCTGAAGCAGTCCCTCTACGACGAGGGCCGCATCATGTTCGACCGCGTGCTCGTGACGCTGCATGGCGAAGACCACCGCCAGCGGCGGCTGCTCGAGATGAAGATCTTCAAGAAGGACTTCTTCAACTACTACGAGAAGCAGGTGCTGCCCGCCGTGGTCGAGCGGACGCTCGCCCGGGTCCGCCCCACCGGCCGCACCGACCTGATGGATTTCGGGCGCCGCGCGATGCTGGACCTGACCGCTGATTTCGCCGGCATCGATCGGCCGAACGACAGCGACGCCGAGCGCGACGAGCTCGTCGGTATCATCCACGGCCTCGGTGCGGCTGCAACGCTCGGCCAGTATTCGGGCGACCGCGAGCCGGTGCGCGAGCTGGTCCGCCGCACTCTGAAGCAGTTCGACGAGCGCTTCTTCACGCCGTCGGCCGCGCGCCGCCAGGCGCTGGTCGACCGTTTCCGCAACGGCGAGATCGCCGAGACCGAGCTGCCGCGGGACATCCTTACTGTGCTGCTGCGCAATGAGGACGGGATCGACCTGCCGCGCGACATGATCCTGCGCGAGACGGCCTTCTACTATCTCGCCGGCGCGCACACGTCGGTGCACTCGCTGACGCATGCGATGCACGAGATGTTCACCTGGACTGCGAAGCACACCGAGGACGCCGAAAAGCTGAAGCGTGACCCGCTGTTCGTGCAGCGCTGTGTGCACGAGAGCCTGCGCCTGCACCCCTCGAGCCCCGTGGCCAAGCGCAAGCCGATGTGCCCGGTACACATCCCGACCGGTGAGACCGTGCAGGGCGACGACGAAGTCGTCATTGACCTGTACCACGCCAACCGTCAGGTCGCCACGTTCGGGCCCGATGCCGCCGAGTTCAATCCCTACCGCGCGCTGCCGGGCGTGCTGCCGCCCTTCGGCATCACTTTCGGCGTCGGCATTCACACGTGCCTGGGCCGAAACCTCGCCGCCGGGGATCTCCCGAAGGCGAACACGGATCCGGCGACGCACCAGTACGGCACGATCACGCTGCTCGCGCGCGCCCTGATCGCTGCGAACGTCCGCCCGGATCCCGCGAACCCGCCAGCACGCGAGGCGAATGTCGCGCGCGAGGCCTGGGCCACCTATCCCGTGTTGCTCGGGTGATGAACGGCGCAGCGCGCGCGGTGCCCGATCCGGAGCGCTCGCCGGGCGCGATCGTGCGCGCGTTCATCGCGGCCTGGAACGCCAACGATCTGGACCGCGTGATCGCGCACCTGCATCCTGACGTGTGTTACCACAACATGCCGGTCGAGCCGATTCGCGGCCGCGAGGCCGTGCGCAGCTACCTGTTTGGCAAGGGCGGCTTCGAGTGGGTGGACTGGAAGCTGCTCGCGCTGGCGGAATCGGGCAACAAAGTGCTGACCGAGCGCGTCGACGACTTCCGTCTAGGCGGGCGCGACATCAGCCTGCCGCTGATGGGCATCTTCGAGATCGAGTCCGGGCTGATTCGCGCCTGGCGCGACTACTTCGACCTCGGCATGTACCGGCGCCAGCTGGAACAGCCGCCGCGCAGCTGAGCATCGCGCGATGGATCTCGGACTCAGGGACAGGATCGTGCTCGTCACCGCCGCCAGCGCCGGCATCGGCCGCGCCGTGGCGGAAGCCTTCGCACGCGAAGGCGCGAAGCTCGCGCTGTGCGCGCGGCGCGCCGGGCCGCTGGAGGCGACTGCCGCGGCACTGCGCGCGCGCCATGGCGTCGAAGTGCTGAGCCTGCCCTGTGACGTCGCCGACGCCGCGCAGGTCGACGCGCTCGTCGCGCGCGCCGTCGATCACTTCGGCACGGTGCACGTGCTGGTCAACAATGCGGGTGGCCCGCCGCCCGGCCGCTCGGACCAGGTCACCGACGCCGACTGGCAGCGCGCGTTCGACCTGACGCTGATGTCGGCGGTGCGCGCGACCCGCGCGGTGTTGCCGCACATGCGGCGCCAGCGCTGGGGACGCGTCGTCAACGTCTCGTCCTACTCGGTCAAGCAGCCGATTGCCGATATCCTGCTGTCGAATGCGCTGCGGCTCGGCGTCGCGGGCTGGGCCAAGACGCTCGCGAGTGAAGTGGCCCGGGACAACGTGCTGATCAACACGGTGGGGCCGGGCTGGACCCGCACCGACCGCGTCACGCAGATGCTCGAGTCGCGTGCTCGCGCGTCGGGCACGGGCGGCGCGCCCGCAGTCAGCGCGGCCGACGCCGAGGCCGCAATCGTCCGCAACGTCCCCATCGGCCGACTCGGCGAACCCGCGGAGATCGCCGACGTTATCGTCTTCCTCGCTTCCGAGCGCGCGAGCTTCGTGACCGGCACCTTCCTCGCGGTCGACGGCGGCGTCGTGCAGAGTCCCACCTGATGTCGATCGCGACGGCACGAAGCATCGACATCCACGCGCACGCGGTGCTCGAGGAGACGTTCGGCTGCGCCGGCGAGCACGGCCCCGAGCTCACATCGGCGCCGGACGGACGACCGCTGTTCCGCGTCGGCGGCTACCAGCTGCATGGCGTGCGCTATCGCGGCAGTCCTTTCATGAATGTCGAGCTGCGCCTGCAGGCGATGGAGCGCGCGGCGATCGACTTCCAGGTGCTGTCGCCGAACCCGCTGACGTACTTCCACCACGTCGACGCACGCTCGGCCGTCGACTTCTGCCGCCGCCACAACGACGTGCTCGCCGCACTCGTGCGGCGACACCCCGACCGTCTCGCGGGACTCGCAGCACTGCCGATGCAGTCGCCGGCGGACGCCGCCGCCGAGCTGACGCGCGCCGTGCAGGATCTCGGCCTGTGGGGCGCGTACGTCGGCACGGAGTTCGGGATTCCGCTCGACTCGCCCGCGCTCGATCCGCTCTACCGACGATGCGTCGAGCTCGACGTGCCGCTGTTCCTGCACCCGGCACCTGCCGGCATCGACGGGCCCCCGGCCTACCCGGCTGTCGACCGCTTCGACCTCGACCTGCTGATCGGCTTCGCGGCGCAGGAGACCATCGCCGTCGCAACGCTGATCTACGGCGGCGTGCTCGACCGTCATCCCCGCCTCGACATCTGCGTGAGCCACGGCGGCGGCGCCATCGCCTTCCTGCTGGGCCGCTTCGTCGAGGCGGCGCTGAAACGGCCCTGGTCGACCGCGGCGCTGCGCGAGCCGGGCGCGTTCGAGACGCGGCTGCGGCGGCTCTGGTTCGACAATCACGTGCACAGCGCGACCTCGCTCGCGTTGCTGGAGAACGTGGTCGGCCGCGACCGCCTGGTACTTGGAACCAATTTCGCCGGCTGGGACCAGCCGTCCGGCGGCAAGGCCATCGACGCGCCGGCCTGGCTCGCCGACAACGCGCGCAGGCTGCTGCGCCAATGAAGACGTCGCAGTGAGGACGAAACCGTGAACGGATTGCTGATCGTCAACGGCAGGGTCATCGATGGTACGGGTGCGGCGCCGCGCCAGGAGTCGGTGCTGGTCGAGGGCGAGCGTATCGCCGCGACCGGCGCAGCGGCCGACGTGGCGGCCGCGAAACGGACGGACCTGCGCCGACTCGACGCGCACGGCCTCACCGTCATGCCCGGGCTCATCGACGGCCACTGCCACATCAGCTTCGATGAGCCGAACTCGAACGACGAGCTGTTCTTCCACCGCCGCCACGGGCTCGCCGCAATCGTCGCCGCCCAGAACGCGCGCAAGGTGCTGCAGGCCGGCGTGACCGGGATCATGGACGCGGACTCGATCTTCGAGATCGGCGTCGACCTGCGCGACGCAATCGAGGCCGGCATCGTCGACGGACCGCGGATCTCCTGCGGCTCGTACGCCCTCTGGACCAGCGTCGGCGGCACCGCCGGCCGGCTGATTCCCGACCGCGGCGTGATGGGCTACGGCAAGGTGGTGTCGGGACGCGAGGAGATCGTCGCGGAGGTGCGGCGGCAGATCAAGAACGGCACCGACTGGATCAAGGTCCATGTGACGGGGCTCGTGCCGCGCCACCCGCTGCGCGGCGAGGTCAAGAGCTGGTCGCGCGACGAGCTGAAGCTCGTCTGCGACACCGCGCACGAGCTCGGCATTCCGGTCGTCGGCCACATCCGCGGCGCCGACTCGATCATCGACTGTGTCGCCGCGGGTTTCGACCTGATCCTGCACGCGACGCTGATGGACGAGCCTGCGCTGGAGGCGCTGGTGGCCGCCAGGACGCCGGTGATGCCGACGTTCACGTTCCAGGCGAACCTCGCCGACTACGGTGCCAGGATCGGCGCCGACCCGATGGTGCGCGAGATGTTCCGGCGCGAGATCGCCGACAGCGCCGCGATGCTGCGCCGTGCCTACGACGCCGGCGTGCCCCTGCTTTGCGGCAGCGAGAGCGGCTTCTCGATCACGCCTTACGGCGATTGGCATTACCGCGAGCTCGAGGTGTTCGTGCGCGACCTCGGCCTGACGCCGCTGCAGGCGATCCAGTGCGCGACGCAGGCGAACGCATTTGCGATGCGAATGCAGGGCCGGGTCGGCGAGGTCGCGTCGGGGCGGCTCGCGGACCTGCTCGTCGTCGACGGCGATCCCTCTCGGGACGTCACGGTGCTCGGCGATCGCGCGCGGCTGAAGCACGTGTTCCTTGGCGGCCGCGAAATCGACCTGACCCCGGCGGCGCGCGCCGGCGACCCACCCGGCTGGCGCGTCAGCACCTACGGGGCGCGCCTGGGCCGCGACGTCGCCAGCGGCGCCGCGAAGCCGCGCGCCGCGCCGATCGACGAGCGGGACCCCTGAGGGAGGCACGATCCGATGGCGACCATCACGCTGAACCGGATACCCGACGCGCTCGCGGCGCTGCGCAACGAGCACCTCGCCCAGTCGCTGTACGACGAGGGCAAGGTGATCATGGAGGGCACGCTCCTGACGCTGCACGGCGAGGCACATCGGGTGCGCCGCATGCTCGAGTTCCGCGTGTTCCGCCGCAGCTTCTTCCGCTACTACGAGACCGAGGTCTTCCCGCGCGCGCTCGCCGACGTGCTGGCGCCGACGGTCGCGGCGGGCCGCTGCGACCTGGTCGACTTCGGCGTGCGGATCACGATGAACCTGACCGCCGACTTCGCCGGCATCGACCGCCCGGAGCGCTCGCCGGCGGAGACCGCCGAGCTGCTCGAGCTCGTCAAGACTTTCAGCGAGGGCGCCACGCTCGTGCACTCGACGCGCGACAAGGAGCAGGTCCGCTCCGAGGTGCGCGCGGCGCTGCGCGTCTTCGAGGCGCGGTTCCTGAAGCCGTCGATCGCGCGTCGCGAGGCGCTGCTGGCGCGGCACGCGTGCGGCGAGATCGACGAGGACGCGCTGCCGCGCGACGTGCTCACGGTGCTGCTGCGCAACGAGGAACGCGTCGACCTGCCGCCCGACCTGTTGTGCCGCGAGATCGCGTTCTACCTGCAGGCGGGCTCGCACAGCACGTCGAACTCGATGATCCATGCGATGCACAACGTCTTCGGCTGGCGCGCGGATCACCCGGAGGATCGCGAGCGTCTCTCGCAGGATCCGTTCTTCCTGCAGCGCTGCGTGCACGAGAGCCTGCGCCTGCACCCGGCGAGCCCGGTCGCCTGGCGCAGGCCCGTCTGCCCGGTACGCCTCGCGAACGGCGCAGAGGCGACGACGGGGGACCGCGTCGAAATCGACCTGTACACCGCCAACCGCTCGCGCGACGTGTTCGGCGAGGACGCCGACTTCTTCAACCCGCATCGCGCGGTCGCGGCCGGTAACGAGCCCTTCGGCCTCACGTTCGGCACGGGCGTGCACACCTGCCTCGGGCGCGACCTCGACGGCGGGGTCGTGCCGAAGGGCGGCGCGGATCCCGCGACACACTCTTTCGGCATCGTGACGATGCTGGTGCGCGCGCTGCTCGTAGCCGGCGCCGCGCCTGATCCCGCGAACCCGCCGCAGCGGGCAACCTATACCGCGCGCCCGAACTGGGGCGTCTATCCCATCGTCTTTGCAGGAGCACAATACGCATGATCAGGACCGCGATCGTCACCGGAGGCGCCAAGGGTCTCGGCGCCGCGATCTGCGAGCGCGCCGCGCGCGACGGCTATCGCGTCGGCGTGCTCGACCTCGATGCCGGGGAATGTGAGGCGCTGGCACGGAAGCTGCCGGGCAACGGGCACGTCGCGCTGCGCGCGGATGTCGCGGCCGAAGACGAGGTGCGGGCCGCGTTCGACGCGTTCGGCGCCGTGCCCGACCTCGTCGTCAACAACGCCGGCATCGTGCGCTTCGGCCCGCTGATCGAGCAGACCGTCGCCAGTTTCCGCAAGGTCGTCGAGGTCAATCTGAACGGCACCTACATTGTCGCGCGCGAGGCGGCGCTGCGCATGGTCGACAGGGGCAGCGGCGTCATCATCAACATGAGCTCGATCAACGCGCTGAACCCCGGGCCTGGTGCGGGCGCCTATCCGGCGACCAAGGCCGCCGTCGCGAACCTGACGGAGCATCTCGCGCTCGAACTCGGGCCGCGGGGCATCCGCGTCAACTGTGTCGCGCCGGGCTTCATCGACGGCGGCATGTCGACGCCGATCTACGCGGATCCCAAGGTGCGCGCGCTGCGCGGCGGCGCCGTGCCGCTGCGCCGGCTCGGCAGCGTTGAGGACATCGCGAATGCGGTGCTCTGGCTCGCCTCGGACGAGGCCGCCTACATCACCGGGCACCAGCTCGTCGTCGACGGCGGCGTCGCACACAGCGTGCTGCTGCAGCTGCCGCGCAAGGTTGACTGAACCGCCCGACAGCGCGACGCGCAGGCACCGGACATGGCAGGCAACGCGATCATCTATACCGGCGGCATCTACCACCCGTTCGAGGAGTCGGCGGGCGCGCTCGCCGCGATCATCGGCGAAGCCGGCATTGCCGCACGCGCGAGCCTGCAGCTCGACGAAGTGCTGGCGGCACTGTCCGCCGATCCTTCGAGCCTGCTGGTCGTCTACGCGTTGCGGTGGAGCATGACGCAGCACGAGAAATACGCGCCGGACCGCGCGCGCTGGGCGCTCGCCCTGCCTGAGGCAGCACGCCGGGCGATCGCGGGCCACGTGCGCGCGGGTGGCGGCCTGCTGGGCCTGCACACGGCGAGCATCTGCTTCGACGACTGGCAGGAGTGGGGCGAGGTCCTCGGCGGCGCCTGGACCTGGGGCACCTCGTTCCACCCGCCGCTCGGGCCCGTTCGCGTACACCTCGACGGCCGGCAGGCGCTCGCGCACGGACTGGAAGGCTTCGAGCTGACCGACGAGGCCTACTCGCAGCTGCGCCTGGCACCGGGCGTCGAGGTCTGCGGCTGGGTCGAGAGCACGGCGGCGCCGGGTTCTACGCGCCAGCCCGCAGTGTGGACGCACCGTTACGGGAATGGACGTGCGGTCTACGATTCCCTGGGGCACGATGCGGCCTCGCTGCAGCATCCAATCCATCGGCGGCTGCTGCGGCGCGCGGCCCTCTGGGCCAGCGGTCGACCGGCGGACGTCGTGGAGGCGGCCTGAGATGCGCGAAGTGAAGGACATGTCCGTACTGGTGACCGGCGGCGGCACGGGCATCGGCGCGGGCACGGCGCGGCTGTTCGCCGCGCACGGCGCCAGGGTCACGATCAGCGGCCGTCGGCGCGACAAGATCGAGTCGGTCGCGACGTCGATCGGGGCGGCGTGCCGTGCCGTCGTCGGCGACGTGACGAAGCAGGCCGATCGCGAGGCCATGCTCGCGGCTGCGGTGGAGCACGGCCGCGGCCGACTCGACGTGCTCGTCAACAATGCCGGCAACATGTACCGGCAGGCCGTGGGCCAGTACACCGAGGTCTTCCTGCGGGAGGCCTTCGAAACCAACGTGATCTCGGCGATGATGCTCTCCAGCATGGCCGTCCCGCAGCTGGAGAAGACGCACGGTGCAATCTTCTTCCTCGGGTCGACCCATACCCGTCGCGCATATCCGGGCGCCACGCCGTATGCGACGACCAAGGCAGCGGTCGAGGGACTGAGCCGCGTCATGGCTGCGGAACTCGGCCGGCGCCAGATCCGGGTGAGCTGCATCCTGCCCGGCGCGGTCAGTACCGAGATCAACCTGCGCGCAGGCCTCTTCACGCCCGAGCAGTCCGAGGCGCGCTACAAGGCGATCGCGAACGATCACGCGCTGGCCCGCATCGGAACCGCCGAGGAGGTCGCCGAGGCGATCGAGTACCTGGCCCGCGCCGAGTGGGTCACCGGCGTCGCGCTCGAGGTCGACGGCGGCCTCGGCCTCGGCGTCTCGAATTTCTGAGTCCGTCGTCCTGGGTCAATAGAATAGATAGAGGGGAAGCTGTGATGAGAACAAAAGACATCAACGCGATAGTCGCGGCGGCCGTGACTTTCGGGATCGCGACGCCCGCATTCGCGGAACCGCAGGGCAGCCGCCCGGAAACCGGTGTCCTCGAGGAAGTCACCGTGACCGCCGAGCGCAAGTCATCGGCACAGAACCTGCGCGAGACACCGATGGCCGTGTCCGCGATCTCGGGTTCGATCGTCGATGCGGCACGGCTGCAGAACGTCATCGAAATAGGCCGGTTGTCGCCGAACACCCAGCTTGACCCGGTCGGAACCTTCCCGGGATTCTCGAACTTCTCGATCCGCGGCGTCGGCAACTCCAACAGCACGCGCTCGATCGATTCCCCCGTCAACATCATCCAGGACGGCATGGTGATCGATTACCAGGCCGGCGCAGTGCTGGACGCGTTCGACCTCGAGAGCGTCGAGATCCTGCGCGGGCCGCAGGGTGTACTGTTCGGTCGCAATGCCTCGGGTGGCGCTGTGCTGCTGCGCGCACGCCGACCGACGGACGAGTTCGCCGGGCGGGTCGAGGTCGCCGCCACCAACGCGAGTGGCTACAACATCGACGCGATGCTCAATGGCGCGCTGGTGCCCGGCAAGGTCGCCGGGCGCGTCGCAGTGATGACGCGCAAGAACGACGGGCTGATCGAGAACACGACCAAGGGCAGTTTTTCCGCTGTTCCGGCCTGTCCGACCCCGATCCCTGCCGGCGCGATCTGCAACGTCAACAACATCCGCGGCCTGGGCGTGAGCCACCCGACCGGAAAGGTTTCGGGCACCGATCGCATCATCGTGCGGCCGACGATCGCATTCACGCCGAGCGACGAGCTCAAGATCACGCTGCTGACGCAATACCAGAAGTACGACGACGGCGGCGGTATCGCACGGGCGGTGTTCCCGGAGAACGCGATCACCCAGAACCAGCAGCGGCTGTGGGGATTCCTGCCGACTGCCGGCAAGTACGAGGCGAACGTCGGGCAGACAGGCTACACGGACATCGAAGCCTGGCACGCAATCGGCGAGGTCGAATGGCAGGTCGGCCCCGGGACCTGGACCACGATCGCCGCGTACCGCGACCTGACCTACAAGGCGACGCTGCACGTCAGCGGCGACCCGTTCGACACGCTCGTGTTCCCGAACAACGTCGAGAAGGCGGACCAGGCCAGCATCGAGACCCGCTACAACTTCCCCGTCGGCGACAACCTCGAGCTGCTGCTCGGCGCCTTCTGGATCGACGCGAACGCGGACGTGCGCGAGCTGCGCGAGCAACGCACCAACACCTCCACCCTGATCACCTACTTCGACTCGCCGTGGAAGCAGAACGCGGTTTCCAAGGCGGCGTTCGCGAACGTCGACTTCCGCTTCAACGAACAGTGGTCGGCATCTGCCGGACTGCGCTACACGCAGGACGATAAAGACATCTCGCTGCGGCCGCTCGTCAGCTGCGGAAACACACCGACAGGCTGCGACGCGCTGGCGTACATCGACGATTCGCGCAGCTGGAGCAACACCTCGCCGCGCGTCGTAGTGAAGTATCAGCCGACGGAGGCGATGAACTTCTACCTCAGCTACTCGGAAGGCTACCGCGCCGGCAACTACAACGCGCGCACGGGCAGCCCGCAGGTGCTGCGCACTCCCGCGAATCCGGAGACCAACGCCTCGGCGGAACTCGGCTTCAAGGCTGACTGGCTCGATCGGCGCCTGCGGACCAACGTCGCGATCTTCTACGCCGACTACACCGACATCCAGCGCACGGCCACCGTGCTGAACTCGGTACCGTCGATCTCGACGCTGACCAACGCCGGCAAGGCGACGATCAAGGGCTTCGAGGTCGACGCATCGTGGCTGCCGATCGACTCGCTGCGCGTCGACCTGAGCTACGGCAAGACGGACGCGAAGTACGACGAGCTGCTCGGCGTGACCTGCCCCCCGTGCGGCGACAAGACCGTCCCGACCGATCTGGAGTTCGACAAGCTCGCACCCTGGACCGCGAATGCTGCGGTGACCTACACGGCGAACGTCGGCGAGGGCGAGCTCTCGACGCGCGTCGCCTACTCGTACCGCCCGGAGTACGACACCGACTTCCGCAACACGGTCGCGCTGCGGCAGAAGGCGTTCGGACTGCTCGACGCGAGCATCAACTACGACCTCGGCGCCTGGAACTTCGCGGCCTTCGGACGCAACCTCCAGAACACCGAGTTCGTCGACATCCGCTCGCTCGGCCTCGGCTACCAGGCGTACGGCGGGCAGCCGCGGTACTACGGGGTGTCGGTCGGCTACCGCTTCGGCGCGAACTGAGCTGACCACCGTCGTGGCGGCGGACGGCGTGACGGCGTTTCCGACGCTGTTCAGTCCGTTCCGCTGCCGCGGGCTCGAGCTCCGCAACCGCGTCGTCATGGCGCCAATGACGCGGGAGTGGGCCCCCGATGGCGTCCCGACACGCGAGATCGCGGACTACTACGCACGGCGGGCGGCGGGCGGCACAGCCCTGATCATCACGGAAGGCACACCGCCCGATCCCGCAGGCGCTTTCGGTGCCCGCGTGCCGCGATTCTTCGGGGCGAGCGCGCTGCAGGGATGGCGCGCCGTCGCCGCATCGGTGCACGCGAACGGCGCCGCGATCTTCGCGCAACTCTGGCACGTCGGAGCGTTCGATCCCTCGATCATCGGCATGCCGGACAGCCTCGAGCCGCCGCCGCTGCGGCTCAGCCCCTCGGGCCTCGCGGGGCCTGGCCGCCCGCACGGGCACGCCATGACGATCGCCGACATCGAGGACACGATCGCGGGCTATGGCCGCGCCACCGCAGCGGCGCGCGACCTCGGCTTCGACGGCGTCGAGCTCCACGGCGCGCACGGCTACCTGCCCGACCAATTCCTCTGGTCGGCAACGAACCAGCGCGAGGACGACTACGGCGGCAGCCTCGAGCGCCGACTGCGCTTCCCGCTCGAACTCGTGCGCGAGTGCCGGCGGCAGGCCGGCGATGGCCTGGTGCTGTCGTTCCGCCTGTCGCAGTGGAAGCAGCTCGACTACGGCGCGCGCATCGCAGAGACGCCCGAAGAGCTTGCGCGCATCGTGGGGCCGCTGGCGGACGCCGGCGTCGACCTGTTCCACTGCAGCGCGCGCCGCTACGGTGAGCCTGCATTCCCGGGCAGCGACCCGTGCCTCGCCGCCTGGGTGCGCCGGCTCGCGGGCCGCCCGACCATCGCCGTCGGCTCGATCACTCTCGGCAACGACTTCA
>JANPDV010000532.1:0-1608 GCA_031431655.1 Gammaproteobacteria bacterium | reverse complement strand
GCCGCGCCGGCGCTGTAATAGGGCATCTCACCAAACGGTTACGAGGCCCTGCCATGCTTCGCCAGCCCTCGTCGAGCCGGCACTGGTTCTGGCCGGCGATCTGCGTCGCCACTGCACTTTCGGCTTCCGTGGCGCGATCCTCGGAAGTTCCGTCCAAGCCGCCCACGGACTCGACGGCAGCGAGCTTCATGCAGCAAAGGGTTTGCCGGAGCTCGGTTCCGACCGGCTCGCGCATCGCCAAGGTAACTTGCAGGACCCGCGCGGACCTGGAAGCGGAGAAGAAGGCGACCGAAGAAATCGTCAATCAGATGCGCGCCCCGGTGCGGTCGCCCCCCCCAAGTTCGAGCCAACGTGGGCGGCGCAGTTGACGGATCACATCGCGGCAGGCTGACTTGCTAACCGAGCTGGCCGAGCGCCTGCGCGCTGGAGACTACGCGGGCGTCGAAGCGCTGACACGCGCGTCACTGGCGGATGATCCGCAGAATCCGGACGTGCGCGTCGCGCTTGGCCTGTCGCTGCTGTTTCTCGATCGCCCCGGCGAAGCGGAGAGCGTGTTTTCCGATCTCGCACGCGACCAGCCTGACGAGCCGGCCCATTGGGTGAATCTCGCCAGCGCGCGCCGCGCGGACCATCGCCCCGACGAGGCGCTGCCTGCATTTGCCAGGGCCGCGCAACTGGGCGAGGCCTCGGCAGATTTCTTCTACAACCTCGGGCTGACGCACCTCGAACGCCAGGACCTCGAATCGGCACGGGCGGTGCTGCAGCGCGCCGCCGCACTCGCGGTGGACGACGCCGAGATCCACATCGCGCTGGCCCGGGCCTGTCATGAAAGCCTGCAGACCGACGACGCGCTGGCGGCGCTCGCCGCCTGGGCACGGTGGGGCAGCCTCAGCAGCGCGCAGCTCGCCGAGATCGCATTCCTGCTGATGAACCTCGGCGACTCGGCCGGCAGCGAGCAGGCGCTGGCGCGAGCGCTCGCCGATCCCGAACCCGGTGCGGCCGCCAGCGCCACGCTGGTCAAGATGCTGGAACGCATGAATCGCGTCGACGACGCGGCCGCGCTGCTGCAGCGCGCCCGCAGCCTTGCGGTTTCGCGCAGCGAGCAGCGCGACCTGCGGCTGGTCGAAGCGGTGCTGGCGCAGCGCTCGGGCGAGCACGAGCGCGCTTCGGTGCTGTATCGCCAGGCTCTGGGTGAGCCGGCGGCGTTCGAAGCACGGCACTTCCAGCTGTTTCCGCTGGCAAAATCGTTGGACGCTCTCGGTCGCTACCAGGACGCCTTCGAAGTGCTGCGTGAAGCGCATGCCTCGCAGCAGGCCTCGATCGTGCAGGCCTCGCCGGCCACGATGCTGCGCGGCGCGCCGACAATGGTGATCACCCGCTTCGGCGCCGAGGCAGAAGACGTGGCCCGCTGGCAGGACCCGGACGCGCCGCCGCTGGCCGAATCGCCCGTGTTCATCGTGGCGTTCCCGCGCTCCGGCACCACCTTGCTGGAACTGACCCTGGACGCGCATCCGGCGCTGCTGTCGATGGACGAGCAGCCGTTCGTGCAGAACGCGCTCGAGGACATGATTGCCCAGGGCGCGCGCTATCCGGAGCAACTGGCCGGCC
>JANPDV010000531.1:0-1881 GCA_031431655.1 Gammaproteobacteria bacterium | reverse complement strand
CGTGCTGCGGTGCTGCTGGCCCGCATCGCCGACGCCGGCTCCGCCGTGCTCGTGCCTGCCCATCTGCACCGGGCGCCAGCTCCGTCGCAGCCGCCGCCGGGCGCAACAACGTGGCCTGCGCGCCGGGCTGACGTGCGCGCCGTCATCGACCGGCTGCCTGAGATCGCCGCCCTGTTGCCTGCCGGTGCGCCCGCATTTGATTCGTCCCGGCTGGTCGTCATGGGCCACTCCTACGGTGGCGCAGTCGCGCAGGCTTTCGGTGGCGCGCGAATGTACGCGCGCGATGGCAGCGGGCGAATCACGATGGCCGGTGACGCTCGTGTTCGCGCGATCGTTGCGTGGTCTCCGCCGGCTCCGATGGCGGATTTCATCGACGATGCGTCCGCGAAGTCGATCGACCGTCCGATGCTGGTCGCCACCGGCACGAAGGACTTCAGCTCGATGTGGCCCGACTGGCGCCTGCATGCGCGCGCATTCGATACCGCGGCCCCTGGCGACAAGACACTGCTGGTCGTCGACGGCATGGATCACTATCTCGGTGGCCTGGCCTGCGCGCCCAAGCCGACACCGCCCCAGCCCGCGCAGGCGCGCCTGCTGGCGAGGGTGGTAGTCGATTTCCTCGATGCCCAGCTGCGCGACGCACCCGAGTCGCACGCTCGCAGGCGCTGCCAGGTCCCGGCGCGCTGGGCCGGCGCGACCTTAGCCTGCCGATGACAAGCGGCACGCGCGAGTGAACGACCGGTCGCGCGTTTCCCGTCGCCGAGCGGTGCAGGGGCTGGCGGCCGCGGCAATCGTGTCGCCACTGCCCGCCGTGGCCAGTGCGCGTGACAGCGCCGACGTCGTCGTCATCGGCGCAGGGCTTGCGGGCCTGCATGCGGCGATGCTGCTGGAAGAACAGGGCCTGCGGGTCGTGGTTGTCGAGGGCCGCTCGCGGGTCGGCGGCCGCGTTTACACCCTCGATGACGTGGACGGACGGCCGGAAGCTGGCGGCGCGCAGGTCGGGCCGATGCATGCGCGCGTGCGCGATGCCGTCGCGCGTCTCGGCCTGAAACTCTACAAGCCCGACCCGCCGTGGAACCGGCGGTCGCTGGCGCTTGGCCGGACGCTGATCCGCAGCGACGCGTGGAAGGACTCGCCTGCGAATCCGCTCCCACCCCGCGAGCGGCACCTGCTGCCGTTCCAGCTCGAACGTCACTACCTCGAACTCAAGGATCCACTGACGTCGCTGGAGCACTGGCTCACGCCCGAGATGGCTGCCTATGACGTGCCGCTGCTGGATTACTTCCGGTCGATCGGCGCCTCCGAGGAGGCGTTGAAGTTCATCGCGATCGGCAACTACGCCGAAGACCTGCGCAGCATTTCGGCGCTGGGCCAGCTGCGCTACAACCATTTCCTGCGCACGGCCTACCAGCGCGGGTCGTTCGACTACGTGACCGGCGGCATGCTGCGGCTGCCGGAGGCGATGGCGGCACGGCTCGCTCGCCCGGTCCGACTGAATGTTCGCGTGGTCGGGATCGAGCAGGGGCGCGGGGGCGTCGTCGTGCGCTGCGCCGGCGGGGAGCGGATCAGCGGCCGTTTCGCGCTCTGCACCGTGCCATTCTCGACGCTGCGGGACATCCGTCTGACTCCGGCGGCACCGCCCCTGCAGGCCGAGATCATTCGGGCACTGCCTTACGTTCAGGTTACCCAGGTGTTCTTTGAAGTGCTCGCACCGTACTGGGAAGACGATGGTCTTGCGCCGGGGTTGTGGACCGACGGGGATATCGAACGAGCTTTTCCGCTGAAGGGCTCTGCGAAGGACGTCGGCGTACTGTGGGTCACGATCAACGGCGCGGGCGATCGCGCGCTGCGGGGCCTGTCCGATCAGCAGACGCAGGCCTT
>JANPDV010000530.1:0-1739 GCA_031431655.1 Gammaproteobacteria bacterium | reverse complement strand
AGGACTCGCCGCGAGCAACGATGAAGTGTGGTGGCGAAGCCTTTCCCGGTCCGACCGTGCGCGTCTCACCAACAACGGCCTGACGCAGCAGCTGAACCGTATGCCAACGGCGATGCGACGCGGTCCGAACGGCGAGAATGTCTGCCTGAGTCCGACGGCCGTCACGGATCCGCCGATGCGCGTTGTCGAGGGCCGTTACTCGTATGGGGTCGATCTCGACGGCAACACCGATGGCCGCGCCACACCAAAAACCTGCCCGCACGAGAACTTTACGCACCCGGACGGTACAGCCGGCATCGACAACCAGCTCTACCGCCTGCTCGGCTGCGTCTATGGCTTCCGCAAGGGCGGACTGCCGGAACTGAACGCCCATGAAGGCCGCGGCACCAGTGGCCTGGGCATGACGCTGTTGGAGATCAGCGGCGTCACGGACCCGCGCAATTCCCCGCAGGTTACGGTCACCTTCTACCGCTCGGTCAACCAGTTCGCGCTGGATGGCACCGGCAGGCCGCTGCCGTTTTCCAGCTACAACATCGATCAGTCGGGCGGCCGACCGCGATATGGCGATTCGCTCAAGGGGGCGATCCGGAACGGGGTATTGACGACCGAGCGCGGTGATGTGCGACTGCCGTTCTATGGAAACTACAACTTCATGCACCCGGCGATTCGCGATATGGGTCTGCGGCTCGAGATCGCGCCGGATGGCGCGACCGCCAAAGGCATGGTCACCGGCTACTACGACATGGACGAATTCCTCTACTACGTGGGTGGCATGGTTGGACACACATCGACGGGCGACAATTGCCCTGCGATGTACGCGGCGGCACACAAGCTCGCAGACGGCTATCCCGATCCGGTCACCGGGCAATGCACGCACCTGTCCGCCGCTTTCGACGTGACCGCCTATGCGGCGTTCGTGATTCATCCTGAGGGGGAGGCATCGAAACGCTGAATCTGCTGCGCGTCGGACTGCATGGGCTGCTCGCCATTGCGGCGCTGCTCGGCGTCACCGCGTGCACGCCACCCGAACCCAGGACGGTCGGCGAAGCCGCGGCGATGCGGCGCCTGTCGAATGAGCAGTACCGCAACGTCATCGCGGACGTGTTCGGCCCGCAGATCACGGTGGCTGGCCAGGCCGACGCATTGCAGCGCAGCGCCGGACTGCTGGCAGTCGGCGCGCGCAGCGCACGGGTCACGCCCTCCGGCTTCGAAAAGTACTACGCGATGGCTCGCTCCGTCGCGCAGCAGGTGGTCGACCAGGACAATCGTCGCGCCATGTTCGATTGCGAACCGAAGTCGCCGGCAGCTCCCGACCGCGAGTGCGCGACACGATTCTTCAGTCGCGTCGGCCACTTGCTCTATCGCCGGGCCGTAACGCCCGCCGAGCTTGCCGTCGCCGTCGACGCCGCCGGGCTTCGAACACAGGCAGCCGGGGATTTCTATGCGGGCATTGCCACTGGGCTGGGCGGCATGCTTACCGCGCCGCAATTCCTGTTCATCATCGATGAAATCGAGCCTGACCCCGATCGCAAGGGTTCCGTGCGGCTGACAGGCTCCGCCAAGGCCTCGCGCCTGTCATTCCTGTTGTGGAACACCTCGCCCGACGAGGAACTGCTGGCAGCTGCCGAGCGTGGCGAGTTGCATACGGAGCGGGGTCGCGGGCGACAGGTTCAGCGCATGATGACCTCGCCGCGGCTCGAGGCCGGCGTGCGCGCTTTCTTTGACGATTTCCTGCGTTT
>JANPDV010000529.1:0-2805 GCA_031431655.1 Gammaproteobacteria bacterium | reverse complement strand
CTCGGCGGCGGTGCCGGTCACGCCCTCCGCGCTCGAAAAGTCCGGCCGCGAGCCACGACGGGGCTTCCCCGTGTCGCCGCGACGCGCGGCGACTACCCCCTGACGCCAACGATCAAGACCGTGCGTGGCCGCGAGTCACGGGCTTTCAGCTGACCTTGAGCTCGGGTCACTGGCCCACGCCTGCTGGAGGTGCGGCAACGTCAACGCGGATCGGTCGCGGCCGTTGTGACAAAGGTCCGATTCATCGCGCTGTAATACGTTACTGGTTCGCGTAAACTCCACGACATAATGTGGATTATTGAGGCAATCGCGCCGGGCGCGTCGAGGTCACCGTGAGCCGCCGATCCGCCTCTCATTCCTATATGTTGATGTCCCGTCGTATGGTACATCTGCCCCGTCTCGTGAAGCAGTTGATCATGCTTCTGGCGGACGTCGCAATGATTCCCGCCGCCCTATGGTCTGCCCTGGCGCTCAAACAGGGCACGATCGCGCCGGACCTTGCGGGATACCAGGCGCTTGCGTTTCTCGGTGTGGCGTCGACGATTCCTGTCTTCGCACGGCTCGGACTCTACCGCGCGGTCGTCAGGTTTCTCGGGCCGCGGGCCTTGTATGCCGTGCTCACCGGGGTGCTGGTTTCGGTCGCTGTGCTGGCGGTCTTCAATGCATTTTTCGCCGCGGAGCATGTGTCGCTTGCCGTGGTTTTCATCTACGGCATCAACGCTCTGGTGTATGCGGCGGGCAGTCGTCTGCTTGCGCGACATCTATTCAACTCCCATATCGGCACCGGTGCCGAGCGGGTCGCCATCTACGGCGCCGGTGACGCTGGTGCGCGATTGTCGGCTGCGCTCATGGGAGGCGGCCAGTGCCAGCCCGTGGTGTTCGTCGACGACAAGCGTGCTCTGCAGGGCAGCATCATCAACGGCATCGAGGTGATCGCGCCCCAGGCGCTATTGCCGTTAGTTCGCGAACGTGAGATCACCGGCGTCCTGCTGGCTCTCCCTTCCGCCTCGCGCCGGCGGAAGCGCGACATCCTGGGGTGGCTGGAGCCCTTCGGCCTGCATGTCCGTTCGCTTCCCGAGATGTCGGACATCGTGTCGGGCAAGGCTCGCTTCGACGAGATCCGGGAGGTTGACGTTGCGGACCTGCTCGGTCGAGACACGGTGCCGCCGAATCCCCAGTTGATGGACAGCTGCATTCGCGGCAAGGTCGTCATGGTGACGGGCGCAGGCGGGTCGATCGGCTCGGAACTCTGTCGCCAGATCCTGCAGTTGCGTCCACGTCACCTCGTTGTGTTCGAGATGTCCGAGCTCGCGCTGTATACAGTGCACCACGAGTTGCTGGGCATGGTGCAGAAGCTTGACTTGAACGTCGAGGTCAGCGCATTGCTGGGCAATGCCCACCACCGCGATCGGGTTCGCGAGGTGCTTCTTGCATTCGGCGTCCAGACCGTCTATCACGCCGCGGCATACAAGCACGTGCCGATCGTCGAGGAGAACATGGTCGAGGGCGTACACAACAACGTCGTCTCGACCTGGGCTACCGCCGAAGCGGCGCTGGACGCGAAGGTTGAGACTTTCGTGCTGGTCTCGACGGACAAGGCGGTCAACCCGACCAATGTGATGGGTGCGACCAAGCGCGCAGCGGAAATCGTGCTGCAGGCCATGCACGAGCGCAGCCACAAGACACGGTTCTGCATGGTCCGGTTCGGCAATGTCCTCGCTTCGTCCGGCTCCGTCGTTCCGTTGTTCCAGCAGCAGATCGCCAAGGGCGGCCCGATCACGGTGACGCATCCGGACGTCACCCGTTACTTCATGACGATTCCGGAGGCCGCTTCTCTGGTGATCCAGGCGGGCTCCATGTCACGGGGCGGAGACGTCTTCGTACTCGACATGGGCAAGCCCGTGCGAATCGACGATCTGGCCCGGCGCATGGTCAACCTGATGGGTCTCACCGTCTGCGACGAGAGCAATCCGGATGGTGATATCGAGATCAAGTACTCAGGGCTCCGTCCCGCCGAGAAGCTCTACGAGGAGCTGCTGATCGGCAGCAATGTTTCGGGTACCGATCACCCAATGATCATGCGGGCAATGGAGCACTCGTTGCCGTGGGCGCAGGTCGAGGCCCTTCTGGCTGAGATCCTCATCGCCCTCAAAGCCTTCGATTGCCCCGAAGTCGTGCGCATTCTTCGAGCCATGGTGGTTGAGTACAGCCCTGCGGACCGTATTCACGATCTTGTCTGGACCAGTCACGGTCCGTCGGCCCCGCCTGCGACCATCGCGGCATTTCCTCCCCGAAAAGTGGCGCGATAGCTCCCGAGCCGCGGTTCTCGGTACGATCGCCCGCTGTCGGGCCATGCGCAGTCAAGGAGTGTGCGCCGTGTCGCGCTTCACTGCGGGAACTATGTCTACGCTTGCGGGGATAGTGAGTCTTCGGTGAGCGGGGAACGGCAGTAAAATGCGAGTCACGATATTTGGGTCCGGCTACGTCGGGCTCGTTACAGGCGCCTGCCTTGCCGATGCCGGTAACGATGTCGTCTGCGTCGATATAGACGCGGCGAAGATCGCTCTCCTGTGCGCAGGCGAGGTGCCGATTCACGAACCTGGGTTGCAGGCTCTCATCCGTCGACACTCGGCTGCCGGCAGGCTGCGCTTTTCCACGGACGGCGCTGCGGGGGTGCGGCACGGCGAGTTCCTGATGATCGCCGTGGGCACCCCTCCCGACGAGGATGGCTCGGCCGATCTGCGACATGTACTCACCGTGGCGAATATGGTCGGTGACCACATCGACCAGTATCGGGTGGTGATC
>JANPDV010000528.1:0-5111 GCA_031431655.1 Gammaproteobacteria bacterium | reverse complement strand
GCATGACACCGTTCGGCTTCGCGTTCGACAAGCGCGACCACCTGATCGTCTCGGAGGCCTTCGGCGGCGCCGCCGGAGCCAGCGCGTTGTCGTCCTACGACATCGACGATGCCGAGTGGCCGCTCGAGCTGATCAGCGGCTCGGTCGCCGACACGCAGTCGGCCGCGTGCTGGGTCGTGGTGACGCGCAATGGGCACTACGCCTACACCAGCAATACGGGCAGCGGCAACGTCTCCGGCTACCGCGTGACGCGCCACGGTGCGCTCAGCCTGCTGACGCCCGGCGGCATCACCGGTGACGTCGGTCCGGGCAGCGGTCCGACCGACCTCGCGCTGTCCGGCAACAGCCGCACGCTCGCGTCGCTGAACCCGCCGATCGGCACGATTCAGCTGTTCACCGTTCGCGCTGATGGTAGCCTCGCACGCGGCGAGACCCTGCAAGGCGTACCGGGCACGGCGACGGGGCTGATTGCGCGCTAGCAGCGCCCTCGTCACTCCTGATAACGATCTGCGCGGCGGCCCGGATGTCCGGGTCGCCGTTTCGTTCACGTTTCGACCCGGTAGTGTCCGGACGTCAGTGGGCGAGGCGGGCGTAACGTATTGATCGGTTTGGGAGAAATCGTGAGTTTTCCTGGTCTCGATTTCGACTTTGGCAAGCGCCGGTGCGACCCTGCGAAGACCTTGTTCGCGGACGTTTCCTATGCACACTGGCAAGCCGGCCGATTGCCTGCGGCAAGGTCCGCGTGGCGTTCGTCGCGCGCAAGCGCGTCGAGGATGTCCCGGTCGTTCGCCTGAACACGCCACGTGGATAGATCCGCGTATCGACGCCCGAGGCGACAGCCGTCGACCTGGTGGGCTACGCCGATCACGCGGGCGGGCTCGATCAGGTCGCCACGGTGCTCGCCGAACTCGCCGAGCGCATCGATGCCGGCCAGTTGCCGACTGCCGCGGCGACCGCGCCGTTGCACTGGGCACAGCGGCTGGGTTACCTGCTGGCGCTGGTGGGTGCGGCGACCGCGGCGGCCGACCTGAAGGGCTACGTTCGCGAGACGGCGCGGGACTACGCGCCCACAGGCGACGGTCATCACGCTCCAGAAGAACACGCCCACGGCGATGATCGTGCGACGCGGCCGGCGGCCGGCGAGCCGCGGCATTTCTGATCGAGCACGCCGGGTTTGCCGGGTCACTGGCGGCTTGTCACGCCATAGTCTGTTGCGTCCCCGCCCGTCGCAGGGACGCCCGCCATGTCCGTCGTCGCCCGAGCGCGGCGACCGCGTGCGCCGCCCTTTCTCGATCCGACCGGTCATGGCCGGCACCGACCTCAAGCGACGCTGCTGTATCAACTCGTCGAGCAGCACTACCCTGCGTTCCGCGGCCACGCGGAGAAGCTCGTGGCGTTCAGCTGCAAGAAGCGCGGGTTCTGCCCGTCATGTGGTGCTCGGCGCATGGCCGAGACGGCGGCGCTGCTGGCCGATGAGGTGTTGCCCGAGCGTCCATTGAGGCAGTGCGTGCTGTCGCTGCCGATGGCGCTGCGCTTCCTGCTGGCGACGCGTCCGGTCGTGCTCTCTGCCGTGCTTGGCGCGGTGTACCGCACCATCTCGGGTCATCTGCTGACCCGGGCGGGTCTCACGCGCGCGAGCGACCATGCCGGTGCCGTCACGCTGATCCAGCGCTTCGGCTCGGCGCTGAACCTGATCGTGCACTTTCACAAGATCTTCCTGGACGGCGTATTCGTGGCTGTCGACGGATCCGGCGCGGGACACCGCGGGCTAGGTGCGCAGCGAACACGGCCCCCGCGATCAATTGGGCCGCGTGACCTCCCCGACGGCGTAAATCGGCACGCGCATCGCTTGAACAAGGCCCCGACCGGATGACTCAGGTTCATACTGCCACGGCCCGGGCATCAAGCCATGGCTGGAGTGGCTGTAATGAATCTTGGATTAGGAAACGGCCGCGCCTCGCGCCGCACTGTCATCACTGCGGGTATGGCTGGATTTATGGCAGCCGCAACGCGCCCGCTACGCGCCGGTCCGGTGTTGGTGGTTCCGGAGGTTGACTCCCTGAGCCTGCAGGTCATCGTGGACAGCGGCACTTTCGGCCCGTTTCTGCCTGATCTCGATCTTCCCGGTCTGCAGGTGCAACGCGCAGGCAATGGCGGTCCCGCGCACATGCCGCGCATGCTGCCGCATGCGTTGTTAGGTGAATTCGGGCTGTCGATTCTGGGTGAGTCGATGCGTGGCGGGTCCCGGCACCGTGTGTTGGTCGATTTCGGCTACTCGACCGAGGCCATGAAGAACAATCTGCTCCTGCTGGGGATCGACACGTCGACCATCGACGCGGCGGTCTTGAGCCACGGCCATCTGGATCACTACGGAGGTTTTTCCGCACTGTTCGGCGCGGTTGCAAAATCTCGCCAGGACCTGCCCCTGGTCGTGGGTGGCGAGGAAGCGTTCTGCGACCGCATCGCCTTCGTCGGCAAACCGCCGCCAATCATGGGTGCGCTCGACAGGACGGCGCTGCGACGTGCCGGCTACGACGTGCGGATTCACCCGGAGCCCGTGATCATCGCGGAGCACGCATTTACGACGGGCGTGATACCGCTGACAAGTTTTGAGCGTGCCGCAATACCGACGCAAATGCGCCCGGGTATCGGCTGCAACCGGGCACTGTTAGATCCTTCGAAGCGCGCCGCGCTGCAGATCGCCGACGACGGCCAACACGAGCTCGCGATGTGTTATGCGGTCAAAGGCCTGGGTCTGGTTGTCATCGCATCCTGCAGCCATCGAGGTGTCCTGAATTCCGTGCGGCGCGCCCAGGAGGTGTCCGGAATCGACAAAGTCCATGCGGTTATCGGCGGCTTTCATCTTGTCAGACCACGAACTGATGAAGAAGCGCTGCGTACCGCAGCCGAGTTCGTGAAGATGGATCCGACCTACCTGATTCCCATGCACTGCACGGGCGAGGTATTCATTGCCGAAGCCGAGCGACTCATGCCGCAGAAAGTCATCCGCTCATACGTCGGCAGCAAGTTTGTCTTCGACGCTCCGGGATCGGCAACGGCATCGGTGTCATGAGCGGGCCTGGAAAGCGCAAGGCACGGCGCGGATCCTGTCGTCGCGACACATGTTGCTGCTGTGCCTCATGTGGCCGCTCGCAACAGCCCCGGGATCACGGCTGAACCGATTAGATCTGCCCGGCGATGATCTCGGCCGCGTTGCCCTGATCGGCTAACAGCGGCTGATGATGCAGGCAGGCGGTGCGAACTGCGGCAGATGACGTGAGATCCGCGAGCGCGCGGCTCCAGGTCGCGACCGATGCACCGGATCGCAATTCGCGCCCGACGCCGAGGCGCTCGATGCGCGTGGCGTTGTCGAACTGATCATGCGCAAACGGTGTGAAGAGCTGTGGCACGGCATTCGCCAGCGCGGTGGCTGACGTGCCGATGCCACCGTGGTGCACGAGTGCCGCCACGCGCGGCATCAGGTCGTCGAAGGGTACATACGCCTGGTGCAGCACGCCGGCTGGAAGATCCGCTGGAATCTGGTTTTCGAACGGCGTGACTAACAAAGCGCGTTGCTGGTTACGCTGGCTGGCGGCGATGGCGCGCGCAAAAAACGCCGCACCATGCGCCATGAACGGGCCTGGCGTGAAAGCGATGGGCCCGGGCCGGCGTCGAGAAAATCCTGCAGCTCGGGACTGAGTGCCGCCTCGCCCGGTTGCTTCCACAGCGGAAAACCGCTGGTTCTCGCATTCGCGGGCCAATCGTCCTGCGCCAGTCGCGATCCGGCGGCGAGCGTGCTGCCCACCAGAATTGTCGCGCCCGGCCGCAGCAGGGGACGTGGCTCTAACGGCCGCCGCGCATTGGCCGCGTCGGCCAACGGATTCAGAGGAGACCTTGCGCCGCCATCGCGGTTGCGAGGCGGGCCGGGTTGCGTCCAGTGTGGAGCAGGTCCGATCGAGCTGGGCTGCAGGGCCGATCCGGGCGTCCCGCAGGCCGTTCCGTGGCGCCGTCCGTCACCGTGAGCCGCGGTGGTGAGCAGGGTGTTTTGAAAGTACTATCCGCAGGGACCGGCAGCAAACCGCGCCATCACTGACGGTATCAAATCAATGCGTTGGCGATCGGATCGCCAGTCCTCTTGCCGCTGCGGCGAGGCGTTTGTCTGTGGTCCAAAATGGCACATCCGCAATGCGTGCCGCAGCTAACAAGTGCAGATCAACCCACCCCAAACCCGTTCCGTAAAGTCGGTTCTCGTGCAGCAAATGCAAGACCTCGCCGTGGTCGGCCAAAGGCAGCATCGGCAAATCAGATAGCATTTCGATTATTTCCGCTCGTCGCGCCAGATTGCCGCACGCCAATTCGCCGATGACGAACGGATGCGTCCTCACTTGCTCAGCCTCGAGCAGCCTCACAAACGGCTCGCTCCTTCTCCGGAGGTGGTCGGCCCACACTGAAGTGTCGACTAACAAAGTTAGCTACGCGTTGCCACGCTGCGCCGTCTGGGCGCCAAACGCAACTTTGGCTGGCTGCCACCCAGCGCAGCCAAACGCTTCGCGCTTTCGCGGGCAATCAGCGCATGCAGGCCGGCGTGAACGACTGCGGTTTTCTCGCGCAGACCGCTGAGCGCTTTCGCTTTGCTCAACAAGCTCTCGTCAATGATCAGTGTAGTTCGCATATGCATGAGTATGCCTTTCGTATGCATATCACACAAGCGGCATACGCGCAGGTTCCAGCGACTTTCCTGGATCAGGCCACCCGGTAGCAGACGCTCGGCAATGACGGCTAAGGGCCCATTGCGGACACCGGGCCCGCGAACGTTGGTAGCGAATGGCCGCGAGCGACCGTGGCTCGCACTTCCGAATGCCGAGTTGCCGCCCTTTGGCGAGGGCTTCGCTGCGGATCGGAAGTTCAAACGTCCCTTCGAGCACCGTCGAGGAGGGTAGGGGGCGATTGGGGTGAGCCCGAGTGGCCCGCTGATCTCGCATCAGCGGCGAGGCGGATGCGCTCCGGCGGGCCGGCAGCGCACGGCGCTCGAGCCGTACCCGAGCGTGCTGCCGCTCGGAGCGCGGGCGCCGTCGCGGCCGCAGCAGGGGACGTTGCTCTAGCGGCCGCCG
>JANPDV010000527.1:0-12130 GCA_031431655.1 Gammaproteobacteria bacterium | reverse complement strand
TGCTGCTGGCGCTCGGGGTGCCGGCGGCCGATGCCGCGACAGCGCTGCAACGGGTTGCAGCGCCACCGGGTCGAATGGAGAGTGTTGCCGCGGCCGGTCGCGCACTCGTGATCGTCGACTACGCCCATACGCCCGATGCACTTGCCAAGGCGTTGCAGGCAGCGCGCGCTCACTGCCGCGGCAGGCTGAGCGTGGTGTTCGGTTGCGGCGGCGATCGGGACCCCGGCAAGCGGCCGCTGATGGGGCGCACGGCGGCAGAGCTGGCCGATGTGCTGGTCGTCACCGACGACAATCCGCGCAGCGAGGCGCCGCAGGCGATCGTCGCCAACGTGCTTGCCGGCATGCCGGCCGGGCATGGCGCGCGTGTCGAACATGACCGGCGTGCCGCGATCCGCCTTGCGCTCGACTCATCTGGTCCTGACGACGTGGTGCTGATTGCCGGCAAGGGGCATGAGGCCTACCAGATCTACGGGATCGAGCGACTGCCATTCAGCGATCGCGACGTGGCCCGCGAGGTACTCGCGGCATGACGCGTGCGCTGTCGCAATTCGCGCACGACGCGGGCGGACGCCTGGTGGGCGAGGACCGGGCTTTCACGGGCGTCTCGACCGACACGCGCAGCGTCGCTCGTGGCGAACTCTTCGTCGCGCTGCGCGGGCCGCGGTTCAACGGGGCGGACTTTCTCGCCCTGGCGCACAACGCCGGCGCCGCCGGCGCGCTGGTCGATGCGCCGGTGGACGTGGCGATGCCGCAGATCGTCGTCGACGACACGCTGGCGGGATTGACCCGCGCGGCGATCGCCTGGCGCGCGCGGTTCGCGATACCGGTGCTCGGGGTCGCGGGCAGCAACGGCAAGACCACCACCAAGGAAATGTGCGCCGCCATCCTGTGCACTGCCGGCCAGACGCTGGCGACGCGCGGCAACCTCAACAACCACATCGGCGTGCCGCTGACGCTGCTGCGCATCGAGCCAAGCCATCTGTTCGCGGTGATCGAGATCGGCGCCAACCGGGCGGGCGAGGTCGCCGACCTGGCGCGCACCACCAGCCCGACGATCGGCCTGGTCACCAACGCGGGCGCGGAACACCTCGAGGGCTTTGGTGACATCGACGGCGTGGCGCGCGCCGAGGGCGAGCTGTTCGCTGCGCTGGCGCCGGATGCCACGGCGATCCTGAATGCAGACGACGCCTACGCGCCGCTGTGGCGCGGCATGACCCGGACGCGGCGCGTGGAATTCGGCACGGCCGCCGGCGCGCAGGTGCGGGCCGAGTCGATCCGCTCGAGCGTGGACGCCAGCGGGTTCGCGACCCGATTTGCCCTGATTGCGCCACAGGGTCGTGCCGAAATCCTGCTCAAGGTAGCCGGCATGCACAACGTCAGCAACGCGCTGGCCGCCGCGGCCGCCACGCTTGCCGCGGGCGCCACGCTCGAGCAGGTGGCCGCAGGCCTCGCGACGATGCAGCCGGTCAAGGGCCGGCTGAACCTGCGCGCCGCCAGCGCAGGCGCCTGGATCATCGACGATTCCTACAACGCCAACCCGAGTTCGATGCGCGCAGGCATCGATGTGCTGGCGACGCTCGAGGGGCGGCGCTGGCTGGTGATCGGCGACATGGCGGAGCTGGGCACGCACGCGCACGACAGCCACGCCGCAATCGGTCGGTACGCCCGCGAGCACGGCATCGAGCGGCTCTACGCGACAGGCGAGCTGGCGGCGATCGCCGCGGAGTCCTTCGGCGCTGGCGCGCACTGGTTTCCGGATGTGGAGTCGTTGTCGCGCGGACTCGGCCCCGAGCTCACGCCCAGCGTGCGGCTGCTGGTCAAGGGATCGCGCATGAATCGGCTGGAGCGTGTCGTCGACGCGCTGACGGCCAAGGCCGGGGGCTAGCCGTGCTGTACTGGCTCGCCAAACAGCTCACGCCGCACATCAGTGCGTTCAATGTGTTTTCGTACCTGACCTTCCGGGCGATCCTCGCCACGGTGTCGGCCCTCGCGATCGCGTTGATCGTTGGCCCGCGCCTGATCGCGCGACTGTCGCTCGCCCAGATCGGCCAGGTGGTCCGCGACGACGGTCCGCAGACGCACCTCAAGAAAGCGGGCACCCCCACGATGGGCGGGCTGCTGATACTGGTAGCGATCACCGTCAGTACGCTGCTGTGGGCCGACCTCGCCAACCGATTCGTCTGGATCACGGTCGGCGTGACCCTGCTGTTCGGAATGGTCGGCTTCTGGGACGACTACCTGAAGCTGGTCAAGAAGAATCCCAAGGGCCTGATCGCACGCTGGAAGTACCTGTGGCAGTCGGTCGGCGGGCTGGGCGCAGCGGTGCTGCTGTACCTGACCGCCAAGTCCGCGGTCGAGACCACACTGTATCTGCCGCTGCTCAAGAGCTTCGCGCTGCCACTGGGTGCGGTCGGCTTCGTGTTGCTCGCTTACCTGATGATCGTTGGAATGAGCAACGCGGTGAACCTCACCGACGGACTCGATGGACTGGCGATCATGCCGGTAGTGATGGTGGCCGCGGCGCTCGGCGTGTTCGCCTACGCCAGCGGTAACGCGGTGTTCGCGCAGTACCTGTCGATTCCGCCCGTGCCGCATGCCGGCGAGCTGCTGATCTTCTGCGCCGCGATGGTGGGCGCCGGTCTCGGATTCCTCTGGTTCAATTCCTACCCCGCACAGGTGTTCATGGGCGACATCGGCGCGCTGGCGCTGGGCGCCGGGCTCGGGGTCGTTGCGGTCATCGTGCGACAGGAAGTCGTGGCGCTGGTGATGGGCGGCATCTTCGTGCTGGAGACTGCCTCGGTGATCCTGCAGGTCGCTTCGTTCAAGCTGACCGGCAAGCGCATCTTCCGCATGGCGCCGATCCACCACCACTTCGAGCTCAAGGGCTGGGCCGAACCGAAGGTGATCGTGCGCTTCTGGATCATCACGTTCTTTCTCGTACTGGCGGGTCTGGCGACCCTGAAGCTGCGATGAGCGAACGCGCCGTCATCGTCGGAGCTGGCAAGACGGGCGTCTCCTGCGCGCGGCACCTCGCCGCGCGTGGCTGGCGGCTGGCGGTCACCGACTCGCGCGCTGAACCGCCTGGAATCGCCGCCTTGCGGGCGGAGTGGCCGGCCGCCCAGCTGGCCCTGGGCGGCTTCGACGGTCGTTTGCTGGATGACGCGGCGCTGGTGGTGGCCTCGCCGGGCGTGCCACTCGCCGAGCCGATTTTCGCGTTGGCACGCTCCCGCGGGCTGTCGATCGTCGGCGATGTCGAACTGTTCGCACGCGAACGACCGGCGCCGACGGTCGGCATCACCGGCACCAATGGCAAGAGCACCGTGACGACGCTGCTCGGGCGCATGGCGGCCGAGTCCGGCATCCGGGTCGAGGTCGGCGGCAACCTCGGCACACCGGCGCTGGAACTCCTGCAGCGCCCGATGCCGCAGCTCTACGTGCTGGAGCTGTCGAGCTATCAACTCGAGAGCACGCACTCACTCGAACTGGTTGCCGGCGCGGTGCTCAACGTGACTCCGGACCACATGGATCGATACGCGACACTGCAGGACTATGCGGCCGCGAAGGCCAGGATCTTCGCGCACTGTGGCACGGCGGTGGTCAACGCCGACGACCCGCTCACCGTGGCGATGCCGGCGATCGGCCAGCAGCGCGTCGAGTTCTCACTGCGGCCGCACGCGCGTGCGCGCTTCGGCATGGCGCGCGACGCGCAGGGTGCACGCGGCCTTGCGCGCGACGGCGAGTGGCTGGTCGGCCTGCAGGAACTGAGGATCGCCGGGTCGCACAACGCGGCGAACGCGCTTGCTGCGCTGGCGCTGGGCGAGGCCGCCGGCCTGCCGCGCGCCGGCATGCTCGCTGCGCTGCGCGGGTTCCCCGGGCTCGAGCATCGCACTCAATGGGTCGCGGACGTTGCCGGCGTGCGTTACATCAACGACTCGAAAGGCACCAACGTCGGCGCGACGCTGGCCGCGGTCGAGGGCCTCGACGGCCCGCTGGTCATCGTCGCGGGCGGCGACGGCAAGGGACAGGACTTTGCGCCGCTCGCCCAGGCATTCGCCGGCAAGGTGCGTCATGTCGTGCTGATCGGACGCGATGCGCCCGCACTCGCCGCCGCGCTCGCGGGAGTCTGCGGCGTCGAGCGCGCCGCCAGCCTGCCGGCGGCCGTGCAGGCGGCGGCGCGCGTCGCGCAGCCTGGAGACACGGTGTTGCTGTCACCGGCCTGCGCCAGCCTGGACATGTTCCGTGACTATGCGCATCGCGGCGCCGAGTTCGTCGCGGCCGTCCGGGGGCTGACGCCATGAGCGCCGCGACCGTGACCCATTCCCGCTCCGGCGTTCGCAGCGGCCCGCTGCGGGTCGACTGGATCACCGTGATGCTGGTGCTGTCGATCGTGCTGCTCGGCCTGATCATGGTGACGTCGGCGTCAATCTCGATCGCCACCAAGGAATCCGGCAATCCGTTCCTGTACCTGGAGCGTCAGCTGCTGCTGGTGGCCGTCGGACTGTTCGGTGCGGCGGTTCTGCTGTTCGTGCCGACTGATCTGCTGCAGAAATACTCGATGCCGCTGCTGATCGGCGCGGCGGTGCTGCTGGTGATGGTGCTGGTTCCGGGTCTCGGCCACGTCGTCAACGGCAGCCGTCGCTGGCTACGCATCGCGGGCCTGAACTTCCAGGTGTCGGAGCTGGCCCGCGTGCTGGTGCTGATCTTCATCGCCGCCTACGCGACGCGGCGCGAGCGCGAGTTGCGCGAGACCTTCGGCGGCCTGCTCAAGCCGCTCGGGCTGCTGTGCCTGTTCGCGATCCTGCTGCTGGCGGAACCGGACCTGGGAGCGGCCACCGTGCTGTTTGCGACCGGATTCGGCGTGCTGTTCATTGCCGGTGCGCGCTTGCGCGACGTGTTCGCGCTGGCCTGCGCCGCGGCGACCCTGCTCGGCCTTGCCATCGTGACTGCCGAGTACCGACTCAAGCGCATGACGGCCTTTCTCGATCCGTGGGCCGATCCATTCAATACCGGCTTCCAGCTGACGCAATCGCTGATTGCGATCGGCCGCGGCGAGTGGTTCGGTGTGGGTCTCGGCGAGAGCGTGCAGAAGCTCTTTTATCTCCCGGAGGCGCACACCGACTTCCTGTTCGCGGTGCTCGCCGAAGAGCTGGGTCTCGCCGGCGTCCTGCTGACGCTGCTGCTGTTCCTCGCCCTGGCATGGCGCGCGCTCGCGATCGCCAGGCTCGCTGCCGATGCGGGCCTGATGTTCCAGTCCTACCTGGCCGCGGCTTTCGGTATCTGGCTCGGCATCCAGGCGTTCATCAACATCGGCGTCAACATGGGCGTGCTGCCGACCAAGGGCCTGACGCTGCCCTTCATGAGCTACGGACGATCGAGCCTGATCGTGACACTGACCTGGGTCGGGCTGCTGCTGCGTGTCTATCACGAAGCGATGCTGGCCGGGCGAGGCTCGGCCGCCGTGGCGCGTCGCGGTGGCTCGGCCTCGCGTGCCGGCACGCACGACACCGCCGGAGCCGCCGCATGAGCGAGCGCTGCGTCATGATCATGGCCGGCGGCACAGGCGGGCATGTGTTCCCGGCGCTTGCGCTGGCGCGGATGCTGCGGGAGCGCGCGCTGGACGTCGTCTGGTTGGGCACCGCGCATGGCATAGAGGCGCGTATCGTGCCGGCCGCGGGATTTCCGATCGAGTGGATCAGCGTCGGCGGAGTCAGAGGCAAGAGCCTGGGGACACGCCTGATGGCGCCGCTGACGGTGGGTCGCGCGATCTGGCAGTCGATGCTGGTCATCCTGCGCTACCGCCCCGCCGTGGTGGTGGGCCTGGGTGGCTTCGTCACGGGGCCTGGCGGCATCGCCGCATGGTTGTTGCGCCGGCCGCTGGTGGTCCACGAGCAGAACGCCGTCGCCGGCTTCACCAACCGGATACTGGCGCGCTTTGCGCAGCGCGTGCTGGAGGCCTTCTCTGGCAGCTTCGGCAGCCGCATCCGCGCCCAGGACATCGGCAATCCGGTGCGCAACGAGTTCTTCTCGATCGCGGCCCCGGAGCAGCGACTCGCCGGCCGCAGCGGCCCCGTACGCGTGCTGGTGGTCGGCGGCAGCCAGGGCGCGGCGAAGTTGAATGCGATGGTGCCCGCTGCCGTGGCGCGCCTCGCAGGCCGACTGGTGCTCGAGTTGCGGCACCAGACCGGCGAGCGTGGATTCGATGCGGCGCGTGCTGCCTATGCCCGGTGTGGCGTCACGGCGCAACTGCAACCCTTCATCGACGACATGGCCGCCGCCTACGGCTGGGCCGATCTCGTCGTCTGCCGCTCCGGCGCGCTGACGATCTCCGAGCTTGCTGCGGTCGGCGTCGCCTCGCTGCTGGTGCCATTCCCGGCCGCGGTCGACGATCACCAGACACGCAACGCCGAGTTCCTCGTGACGCACGGTGCCGCGCGCCTGCTGCCGGAAGCCACCCTGACAGCAGAATCGCTGGCGCAGGCGCTGTTGGAACTGGCGTCCGACCGCGCACCGCTGCAGCAGATGGCGCAACGCGCGCGGACCCTGGCGCGGCCCCAGGCCACCACCGAGCTGGCCGCTGCCTGCCTCGCCGCCGGGGGCCTGGCATGACTCACGACAGCCTCGATCCAATGCGCCGCCAGAGCGATCGCGAACGCATGCGCCGCATCCACAGGATTCATTTCGTCGGCATCGGGGGCAGCGGCATGAGCGGCATCGCCGAGGTGCTGCTCAATCTGGGCTATGAAGTGCAGGGCTCGGACCTCAAGCCCAACGCGGTGACCGAAAGGCTGGGCAAGCTCGGTGCCCGGTTGTTCGTCGGCCACGATGCGGCGCACGTTCGCGGTGCCGACGTGGTGGTGGTGTCGAGTGCCGTGTCGAGCGCGAACCCCGAGGTCGCCGCGGCGCACGCGATGCGTATTCCGGTGGTGCCGCGCGCCGAGATGCTCGGTGAGTTGATGCGCTTCCGCTACGCGATCGCGGTGGCCGGTACGCACGGCAAGACGACCACCACGAGCCTGGTGGCCAGCATCTTCGCCGAAGGCGGCGAGGATCCGACGTTCGTGATCGGCGGCCGCCTGAAGAGCGCGGGCACCAATGCGCGCCTCGGCACGGGGCGCTTCCTGGTCGCGGAGGCCGACGAGAGCGACGCGTCATTCATGCACCTGCAGGCAATGATCGCGATCGTCACCAACATAGACAACGATCACCTCGCCACGCACGACGGCGATTTCGAGCGGCTGAAGCAGAGCTTCGTCGACTTCCTGCACAACCTGCCGTTCTATGGCCTTGCGGTGCTGTGCGCCGACGATCCGCAGGTGCGCAGCATCGTGCCGCGCGTGTCGCGGCCGTTCGTCACCTACGGTATCGGCGAAGGCGCGGATGTCCGCGCCGTCGACATCGAGCGACGCGGACTGCAGACCGCCTTCAGCGTGATGCGCGCCAACAGGGGCGGTGCGGCCTTGCCGCCACTGCCGGTGGTCGTCAACCTGCCGGGCACGCACAACGTGCTCAACTCGCTCGCGGCAATCGCGGTCGCCACCGAAGTCGGCATCGCGGATGCGGCGATCCAGCGCGCACTGCTGCGCTTCCAGGGCGTCGACCGGCGGTTGCAGCTGATCGGCAACGTACGCGTGGCCGCCGGCCTGTCTGTCACCATCATCGACGACTACGGCCACCACCCGACCGAGATTGCGGCGACGCTCGAGGCGGTGCGGCACGGTTACCCGGGTCGCCGCGTGGTGCTCGCATTCCAGCCGCACCGCTTCACGCGTACCCGCGACCTGCTGGACGATTTTGCCGCGGTACTTTCCCAGCCGGATGCGCTGCTGGTTACCGAGGTCTACGGCGCGGGTGAAGCGCCTATCCAGGGCGCCGACGGCCGCGCGATCTGCCGGGCGGTCCGCAGCCGCGGCCGCGTGGAGCCGGTATTTGTCGAGAAGGTCGACCAGCTCGCGGCCTCGCTGCGCGGCGTGGTGCGCGATGGCGATGTAGTGCTGGCAATGGGCGCCGGCAGCATCAGCGGCACTGCACATGACCTGCCGGCGAGTCTGCCGGCGGTGGCTGCATGAACGCGGCACGCGCCCTGACGCCTGGCTGGACGCCGTCGGCCCAGTTCGCGGCGCGCGTGCGCGCAGACGAGCCGATGTCGCGCCACACCTCGTGGCACGTGGGCGGCCCGGCGCAGTTCCTGTTCATTCCGCAGGACAGGGTGGATCTCACGGCATTCATCCGCCACCTGCCGCCGGATGTGCCCATGCACTGGGTTGGTCTCGGCAGCAATCTGCTGGTGCGCGACGGCGGTCTGAGCGGCGTCGTCATCGTCACGCACGGAGCACTCGGTACGTTGTCGCGTCGTGCCGAGACCGAGGTGGACTGCGAGGCCGGCGTGCCCTGTGCCCGGATCGCGCGCCAGTGCGTGAAGTGGGGACTCGGCCCGGCGGAGTTCTTTGCCGGCATCCCCGGCACGCTGGGCGGCGCGCTCGCGATGAATGCCGGCGCATTCGGCGGCGAGACCTGGCCGCACGTCGAGTCGGTGGAGACCGTGGATCGCGCCGGTGTCGTGCGGCGCCGCGCCGCCACGGAGTACCGCTTCAGCTACCGCCATGTCGACCCGCCCGTGAACGGTGAATGGTTCCTCGGCGCGCGGCTGCGCTTCGAGCGGCGGCCGGGGGCCCACACGGATCAGATCCGCGACCTGCTGGTCAAGCGCAAGGAATCCCAGCCGATCGGCGCCTGGAGCTGCGGTTCGGTGTTCACGAACCCGCCCGGCGATCACGCCGCACGCCTGATCGATACCGCCGGCCTGAAGGGCTTCCGGATCGGTGGCGCTGCCGTGTCCGACAAGCATGCCAATTTCATCGTCAATGAAGGCCACGCGAGCGCCGCGGACCTCGAGCAGCTGATCACGCATGTGCAGCAGGTCGTCCGCGACCGGCACGGGGTGCAGCTGCAGCCCGAAGTGCGCGTGGTCGGGGAGTCCGCCTGATGCGCCTGCGATACGACCCTGATGCCGACACCACAGCAGGCAGCGCCAGCGCCTTCGGTCGCGTCGCCGTGCTGTTCGGCGGCACGTCGACCGAGCGGGAAATCTCGCTGCTCACGGGCAATGCGGTGCTCGCCGCGCTGCGTCGACGCGGCGTCGATGCACACGGCGTCGATCCGCGCGACACGCCGCTGATGCAGCTGGTGCCGCAGCGGTTCGATCGCGTCTGGATCGCGCTGCACGGTCCGGGCGGCGAGGACGGCACCCTGCAGGGGGCGCTCGAATGCCTCGGCCTGCCGTACACCGGTTCCGGCGTGCTGGGCTCCGCGATCGGCATGGACAAGCTGCGTACCAAGCGGCTCGCCGCTGCGGTCGGCATTTCGACAGCGCCCTGCGTAGTGCTGCGCAGCGCACTCGACTGCGAGCACGCACTCAAGACGCTGGGCCTGCCGATGATCGTCAAGCCGGCCACCCAGGGCTCGTCGGTCGGCATGAGCAAGGTCGAGAAGGCCGAGGATCTCGAGCCAGCCTGGCGCGCGGCCGCGGCCACCGACGACTGCGTGTTCGCCGAGCCGTGGATCGTGGGTGCGGAGTACACGGTGGGCGTGCTCAAGGGGGTCGCGCTGCCGTCGATCCGGATCGAAACGCCGAAGACGTTCTATGACTACGAAGCGAAATACTTCCGCGACGACACGCGCTATTTCTGTCCGTCGGGTCTCGGCGCCGAGGCCGAGAAGCAGCTCGGCGCGCTGGCGCTTGGTGCGTTCGACGCCGTCGGCGCGTCCGGCTGGGGGCGCGCCGATTTCATGGCCGATCGAAGCGGGCGACCGCAGCTGCTGGAGATCAATACCGTTCCGGGCATGACCGATCACAGCCTCGTGCCGATGGGCGCGCGCGCGGTCGGCATCGAGTTCGACGAGCTGGTGTGGCGGGTCCTCGAGACCAGTTTCAACCGTGTTCCCATCACCTGAGCTGTAGCACCGTACCCATGCTTGCGATGCGCAAACCCCGCAATCGTCGCCGCGAGTCGACGGCCCGCTTCCAGTGGCCGCGCATCGACTGGCGGCGGCTCGCGGTCAGCGCCGCCAGCCTCGCGGCGCTCGGCACCCTGGCGCTCGGCGTGGTCTGGGCGCTGGACCAGCCAATCGAGCGGATCGGCGTGCAGGGCCGCTTCCAGCGGGTCTCGCCGATGGATGTCGAGCAGGCGGTGAAGCGCACCGTCGCCTCGGACGGGCTCGTCAGCGCCGACCTGGACGACGTGCGCGGCGCGTTCGAGGCCCTGCCGTGGGTCGATTCGGCCACGGTCGAGCGTGCCTGGCCGCGCGCGCTCAGCATCGTGGTCACCGAGCAGGTGGCGGCTGCGCGCTGGGGTGACGACGGGCTGGTCAATGCGCGCGGCGAACTGTTCGTGACCGACGCGCGCCACATCCCGACCGAGCTGCCGCGACTCTCCGGGCCGCCGGGCACGGCGCAGCCGGTGGCGACGCGATACCTCGCGATCCAGGGACGACTGGTGGAGGCGGGCATGCGGCTCACGGCCGTGCGCCAGGATGAGCGTGGCGCGTGGGAACTGGATCTCGACAACGGCGTCACCGTGCGCCTCGGGCGCCGCCAGGTCGACGAGCGCTTCGAACGATTCGTCGCCGCCGCACTCAAGCTCGTCGCGCAGCGCAGTGCCGAGATCGGCTACATCGACATGCGCTACACCAACGGCTTTGCGGTCGGCTGGCGCGGCGCTTCCTCCAGGGCGCCGCGTGTCGCGGCCGCTGACGAGACCGACGACCGCGGACGGACCTAGGGCAGTACAGCAGGACATGGCAAAGAAGACGGACAGACACTTGATCGTCGGCCTCGACATCGGCACCTCGAAGGTCGTGGCGCTCGTCGGTGAGCTGCAGGCGGACAATTCGATCGAGGTGATCGGCATCGGTTCGCAGCCCTCGCACGGGCTTGCCCGCGGCGTCGTGGTCAACATCGAATCGACCGTACAGTCGATCCAGCGCGCCGTCGAGGAGGCGGAGCTGATGGCCGGTTGCGAGATCCACTCGGTCTACGCCGGAATCGCCGGTGGCCATGTCCGCAGCCTCAACTCCCACGGCGTGGTGGCGATCCGCGACAAGGAAGTCACGCTGCACGACGTCGAGCACGTGATCGATGCAGCCAAGGCCGTGGCGATCCCGGCCGACCAGAAGATCCTGCACGTGCTGCCGCAGCAGTTCGTCATCGACGGCCAGGAAGGCATCCGCGATCCGGTCGGCATGTCGGGAGTGCGCCTCGAGGCCAAGGTTCACATCGTCACCGGCGCCGAGAGCGCCGCGCAGAACATCGAGAAGTGCATCCAGCGCTGCGGGCTGACCGTCGACGACATCGTGCTCGAGCAGCTGGCGTCCAGTCACGCGGTGCTGACCGAGGACGAGAAGGATCTCGGCGTCTGCATCGTCGACATCGGCGGCGGCACCACCGACATCGCGGTGTTCGCGCAGGGCGCGATCTGCCACACCGCCGTCATCCCGATCGCCGGCGACCAGGTGACCAAGGACATCGCCGTGTCGATGCGCACGCCGACGCAGTACGCGGAGGACATCAAGATCCGCTTCGCCTGCGCGCTGTCGCAGCTGGCGAACCCCGACGAGACGATCGAAGTGCCGAGCGTCGGCGATCGGCCGGCGCGACGGCTCGCACGCCAGACGCTCGCCGAGATCGTCGAGCCGCGCTACGAGGAGTTGTTCGGCCTGGTGCGCGACGAACTGCGTCGCTCCGGATTCGAGGAGCTGATCGCCGCCGGCATCGTGCTGACCGGCGGCAGCGCCAAGATGGAAGGCGCGATCGAACTCGCCGAGGAAGTGTTTCACATGCCAGTGCGGCTCGGCATTCCCACCGGCGTCAAGGGACTCGCCTCCGCGGTCTCGAATCCGATCCACTCAACCGGCGTCGGCCTGCTGCTGTACGCGCGCGAGAACGCCCTGGCGCAGAACCGGCCGCGCGCGCTCGGCAGCGCGATCGGGGTGGTGCAGCGGATGCGGTCGTGGTTCCAGGGGAACTTCTGATGTTGGCGTCATCGCACTCGGAGCGCCAGGGCTGGCGGTCACCCCTCGCGGGCCGGCCGCGCTCGCGCATGTCCGCCCGCGGGGACGCCGTGAATCCGTCCCT
>JANPDV010000526.1:0-3852 GCA_031431655.1 Gammaproteobacteria bacterium | reverse complement strand
CAGCGAGATCGAATCCTTGATCTTGGGGTTGCGCAGCATCGCGCGATGCACGCCCCGCATGACGAACTCGAAATGCGCGATGTCGTACTTCTCGTCCTCGCCGATCATCAGGAACTCGCGCTGTGAGCTCGACGCGCCGTGCAGGCCGTAGCCGCCGTAGAACATGAAGATCTTGAAAGAGGTGACGCCGTACTTCTCGATCAGCATGTCGATCTCGCCGATGTGCGTACGATCGAGCGGCGCGAGGTGGTAGGCGTAGTCGACGTGGAACTTGCCCTTTGAAATGTCCAGCACCTCCGGGTACACGTCGGCGTAGGGGCCGCCCTTCTGCATGTAGTAGCCGCCGGTGCGCATGTAGTTGAGGCTGGAGGTCACCCCGCCCTGCGCCGCTGCCAGGCTCTCGGTAATCGCATCCTCGGCCAGCGGCGAGTAGATACCGGCGTGCATGTGCGGATCCACCAGCCCCGGGAACGCCAGCTTGCCCTTGCCGTCGACGACCTGCTTCGCATCCTCGGCCTTGAGGCCCGGTGCGATGCGGACGAACTTTCCATCGCTGATGGCGATGTCCGCCTTGGGCGTGCCGGACTTGCGCGGCCGCACGACCTTGACGTTCTTGATGATCAGGTCGTATTTCTTTGGTTTCTCAGCCATGGGACCCCCGGGGAATGCTTGAGCGACTACTTCAACAGGAAAAGCGACAGCGCCGGAAACGCAGCGACGATCACCAGCCCGAGCAGCATGATCAGGATGAACGGCACGACGGATCTGCAGATGAAGCCAAAACCTTCCTTGAATGCGGTCATCGCCACGATGAGGTTCAGGCCCATGGGTGGCGTGAGATAACCGATCTCCAGATTGACCGTCATCATTATGCCGAAATGCACCGGATGCATGCCCTGGGACTCCGCCACCGGCTGCAGGATGGGCGCGAGAATCAGGATGGCCGAGCCGATGTCCATGATGCAGCCCACCACCAGCAGCAGCAGGTTGGTGACGAGCAGGAACGAGGCGGGTGTCGTCAGGACGCTCTCGAGCAGCGCCACCATCTGGTTCGGAATCTGCTCGAAGGTCAGGAACTTGTTGAGCGCCAGCGCCATCATCAGCACCGGGAACAGTGCGCCCAGCAGCTTGGTCGTGTCGGTGGTCACCCGCAGCAGCGACCGAAGGTCGAGCTTGCGATAGAGCACGAGCTCGACGAACAGCGCGTAGACCACGGCGATTGCGGCCGACTCGGTTGCAGTGAAGAACCCGGAATAGATGCCGCCCAGGATCAGCACCGGCATCAACAGCGCCCAGACCCCGTCCTTGAGCGAACCGCGAACTTCGGCCATGTCCCAGCGCCCGCGAGGCATGCGCCAGTTCACCACCATCGAGTAAACGGTGAACATGCCCAGCAGCAGCAGTCCCGGGCCGACGCCCGCGATGAACAGGTCCGCGATCGAGGTCGATGTCATCACCCCGTAGAGGATCAGCGGAATGGACGGCGGAATGATGATGCCGAGTGTGGCGCCGGCGCAGATCAGCCCCAGCGAGAACGCCTTCGGGTAGCCCGCCTTCAGCAGTGCCGGATACATGATCGTGCCGACCGCCAGCAGCGTCACGGTGCTGGAACCCACGATGGCCGCGAACAAACCGCAGGAGAGGCAGGTCGCGACAGCGAGCCCACCCGGAAACGGCGCGGATACCGCACGCATGAAGCGGATCAGTCGCTCGGCGATTGCGCCCTCGGCCATGATGCCGCCAGCCAGCATGTACAGCGGGATCGGCAGCAACACGTCCTGGTTCAGCGCCTCCCAGCCGTCGAGCACGATGTTGTCGAGCCGACCATCGCCCCAGACGACGTAGACGTACACCGCAACCGCGGCAAGCACGACCAGCACGTACTGGCGCAGCGCCAGCAGGCCGAGCGCGAGTGCGGCCAGCAGCAGCCCGCTCACGCGCGCACCTTGGGCGGCAGTTCGATGTCGGCTTCGGACTGCTCGCGCGGCCGGTGCTCGGGCCACCACGCATACAGCGCATGCCGCAGGGCGCCGATGCCGAAGGCGATCGGTAGCACCAGCTGTATCGGCCAGACGGTCCAGCGCAGCACGATCGACCGGTCATCGAGCTGCATCGTCTCGGCCACCACTCTCCAGGCGATCCAGGCCAGTCCCAGGAATGCCAGTGCCGTGAGCAGCTCCTGTACGCGGATCATCATGGCTTCGAAGCGCGGCGGCACCAGCCGATCCATGAACCGCGGACGCAGGTGCGCTCCGTGCGCCGATGCCACTCCAATGCCGATGATCGTCAGCACGATGTTGGCGTACACGCCGACTTCACGCGCCCAGAAGATGCCGCTGCCCGTCACCCAGCGCCAGACCACGTCGGCAAACACCACGGCGATCAGCAGCGCGAACGCCGCGGTGGTCGCGATCTGCTCGAAGCGTGCCAGCGCCCGCAGCAGCCATGGCGCGCGCGGTACCGCCGCGGGCCTCATCGACGCCGATCCTGCGGCGTCAGATCCCGCGCGACGCGAAAGCCGAAATAGCTGTAACGCGCGTCGTTCGGATCGCGCCCGCGAAATGCCAGCCGATTGCGGCTCGGTCGCGTCATCCACCCACCGCCGCGCACCGCCCACAGCTTGCATTCACCCGGTGACGGCATCGCGCTGCCATCGCGTGGCGTATCGTCGTAGGTGGGTACGTAGCAATCCTCGGCCCATTCCCAGACGTTGCCGAGCATGTCGTAGAGACCGAAGGCATTTGGCTTGAGACTGCCCACCGGTGCCAGCTCCGCGAACCCATCGTCGCAGTCGGCGAATCCCCAGCCGAAATCCAGCAGCGCGCGCGACTTGCGATCGTAGACATTGGCGAACTCGCAGCCGAGGTCGGAATTGTTGCCCCAGGAATAGATGCCGGTGCTGCCGGCACGTGCGGCGTACTCCCATTCCGACTCGCTGGGCAGGCGGTAAGGCTGGCCGGTGGTGCTGCGCAGCCAGGTAACGTACGCCTGCGCATCGATGCGCCCCACGCAGACCACGGGAGCCTCCTCCAGCAGCGGCGCCACGAAGCCGGGGTTGCGCCACGATGCGACGGGATCGTCCCGCCACTCGATGCGGCCGCGAGCGCCAAGCGCACGTTCCTGCAGGCGACAGCCAGGCGCGACCTGATACCCGGTCGCGTCCACGAAGCGCCGGAACTGCGCCACCGTCACCTCGGCGGCGCCGAGCGCGAACGGTTCGCGGATGCGTACCTGGTGTACCGGCCCCTCGGAGCGGCCCTTCTCACCGTCGTCGGAACCCATCTGGAACCGGCCGGCGGGCACCACGACCAGCCGCGGACACTGCGGGCAGTCCTGCAGGCTCTTGCCCGGCTGGTCCTTCGCCATCACCGGCAACGACAGCACGGCGAGCAGGATGCACCAGCGCGCCCACGGCTCCCGGCGCCGCGCTGGCCACAGGGCCCCGCTCACGGTTTCGCAGCCTTGCGCGCGTCGATCACCTTCTTGAAATAGGTCCAGCTGGTCTCGTCGGGCGAGGTCAGCTTGTCGGGCGGCACGAGATACTTGGGATTCTCGGCCGCGACCAGGTCACGCAGGCGCTTCGGAATCCCCTCGACGCCGCTGGCCGGCTTGATGCTGCGGCTGTGATAGATCAGCTGGCCCTGGTGGACGCCCATCTCCATCCACGGGAGCCAGGGACCGAATCGCGTCCATGATCCTGTGGCAGGGATCGACGTGAGCTTGCGGTTTTCGATGTCATGGCGATGCGCAAAACTGTTGAACATTTCCATCGCTTCGTAGAAGTCGACGCTGGAGTACAGCGGATAGTTGGCGCGGTCCAGGACGTTGGGATAGCGCAACGGCACTTCACGG
>JANPDV010000525.1:0-7787 GCA_031431655.1 Gammaproteobacteria bacterium | reverse complement strand
CCAGTGGCCGCAGTTCGCGAGCAGATCGCAAGCTCCATTCACTTGATCGTCCAGCAGGCCCGCTTTGCCTGTGGCAGCCGTCGCATCACCCGAATTACCGAGGTGACAGGCATCGCGGCGGGCACGATCCAGCTGCAGGATCTTTTTCGCTTCGTTCCAGCTTCGTCGGCGCGCGTCCCCGGCTCGCCGGTGCAGGGACACTTCGAGGCCACCGGGCACTTGCCGCAGTTCTACGAGTCAATCGTGCAGGCTGGCGGCACGCCGGATCTGTCGCTGTTCAGTCCCGCGTCGCGTGGCGCGTCATGAACGGGGCCGACCCGCTGGCGCTGGCAGCTGCGGCCTGCGCCACCGCACTCGGCGTCGCCGCTCTCGCCTGGGTCGTGGTGCAGGGCATGACGAGCATCGCACGGCAGCACGGCAAGCGTCTCGATCAGCTCACCCGGGTCGAACTGGTGGAGCTGTTCGTGTTCGTCGATCCGACCCTGTTTGTGAGGCTGAATGCGGCGCTGCTGCTGTTGGTGCCGGCGTTCGTGTTGCTGCTCAGCGCGTCGTTCGTTGCAGCCGGGTGCACGTTCGGCGCGCTGCTGCTGGCGCCGGCGCTGGGGTATCGGCGCTTTCGCGAGCTGCGACGCCACCAGCTGCTGGTGCAGCTCCCGGACGTCGCTGCGTCAATGGCCAGTGCCTTGCGCGCGGGCCTCGCGCTGCGTCAGGCCGTCGAGCAGATTCCTCAGCTGCAGCCGCGGCCGATCGCACAGGAGTTCGCGCTGGTCTTGCGGCAGCATCGTCTCGGGGTTCCGCTGGAGTCCGGTCTGAACGCCCTGGCCGAGCGCGCCGGGGCACATGAGTTCCGGATGTTCGCCGCTTCGCTGGCGATTGCGGCGGATCTCGGCGGCGGCCTGGCCGAGGCGCTGGATCGGCTCAGCCACACGGTGCGACGCAGGGTGGCGATGGAAGCCCGCATCCGCGCCCTGACGTCACAGGGCAGGCTGCAGGGCATCGTAGTGAGCCTGTTGCCATTCGCGCTCCTTGCCGTGCTTTCCGCAATGCAGCCCGAGGCAATGCGGCCGCTGTTCACGACTGTAGGTGGCTGGGCGGTCCTGACTCTGGTGCTGGTGCTCGAGCTGGGCGGTTGGCTGCTCATTCGCCGCATCATCAGGATCAACGTATGACGGCGACGCTCGATGCCGCGGCGCTCGCCGCAACGCCGGTCGGCACGGTCGGGCCATGGGCGCTGGCGCTGGTGATCATGGTTGCGGTGGCCGCATCGAGCACTATCGCGCTGCGGCTGGTGGCCTGGCTCACGCTGGGTGCGTGGCGCTCACGGACGGTGCTGCAGCGCGCCAGGCCTCTGCCTGTCTGGCTCCGTGCGGTGCTGCCGCTGGCGCAGCCGCTCGCCGACCTGTGGGGGCCGTGGCTGCCGGTGGCCGCCCGCGAACGTGTGTTGCGGGCGCTGCGTCGCGCCGGACTGGATGAAGCGATCAGCGCCCAGCTGTGGCTGGCGCTTGCTGCGCTGTGGTGCGGCCTGGGCGCGGCGGTCGCGCTGTTGCAGGTCGGGCCGGTGTGGCTGCGCGTCGCAGCAGCCCTCACGCTGGCGATACTGCCCTGGGTGTGGCTCGCCGACTGCCGCCGGCTGCGTGATTGGGAGATCCTGCGGGATCTGCCGGCGTACGTCGACATGCTGACGCTGGCGCTGGAGTCCGGCAGCGCGCTCAGCACCGCGTTGCGTGCCACTACGGCCAGGGTGCCTGACGGCGTGCTGCGCCGTGCCTTCCTGCGCCTGCAGGGTGATCTGCGCGCCGGGCGCTCGCGTGCCGAGGCCCTGCGTGCAATGGGCGAACGCATGGACAGCGTCGCGATAACGCCGCTGGTAGCCGCCATCGTCCAGGCCGAGAGCAGCGGCGCGAGTCTCTCCGGTGTGCTGCGCGCGCAGGCGGAACAACGTCTCGATGAACGCTTCGCGCGCGCCGAAAAGCTCGCCCTCGAGGCGCCGGTAAAGATGCTGGCGCCGCTCATCTTCTGCATCTTTCCGTGCACGTTTCTGGTGCTCGGTTTTCCGATCTTCGCGCGCCTGGTCAGCGACTGGGGCGGCCGGTGAGGTCCTGCGCCCTGTACCGCGATGGCCGGTTCCTGCCAATCAGTGCCGCGCTGGTGAACAGCATCGCGGGCAGGGCCCTCGGGCTGCTGGCGCGCGCCCGTGACAATCGTCCCGATGCGCTCTGCCTCACGCCGTGCGGTGCCGTACACACCGCGTTCATGCGCCAGCCAATCGATATCGTCTTCGTCGCCTCTGATGGCACCGTCCTGCGCTGCGTCGCCCGCGTTGCTCCATGGCGCATCGCGGCGTGTCGCGGTGCGCAGAGCGTCTGGGAGCTGCGCGCGGGTCTCGCCGCGCACTGGGACATTCGCCAAGGCGTGCGACTGACGGTCGCCGGGGTCTCTGCTCCACACTGCGGCAACGCTCGAGCCTGACAAGTGACATGACACCTCAACGACCCAACCACACCAACAAGGAAGTCGCATGGCCCTGACGCTATCGCCCGATCGCCGACCGCGCGCCGCAAGCAGGGTGGCGGGCGCCTCCACGCTCGAGTTCCTGCTCGCCGGGGTCCTGGTGCTGCTGCCGCTGACGTTCGCGATTCTCGAGTTTGCGCAGCTCGCCGTGGCGCGCAATGCACTCAATTTCGCTGCGTTCGAAGCGGCCCGCGCGGGTTCCGTTACCGGCATCGACCCGGCCGCAATGCGAACCGCGTTGGCGCGCGGCCTGGTGCCACTGTTCGCGTCCGCCGCGGCCGACGGGCAGCCCGGCGGGAGCGAGGCGGCGAGGGGCATCGGCGCTCTGGCACGAGCGCTCGTCGAGGTGAATCGCCCGGATCTGCTGCAGCTGAGCGTCGAGAATCCTTCGCCCGCGGCGCTCGATGACTTCGCGACCGATGTCGATGGCGTGCGCGCCATGCCTAACACGGCGCTCCGTTTCCGCAATCCGTGGGGCCAGCGGTCGGGCCAGACACTGCGCGACGCCAACACGCTCGCGATACGCGTCACCTACTGCCGCGAGTTGCTCATGCCCGTCGTCAGCTATGTGCTGCCTCTGGTGCTGCGCGGCCAGACGTCGGACCCGCGCGCGCAGATCTGCTATCTGCAGCGTCGTCTCCCGGTCGAGGCGGTCGCGGTCGTTCACATGCAGTCGCCGACGCCGGCTGCACGATTCGCCGGCAGGTAGCGAGCCCCCAGGTAGAACCGGTACTGCATTGTGGCCGCGCGCGCAAAAGTCGCCGCAGAGTGCCCGCCGGCGCGCAGCAGGGCGCGTTGCTGCGTCCAGAGTCCGACGGTCGACGCGGCGAATCGCAGGGCAAGCTTTGCGCCGCGCAGACTCCGGGACAGTACGGGCAGCTCTGCCTGGCGCGCCAGCCACAGTTCAGATTCAAACGCGAGGTGCGTGATGCGATCTGCGGCGACCACGCGGCAGAGCGCCTGCAATGCCGCATCGTCGGTGCTCGCTTCGAGGGTCCGGAAGTAGAGCTGGGCCAACATGGACTGAATCAGGCCATCGCGGCAGCGGAGTGCGTCCAGAGCTGGACGGTCGCGGCGGGCGACCTGCGCCGCGCGCAGATACTCCGTCAGCAGCGCCGCATGTCGCCGCTCTTCTGCGCAGATTGCCGCGTGAATGTCGCGCAGGGCCGGTGCCGACCCGCAGCAATCCCGCCCGTCACCAGGGCTGATGCGGGCGCCAGCGCCGCGCGTGCTGGTAGCGCGCAGCGGGATCCACAGGGTCGCCAGGCGTCGCCTGTCATCAACGGACAGTCTGCCCGGCGCAGAAGTCGCCGGCTGCAGTGGATGGTCGCGATGGTATTCGAAATGGCTGCGCCAGGCCTGCAGGTTACTGATCATCGAAGCTGCTCCGAAACGCGGCCGGATTGGCCGGGGTCGGTAGTCAGCGTGCGCGGCGGCTCGGGCGCATCGCGGGCGGGATTCAGGCGGATTCGGGCGGTTTAGGAGCTTCCACCAGCAGCAGGTCCTCGGGAGTGTCCACGTCCTGCGCCGCCGCCGGCATGGGCACGCGCACGACGCGATCTGCATGGCGCTGCAGCAAGGCCCGCGCGCCGCGATCACCCCGCAACTCCGCGAGTTCACGCAGGCACCAGGACGGGAAAATGGCAGGTACGCCGACCGTGCCGGAGTAGTGCGCAGCCGCGATGCCGTCCGGCTGGCGCCGCCACGCCCCCAGCAACCGCCGCAGGTCTTCGGTAGTGACGGCTGGCTGGTCGGCCAGCAGTATCATCACGCCACCGATGCCGCCGCCGAGCTGGCCGAGCCCGACCCTGATGGAGCTCGACATGCCGCGTTCCCAATCCCGATTGATGGCGATCGATGCAGGCGAGTGGCGCAGCAGTGGCGCGAACAGCTCGGCGTTCGCTCCGAGAACCACGGTTACCGCGCTGCCGGCAATCTCAACAGCCCGGCTCAGCACCGAATGCAGCATCGGCCGGCCGCTGAAGCGCACCAGCTGCTTGGGCGAGCCAAAGCGCGTGGATGCGCCGGCCGCCAGCACGATGACATGCACATCGCGTTCCGGGCCGGCACCTGGGCCAAATGAATCAGCGTTCATGCACCTCGGTCCAATTCAGGCACGCCGCGTGCGGCGCCATACCACGATCGCAATCAGCGCGAGCGCAAGGTCGGCGAAGCCGATCATGATGTAAGGCGCCGACGGGCGCCACGAGTCGAACAGCTGGCCACCGACGAATGTCGTCAGCAGGATGCCCAGCGCACCGAACATGCTGAACACGCCGATGATGGCGCCACGTCCGCGCTCACCAGCCACCTGGCCCACCAGCGATTGCGACGCCAGCACGCCGCTCATCTCGCCTATCCCCATGAACGCGGCTGCGAAGTACATGTCGGTTCCAAGCGGGTCGGCGATGTAGCCCACGGTCAGGTAGGCCGCCGCGGCGACCGCCATCGCCAGCGCGACCGCAACGACGCGATCCAGCTTGTCCACGAAGCTGATGACCACCAGCGCCCAGAGGGTTGCGACAATCTGGGCGATGACGAAGAACTTGCTGCCCGCCGCCAGCGCCGCGGCGGTCGTCATGCCGCGCTGCTTGCCGGCGAGCGTCAGCCACTGCAGGAAGAAAGTCGACAGCACGGCGAGATCGCCGCGCGACACCAGCGCGGACAGGTAGGCCAGGAGTACCTTCGGCTCGCGCGCGGCACCCAGGCCGATGCGCAGGGTCGCCAGCAGCGGCTCCCGCTTCTCGACCCGTGCCGGGGCGCCAGGCTGCAGGCCGAACGCCACGATCAGCCACGGCAGGATGCACAACGCCGCTGCAGTCCAGTACACGCAGCGGGCCGCCTGCGCCGGTTCGACCCCCATGTTCTCTATGACGCGGGGCAGGGCCGTTGCCATTCCGATCAGCAGGGCTACGCCCATGCCGTTGAGGAAGAAGCAGACCCCAACGAGCCGGCCGCGCGCGCGTTCAGTCGCGTAGTCGGCAATCACCGCCGCCAGCATCGACGCAACGCAGGCTGACCCTACTGCGAACACCGAACGGAAAAGAAACAGCTGCGACGTCTCGGTCGCGGTCGGATAGAGCGCAAAGCCGGCCGCCATGAACACGAAGCCCAGCGCATAGATCGGCCGCCGACCGAGCTTGTCGGACGCCGCGCCGGCCAGTGCCGCCACGATCAGGAAGACCAGTTCGTTGACGGTCGCCAGGTTGCCTGCCAGCGAACCCTGCAATTGCGCAGGTACCCCGAGTACCGCATTGAACAGGTAGGGCTGGAGGTTTCCCACCAGCGTCATCAGCCCGATGGTGAAGAACGAGGCGCCGAGCAACCCGCGGAAATGCCGGCGGTCGACGCCCGCCGCGAGTTCGAACGGTCCGACGCGAATGCCGGCAGCGCCCGCAGTCCCGGCCGCTACCGGCTGCAGCGTGTCAGGCACGGACGGCGATTCCTGCGCCTTCGCGAGTCCGGATCCAGGTGTAGATCGCCGCGATGCACAGCAGGCCGCTCGTTACGCCCATGACCACGTAAGGCGCTGACGGGCGCCACACGTCGAACAGCGTGCCGCCGATCACTGCTGCGGCGAAAATGCCGAGCGAGCCGCACAGCGTGAACACGCCAATTACTGCGCCGCGACCCTTTTCCGGCGCCACCTGGCCGATCAGCGCCTGGGACGCCAGGATCCCGCTCATTTCACCGATGCCAAGAAACACCGCGGCAAAGTACACGACGGGCCGGAACGGATCGTCGATCAGCCCGAACGTCGTGTAGCTTGCGCAGGCGAGGGCCGAAGCCACCGCCATCGTCAGCACCCGGTCGATGCGGTCAATGAAGGTGATGACAACGATGGCCCACAGGGTCGCGGTGATCTGGATTGCGACGAAGATGCCGCCGCTGCGCGCATAAGCTTCGGCGGGCGTCATGCCCTGGTCCTTGCCGGCCTGCACCATCCACAGGAAGAAGAACGCGCTGATGATCGACAGCGACGCGCGCGACACGGCGGCCGACAGGTAGGCGAGCCGCACCTTGGGGTCCTTCCCCGCTGCGAGGCCGATCCGCAGCGTGGCGAGCAGCGGCTCGCGTTCCGCCAGCCTCGCGGGCGAGCCCTTCGCCAGCCCGCGCCCCACGATCACCATCGGCACCAGGCACAGCACCGCCACGGTCCAGTACGACAGGCGGCCCGCGTCGTAGGCATCGAAGCCCTGCGCCTGATAGAACTGCGGCAGCTTCGAGGCGATCCCCACCAGCGAGGCGATGCCGAGCCCATTCAGGAAGAAGCAGATGCCGACGAGCTTGCCGCGCGAGGTCTCACGCGGGTAGTCGGCGATCACGGTCGAGAGCATCGCCGACACCAGCGAGGCGCCGCAGGCGGTGATGAACACCATGCCGTAGAGCGTCCAGTCGTCACCGACGAACGGGAACAGCAGGTAGCCGATCGCCAGGATCAGGAAGCCCATCGCGTAGATCGCGCTGCGTCCGAGCTTGTCGGAGGCGGCGCCGACCAGGCCAGAGAGCAGCAGCGCCGGGATCTCGCTGACGACATCCATGCCGGCACTGACACGGCCCTGCACGTCGTCCGGGATCGCCAGCATCGAGTTGAACAGATAGGGGCGCAGGTTGCCGACGAGGGTCAGCAGGCCGATCGAGAAGAATGCAGCGCCCAGCAGCGAAAAGAAGTTGCTGCGCTCGATGCCTGGCGCGAGTTCCCAGATGCCGACCCGGACGCCTTCGCCGGTACGGGCCCCGTCCCTGTTGCCCATCGATGCCTCGACCTGAAAGCGCAGGCCACCCTGGCTGCGTGCGGGAAGCAGCGCGGCCGTCTCCGGCCGCGCGCGCCCGTGGAGTGAGGTCAGCCCGCGGCTTGCAGCGTGGCCGGCTTCTCGGCTGCCTGCGGCGCGACGCGCGGTGCCTCGTCGAGCACCCAGGCGTTGGTCTCCCGGCGTGCGGGGCAGGGGATGGCGTAGATCGTGTCGCCCCGGGCCTGCGCGGCGTTGATCGCGGCCATGTCGAGGCGCCACCCGCGCGCTTCGAACTCATCGAGCTTGTCGCGGTACTGCAGCAGGCACTTGTCCGCCGGCATCATCAGTTCCTTGGCGCGCGACGGCGGCGTCTGCCGCGGCAGCACGTTGTTCATGACCTTGATGTCCTGCGAGGCGATGAAGACATTGCGCTCGTTGACCTTGCGGTCGAGCCAGCCGTTGAGGCCGGTGAACATGCCCTTCTTGAAGAACAGCACGTTGCGTTCGTTCAACAGGAACACTCGCGTGTGGGTCTCGTCGATC
>JANPDV010000524.1:0-19349 GCA_031431655.1 Gammaproteobacteria bacterium | reverse complement strand
GGTGCGATCGCGGCGTCGCTTGCCGTGGCGGGCGAACAGCACCAGGTGTTCCATGCGCGTGGCGGCAGCATTGCTCGCGGCGGCGGTCGCATCGACGCGCTGGTTCGCGCCATGCCGCCGAGCACGGTCAATGGCGTCCTGCGGTTCAGCGAGCAGGGCGAGATGATCCACCAGAACTACGGCCTCGGTCCGATCGCGATGCGGACCCTGGAGCGGGCATTCCATTCGCTCGCGATTGCAACCCAGGCGGGCTTTGCGGGCACGACCGTCGAGCCCAGCGAAGCTGATCTCGCCGTGGGCAGCGCGGTAGCGCTGGCGAGCCGGCAACGCGACCGGGACGCATGGCCGGGCGAGACCCGATCTGCATGCGTTCGATGACATCGATCGGTGTGACGCACCGGAAGTAGTCGAAAAACTGCGGCTCGCCCCACACCAGCTGGCGGTAGCGTTGCCGGCTCGCCAGCGCTACCGCGCTGCCCACGGCGAGATCGGCTTCGCTGGGCTCGACGGTCGTGCCCGCAAAGCCCGCCTGGGTTGCAATCGCGAGCGAATGGAACGCCCGCTCCAGGGTCCGCATCGCGATCGGACCGAGGCCGTAGTTCTGGTGGATCATCTCGCCCTGCTCGCTGAACCGCAGGACGCCATTGACCGTGCTTGGCGGCATGGCGCGAACCAGCGCGTCGATGCGACCGCCGCCGCGCGCAATGCTGCCGCCACGGGCATGGAACACCTGGTGCTGTTCGCCCGCCACGGCAAGCGACGCCGCGATCGCACCCTGGGCCCGGTACGTCGCGAACCGCGATGCGCAGATCCCGCTCTCCTTGTTGCTGTCGGAATAGCCAACCAGAGCGAACTGGCGACGACCGCGTCCATCCAGGTGCGTGCGGTACAGCCGGTCCTGCAGCAGGGCTCGCATGACGTCGCCACATCGATCCAGCGTATCCACCGACTCGAACAGCGGCGCGATGTCGAGCGCAATGGCGCGGGTACGCTTGTCGTACGCCTCGGCCCATTGCGCGAGCAGCAGCGGGGCGAGCACGTCGTCGGCGCCCGCGACGCCACTGACCACGTAGAGCCCGACGGCTTCCGGTCCGAAGCGCCGCCGACACTGCAGCATGGTCTCGAAGACGGCGAGCGTGCGCTTCGCCAATGCGTCCAGTTCGCGGCGCGGTCCCACATCCCGTTCGATCAGATCCACGAGCTGCGCGTGGCGCTCGGCGGAAGTCCTCGTACTCCAGTTCGGATCGTCGAGCGCATCACCGAGGACCTGATGGTGAACCTCCGTGTGCTGCCGCACGTCGAGAGTTGCCAGGTGGAACCCGAAAGTCGCGATCCGGCGCAGCAGCCGCTGGACGCCGAAGTATCCGGCGTTGCGGCCGCGATTCGCGATCAGGCTGTCGGCGATCAGCTGGATGTCACGGCGAAGCTGCTCGGGATTCTCGAAGCCGTTCGGGCGACCGTCGTAGGTCAGGCGCAGGCGCTGGGCGATCTGCGACAGGAACACACGGTAGGGCATGCGGTCATGCCGTGCCGGCGACTGCGACCCTGGCAGCAGCGTCGCGTACTGATCGATGCGGGCCTGCAGTTCCGGCAGCACGCCAATGCGGCTCGCGCTCTGCGACAGGACCTGTGCCAGAGCCTGGCAATCATTGTAGTAAGCGTTGACGACCACCTGCTGCTGCCGCGCCAGCGTGTCGCGTATCGACTTGGCGTGGACATCGGGACTACCGTCCATGTCACCGCCCACCCACGTGCCGAAACGGATGATGGTCGGCAGCACCACCGACTCCGCCTGCACCCCATAGAGCTTCTCGAGCGCCAGGGCGATCTCGTCGTAGAACGCCGGAACGATCCGGTACAGCACTTCCGCGAGGTAGAAGATCACGTGCTCACGCTCGTCGGCAACCGTGAGTCGCTCGCGTGGATGGTCCTCGGTCTGCCAGGCCGTCGTCATCTCGGTACGGAGGCGTCCGGCGATCGTGCGCTGCTCATTGGGCGCCAGGGTGGGATCGAGGCGGTCATAGAGCATGCCGGCCATGCGTTGCTGCTTGCGCAATATCGTGCGCCTGGTGCTCTCGGTGGGGTGTGCGGTAAAGACCGGTTCGATGCGCAGCTGGTCCAGCAGCGACATCACATCCTCGAAAGGGACACCGGCAGCCTTCAGCTCGGCGAGCGCCGCCTCGACGCCGCCCGGCTGCGGCCGGGCGCTTTCTCGCAGGAAGTACTCACGGCGCCGCCGGATCCGGTGCAGCTGCTCGGCCAGGTTGACGGACTGGAACCACAACGAAAAGGCGCGCTCGAGATCGCGTGCCAGCGCGGGCGGCCGGTCCAGCACTCGCAGCCCCAGCTCCGTCGCCGCGCCCGGCTCGCCGTCTCGCCGTCGGATAGCGAGCCTGCGATCGCCTTCCACGACGTCATAGAGCTCGAGCCCACCCTGCTCCCGCAGCACTTCGCCAACCAGCGCGCCCAGCAGGTGCACATCGTCGCGCAGCGCCGCATGTCGGGGTGGAAACTCGATCTCGGTCCGGTTCACGGCGCAGCTTGCTCCATAGAAAAACGCCGGCGCAAGGCCGGCGTTTCTCCTGTCTGCCCTGGCAGGCGGCAGTCGTTCAGAACTTGTAACCCACCTCGACCGAGAAGCGGCGCTCGGAACCCGGGTGAATGAAAGCACCGCCGAACTCCGGCGCCGGAATCACTTCCTGCAGGAACTTCTCGTTTGTGACGTTCTTCCCCACCAGCGCGATCGTCCACTTGTCGCTGGCGGCCGCCAGGCGCATGTCGACCGTGCTGAATTTGTTGCGCTGCAGCTGACTGTAGTTGCCGCGACCCAGCACCGGCCCAAAGCTCGCCGCGAACAGGGTCAGATTCGTCTCGTCCTGGATCGTGTGGAACCAGGTCGGCCCCGTGAGGTTGTAGAACGCGCTGGCCTGCATGCTCCAGTGTTCCGTCACGGGAACATCCAGTTCGGCACCGGCCGTAACCGTGTAGTCCGGGGTGTACGGCGACTTGTTGCCGACCGTCTTCGGTCGCGACGTGTTCTTCTCGATTTCGCTCAGGATGCGGCTGTAGCCAAGCGACAGCTTGAACTCGTCGGTAACCGCGTAGTTGGCCGACAGCTCGAACCCGCGGATGTTGACCTCGTCGATCGAGTTGACCACCCGGAGCAGGCCGAAGGCTCCGACCATGAACTCGAAGAACTGCAGGTTGTCGATATCCGTGTTGTAGATCGAGCCCTCGAGCACCAGGCGCCGCTCGAGCAGGTTCGACTTGAAGCCGATCTCCGCCGCGGACGACTTCTCCTTGTCGAAGAAGTCGCGAATGATCACCGAACGACCGCCAGGTTCACCGGCGCCGGTGATGCTGTTGATGTAGAAGTCGACCGTGGCGCGCGAGCCGGAGTTGTTGAACCCGCCGCTCTTGAAGCCAACCCCCCAGTTCCCGAAGAACGTCCACTCCGGTGACGGCTCCCAGGTCAGCGTGACCTTCGGCTGGAACTGGCTGAACGTGCGCTTCGACGGCGCAATGCCCGCCGGATTGCCGATGCCCGGGAACAGGCCCGGGTTCAGAGCAGCGTTGCCAGTAAAGCCATCGGCCGGATTGGTGTCGATGTACTGCGTGCGCGCCGCTGCTGGCACGAGACTCTTGGCATCGCGCTGCTCGCGGTCATAGCGCAGTGCGACGCCGAGCTCCAGCTCGTCGGTTACGTCGTAGGTGAAGGACGCGAACGCCGCTGCGACGTCACTGTTGAACTCATCCCACACCAGAGCCTCGGTCCCGTTCGGCTGGCCGCGCGGCACATACAGGCTGCGGGTGATGCGCCCCTGGTTGTTGTCGATGCCGGTGTTGACGCCGACTTCGCGCTTGATGTTCAGGTAGTACAAACCGCCAAGCCAGTTGAGCCGGCCATCGCTGTCCGAAGCCAGCCGGATCTCGAAGCTGTAATCCTTCTGATTGCGCTCCTGGTACTGGGTGCCATCGCACTGCGTCGGGCCGTAGGGACCGAACACGGTCGCGTTGGGAATACGCGGATCCGGCGCGGCCTGAAATGACGGAGCCGGGAACGGGAACATCGAATTGAACGTGCTGGCCGCAGAGGCCAGGCAGGCCGGATCGCTGTTGAAGAAGCCGAAGGCGCCGGACGTGCCGTCGGCACCGAAGGCGTTCTGGATGTCGCTATAGAGACCCCAGGCAGTCAGCCGACCGAAGGACAGGTCCGAATCGAACTTGATCGACAGGTCCTTGGCTTCCTGGATGTTGAACGGATCGACGTTGTTGACGAACGAGAAGTTGCGCAGGTTCGGGTCTTCGTTGAACAGCGGCGAGCCAAAAGCTGCGGCGGTCGCCGGCAGCGCGAACGCTGCGTTGAACGAGATGGAGGCTGCGTCGACCTTGCCGTAGTGAGCCTTGACGTCCAGCGTGCTGGAGTCGGTTGGCTCGAAAATGAACCGCGCGTTGACATTCCAGCCTTCGAAGTCGTCGACGCTCGCGGACTTGAGTCCGGGTGTCGCGAACTGCGGCGCCAGTCGCCCGACGGCTGTGTTGCGATAGAAGCCGTCCGTGGTGCGGTAATCGCCCTGCAGCTTCCAGCCGGCGCGATCCGACAGCGGCCCGCTCAACGTGAAGTTGGCTGTCTGCGTGTTGTCCTCGCCGAAGCCGACATTCACGTCACCCCCGAACTCCTTGCCCGGCTTGGTGGTGGTGATGATGATCGCGCCCGCAGCTGCATTGCGCCCGTAGACGGCGCCCTGCGGACCCTTGACGATTTCGAGCTGCTTAAGGTCGGAGTACTCGCGGTTGAACGCCGCCGGATTGGTCTGCAACACGCCGTCGATGATCAGCGCAAAGCTGTTCTCGGCGTCGCGTGCGCCATTGATGCCGCGGATGTTGACCTGCGAGTCTGCGACTTCGGCGCTCTGCACCAGCGACACACCCGGAGTCAGCCGGATGAAGTCGCCCGCGCGCTCCACGTTGGCGGCCTCGAGCGTTGATGCCGTGAACGCCGTAATCGCGGCTGGCACGTCCTGCAGCGCTTCCTCGCGCTGGCGGGCGGTGGTCACGATCACTTCCTCGAGCACTTCGCCGGCGGCAGCCGCAGTGCCCTGCGCCATTGCAGCCTGCCCACTGAGCGCGCTGATTCCGGCGGTGGCCAGTGACAGGCCGACGAGTCGTGACGCCTTGTAGTAGACGCGGTTCCGTTGCATCGATGTGTCTCCAAATAATCTTGAGGCGGGCGCAATGATTGCCTGACAGGCCTGCGCGTTCGGGCCGGGATGCTAGCATGGTGGCTTGCCCGCAACCAATCGCGGTTTGGGGGCTATGGACTTGTAGCGCTAAACCAACAACCCGGTCCTTAATCAGCTTAGAGAGTCGCCCATGAGCGTGTTACCACCGGTTCCCGCAATCGACATCGTTTCAGGCATCTGGACCGAGGAGGCGCTGTCGTTCCGGCCTGGCTGGCAGGCGCAGTTCTTCGCCGGAAAGATGAAGTCGAAGACGGATATGCAGGGCGTGTCGCTGGAGCAGCAGGTCGCGCAGCTGGATGCGGCAGGCATCGAGCGCGCGCTGCTGTTCGCACCCAAGGTTGGCCGGCAGGGACTGCCCGGATCGTTCCACCTGCCCTATGAAGTCGTTGCACGGGCGGTCGAGAAGTACCCCACGCGCTTCAGCGGCATGGCCGGCATCGATCCTTACGAGGGCATGCGCGGGGTACGGGCGCTGGAGGACGCGGTCAAGAACCTGGGGTTCATCGGGGCGCATGTCTATCCGCACTGGTTCGATCTGCCGCCCGACCACGCGAAGTACTACCCGTTCTATGCCAAGTGCTGCGAGCTGGGCATCCCGATCCAGATGCAGGTTGGACAGTCGATGGTCTACACCAAGGAGGCACCGATGCGCAGCGTGGGCCGGCCGATCCTGCTCGACGGTATTGCCTGCGATTTTCCCGAGCTGAAGCTGATCGGCATACATGTGGGCATACCGTGGACCGACGAGATGATTGCCATGGCATGGAAGCACGAAAACGTGTTCATCGGCTCCGATGCGCACAGCCCCAAGTACTGGCCGCCGGCGTTCGTCAACTACATCAATACGTTCGGGCAGGACAAGGTGCTGTTCGGCACCGACTTCCCGGTACTCGGGTTCCGGCGCACGATGGATGAGGTGCTGGGACTGAACCTGCGGCCCGACCCGCTGCGCAAGTTCCTGCGCGACAACGCGCTGCGGGTCTACGGCCTGAAGTCCTAGCCGGGCGCGTCAGCTCCGCGCCACGATTGTCGGGGCGCCCTGCTCAGTCGCCGCCCTCGGCAACCGTGGCGCGCGCCTGCTCGGCGGTCATCGCGGCGCCGCTCGCCGTCAGGCCGGCAATGGTCCCCGCATCGAGCCCGGCTTCGCGCAGCACTTCTTCGGTGTGTTCACCGAGTCGCGGCGCCGGACGGTGGATCGATGCGGGCGTGCTGCTGAAATTGACCGGGAACGAAGGCATGCGCAGCCGTCCCTCGGTCGGGTGGTCCTGGAACTGCCAGAAGCCGGTTTCCACGAGGTGCGGATCGGTCGCCAGGTCCTCCAGCGTGTTCACGACGATCAGCGGCACTCCAGACTTGTCGAACAGGCGCAGCCATTCCTTGGTCGTACGGGTGGCCATGATCTCGCCGGTGATGCGGTAGGTGTCGTCGATATTGCGGACACGATCCGCCAGCGTGCGAAACCGGGCCTCGTTGGTCAGCTCGTCCCGCCCGGTGATGCGGCAGAACTTCTGCCAGTGCGCGTCGAGGTACGGCAGGATCGCGATGTAGCCATCCAGGGTCGGATACGGCTTGCGGTGGTGGCTCATCAGCCGCACGTAGCCAGGTGGTCCTTTCGGCGGCTCGAACGTCATGCCCCAGAGGTGCTCGGCCATCACGAAGTTGACCATGGTCTCGAACATGGGCACTTCCAGTTCCTGCCCCTCACCGGTGCGTGCACGATGGAACAAGGCGGCGAGCACGCCGTACACCACCGTGATCGCCGTGGTCTTGTCGGCCACCACGGTGGGCAGGTAGCGCGGCTCGCCCAGCACCAGCTTGTTCAGCATAGCGATGCCACTGACAGCCTGGATCGAGTCGTCCAGCGCGCCCAGCGCGCCGTAAGGGCCCTTCTTTGCATAGCCGTAGGCGCCGCAGTAGATGATCCCGGGATTGACCGCCTTCATGTCCGCGTACTCGAGCTTGAGCTTGGTCATCACCTGCGGCCGGTTGTTGTGAATGAAGACGTCGGCGGTCTTGACGAGCGCCAGCATCGCATCGCGGGCACCGGGCTTGTTGAGGTCCAGGACGAGGCTGCGCTTGTTCCGGTTGCAGGTCAGGTAAAGCGCGGCCATGCCGGGGTTCTGCGCGGCGCCGAGCGTGCGATTGCTGTCGCCCCGCGGCTGCTCGATCTTGACGACGTCGGCACCCATGTCAGCGAGCAGCTGGCAGGCCCAGGGACCCAGCACCACGCTGGTCATCTCGACGATCTTTACACCTGCAAGCGGTCCGGGCATGGGGCTGGCTCCTGATTGGACTACGACGATCAGGGCACCGAACTGGCTACTCCCCGCGTCGGTATGCACGCTACCCGCCCGCGCCGCACAGTGGCAAGCGGGACGCGCAGCGCGCGACCGGCAACGGACAGCTGCGCTAGCTTCGGGTCCAACCAAAGGAAGTCCGCCATGTACACGACCCTGTTCCTCGCGCAGGCTTTTGCGCAGCTGCTGCTTGGCGTCTGGTTGATTCGCATCTACAAGCGCACCGGGCTCGCAATTGCGGCGGTACTGTTCATCCCGCAGTTTGGCCTCGTGTACGACAACGCGATGGTTGGTCTGGGGCGCTTCATCGGGCTGGGTCCGACGCTCGAAGCGCTGTCGTGGCCGAGGTTCTGGATCCACTGGCTGTTCGGCGCCTGGCTGATCATCGCCTGCGGCTCGATCCTGCGGCTTGCCGGCTTTGAGTGGGTGAAGTCAAAGGCTGTCATGGCCGGGTTCTGCATTCTCACAGTGATCCTGATGATCTACGACCTGCCCTACTTCTGGACCCAGTCGCTGCACCCGGTCTGCGAACTCGACCTGGTTCGCTACTCGACCTCAGCCACGCCGGACAAGTTCTGCTTTCCCGACCAGGTAGCCACGCCCCGCGGTGCGCCGCCCATTCCGTCAATCATCACCTGCCTCATCGTGATCGCGAGCGGTGCAGCCCTGTGGATCAAGCGCGGCTTTCCCTGGATGTGCCTTGGTGGCACGCTGATGCTGATCAGCGCCACGCCGCCGCTGATGAAGCTGAAGGTCGACAATTTCGGCGAAATACTGATCGCGGGCGGCTGCATCTGGGCGCTCGCGCATTTCTCACGCGCCGTGCTTGCAAAGCGCTGAGTGCCGGACGCTGCGGCGAAGGGATGGCGACCATCCAGCGCGCTGGTTGGCGCGGCTTGCGTGGCAATGGGTGCCGCCCTGTTTGCCTGCAAGGGGATCTTCTCCAAACAGCTGTTTGCCCGGGGCGTGCAGTTCGAAACCGTGGTCGCGGTACGCGCGCTGCTGGCCGTACCGCTGTTTGTCGGCTTCACCCTGGTGCGAGACGGCGCCGCGACCGTACTGGCGAGTCCACGCCGCGCGATGGCGGCGGCCTCGTTCGCCGGCTTCCTGTGTTACTACGTCGGCGCGCTGCTCGACTTCCTCGCGCTGACGATGATCGACGCCAGCATCGAGCGCGTGCTGATGTTCAGCTACCCGGCCATGATCGTGCTGTTCGTCAGCATCAGGGATCGCCGCCGACCTCCGAATGCCGTGCTGCTCGCGGTCGGCATCACCTATCTCGGGATATTCCTGGCCATGGGCGGCATGGACCATGGCGAGCTGCGGGCGAATGCGCTCGGCGCGGGCCTGGTAATCCTGTCGGCGCTGACGTTCGCGATCTACTACCTGATCGTGGATCGCTACGGTCGCGAACTGGGTAGTGCGCGTTTCACGCTGTTTGCGATGGGCACGTCGTCAGTTGCCCTGACAGCACATTTCCTGATTCACCCGGGCGCCAGCGCGCTGGCCTCGATCGATGGTGCGGGATTCGGCCTGCTCGTAATCCTGGGCGTCGCCTGCATGTTCGTGCCAGCCCTTCTGCAGGCCGAGGGCGTCGGACGCATCGGCGCCGAACGCGCGGCCATCGTCTCGACGGTGGGGCCACCCACGACCATCCTGTTGGGATGGGCCGTCCTGGGAGAGAGGATGTCGCCGTGGCAGCTGACCGGAGCCGGGCTGATCGTACTCGGCATCCTCGTGGTCGAGCGGCAACGGATCAAGCGGGCCGCACGCTGACCGGCGAACGCGGACGAACTGCCTTCAGTTGCTGACGACAGCGAGTCGCCCCGCTGCGATTCGTTCGCCAAGCGCGACCACGCGGCGCGACTTGTCGACCATCGGGTAGTCGACGAAACGTCCCTCAACCTGGATTGACGCCGAACCGGCCGCCTCGGCGGCCTGGAACGCCTCGATGACCCGCCGCGCAAACGCAATCTCATCCGCGGACGGTGAGAAGACCTCGTGGCAGAGCGCAACCTGGTCAGGATGAATACACAACTTTCCGGCAAAGCCGTGCATGCGGCCATTGCGTGCGGATTGCCGGAAGCGCTCCGGGTCATTGATCTCCAGCACCACGGTGTCCACGGGTGGATCGAGCCCCGCGACCCGCGAAGCATGCGCAATGCGCGCGCGCGCATAGCCCAGCGCCTCCTCCCCGGGGGTCCAGACGAGGTCCAGGTCGTGGGTGTAGTCGGCGCCTCCCAGCGCGATACGGCGTACGCGCGGTCCCGCAGCCGCGATCGCCGAAACGGCTTCAACCCCCTTCGCGGTTTCGACGATGGGCAGGATCTCGAGTGACCCGGCTTTCATGTCAGCGGCCCGCTCACGCTCACTGAGGCGCATGCTGATCGCGCGCACCTGCTCGGCGGATTCGGTCTTCGGCAGCACGATGCCGTCGATCCACGGACCGGCCACCGCTTCGAGATCCGCGAGGCACCAGCGCGATTCGAAGGAATTGATGCGGATATACGCGGCTGCCCGCCTGGGCCGGCGCATCGCGCTGACCACCAGCGCCCGGGTGCTCTCCTTCTCGGCTATCGGCACGGCGTCCTCGAGATCGAGGATCACGGCATCTGCGCCGCTCAGGAACACTTTCTCGACACGCCTGGCGTGGTTTCCAGGTGCGAACAGAAAGCTGCGCAGCCCGGCCGGACCGGAACGGGTAGTCGTCATGACGAGACTCCTGCAGGTGAAGCACCGTGGGACATCGTGAGGCCGCGTTGCACTTCGAAGGAATAGGTGAAGCGCTCAGCTGGATGCGATGCGACCGAGACCTCGACGACGCGCCCCGCGCGGCCATAGAAGCGCCGCACGACGTCGAGCGATGGGGAGCCGGTCGGGACCGACAGCGTGCGAGCCACCGGACCGGCAAGGCAGCTCGCACGCAGCTGGACCTGCACCTGCGCGACGTGCTCGGCGAACAACCGCTCGATCAGCGCGTAGACAGGCGAGGCATCGCGTCCGATGTGGGCGGCCACGGCGGCGTAATCGGGCAGCACGTATACCACCGTACTGCACAGCACGCCCCCCTCGGGGCCGGCGATCCTGAGTGCGCGGATACGCTGCCAGCGGCTGCCGACCGTCACGCCGAGCAAGCGCGCGAGTCTGGCGCCCGCCCGGATCGCCCGGCAGTCCACGACGTGGAGCCGGCTCTCTTCGGGGTATTGCAGCAGCCCATCCAGCGCGCTTAGCGTCTGGACATAGCGCTCGGCAGGCGCGCTGGCTCGTACGCGCGTACCGAGGCGCCGGCGCCGTTCGATCAGTCCGTCTGCCTCCAGGCGCCGCAAGGCCTCCCGGACCGTATGGCGACTGACGCCGAACTGCGCGCTCAGGGCGATTTCGCCGGGCAGGCGCGCACCGACCTTGAAGTGGCCACGACGCAGATCCGTCCGGAGCCGGTCCGCGAGCGTGCGATAGCGCGGCAAAGCCGCCCCGGCCGTAGCGAGCCCGGAACCCTCGCCGGTGGGGCGACGCGGGCGCGCGGCAGCGCGCGATGCAGGAACTGCTGTCATTGCGATCCAAGATTGACACCCGAGACCGTGCAAACCTAGCATTTGTCCGTACATATCGCCAAGAGGGCGATCCTTCGCCCCAGGGAGACCGAGCTTGAGTGCCAGCGCCGCCGACAGCGATGCGACCGCGATCATCGAGACCATCGAGCGCTGGTGCAAACGTGAATTGCGGCCCGTGGCGCGCCGCTTCGATCACGCCGATGAGTACCCCGAGGCCATCGTCGTGCAAATGCGCGAACTCGGTCTGTTCGGCGCGACGATCGACCCGAAGTACGGCGGGCTGGGGTTGTCAGCGTCGGTCTATGCGCGCGTCGTGATGGCCATTTCGTCGGTGTGGATGGCGCCCGTGGGCATCTTCAACTCGCACCTGATAATGGCCGCCTGCGTGCAACGGCACGGCACCGAGCAGCAGAAGCAGCAATGGCTGCCGCGCTTTGCCAGCGGCGAACTGCGCGGCGGCATCGGCCTGACGGAGCCTGACGCCGGCACTGATCTGCAGAGCATACGGACGGTCGCGCACCGCGACGGCGCTGGGCACTACCGGATCAATGGTACGAAGACCTGGATCACCAACGGTGTCGAGGGGACCTGCTTCGGCGTGCTGGTCAAGACGGATCCGCAGGCGCAACCGCGCCACAAGGGTATGAGCCTGTTTCTGTGCGAGAAGGGACCTGGGTTCAAGGCGGCGAAAAAGCTTAAGAAAATGGGCTACAAGTCCATCGACAGTGCAGAACTAGTGTTCGAGGACCTGCGCGTGCCCGCAGCCAACCTGATCGGCGGTGTCGAGGGCCGCGGCTTCCAGCAGGCCATCGGTGGACTGGAACTCGGCCGGATCAACGTGGCAGCTCGCGGCGCTGGAATCGCTCAGGCAGCGCTGCGCGATGCGCTGCGCTATTCCCAGCAGCGCGAGACCTTTGGCAAGCCGATAGCACAGCACCAGGCAATCCAGCTCAAGCTGGCCGACATGGCGACGCGCGTCGAAGCCGCGAGGCTGTTGATCGAACAGGCCGCCCGCAAGTACGACACCGGCGAGCGCTGCGACCTCGAGGCCGGCATGGCGAAGCTGTTTGCTTCCGAGGCAGGCGTCGAAAACAGCCTCGACGCGATGCGCATCTTCGGCGGCTACAGCTACTCGACCGACTTCGACGTCGAACGCTACTACCGCGATGCGCCGCGGATGGGCATCGGCGAGGGCACGAACGAGATGCAGAGAATCATCATCGCGCGCCAGCTCGTCGAGCGATTCCCGGCGTGAGCGCGTCAGACGCGGGCCGCGCCGGCGCAGGCACCGCCGGTACCGGCCAGGTTCCGGCAGCCCCTGCCCCATTCCTGCCACTGACCGGCCTGCGAATCCTGACCTTCGAGGCCTTCGGTGCCGGGCCATTCGGTTCGATGTACCTGGCCGATCTCGGCGCCGATGTCATCAAGATCGAGAACGCGGAACAGGGTGGCGATGCGACGCGCGCCATGGGCCCGTTCTTCCTTGGTGAAGGCGACAGCCACTTCTTCCAGACGTTCAACCTGAACAAGCGCAGCGCGGCGCTGAACCTCAAGCAGCCGGGCGGACGCGAGGCGTTCCAGCGGCTGGTGACGCGCTCGGACGCCGTACTCAACAACCTGCGCGGCGACCAGCCCGAAAAGCTTGGCCTCACCTACGACGCACTGCGCGAGGCGAATCCGCGCATCGTCTGCGCGCACCTGTCTGCCTACGGCCGCGACAACGAACGGCGCGCCTGGCCAGGCTATGACTATCTGATGCAGGCAGAGGCTGGCTACCTGCACCTCACGGGCGAGCCGGGCACACCGCCAGCGCGCATGGGGCTTTCGATCGTCGACTTCATGACAGGAATCACCACCGCCCTCGCGCTGGTCGCGGCGCTATGGGGTGTGCAGCGCAGCGGCCAGGGCCGGGATCTGGACGTGTCGCTGTTCGACGTTGCCCTGCATCAGCTCAGCTACCCGGGCACGTGGTTCCTGAATGAGCGCTACAAGACCGAACGCATGCCGCGAAGTTCGCACCCCTCCGCAGTCCCGGTGCAGCTGTTTCGCACACAGGACGGATGGATCTTCCTGATGTGCATGACCGACAAGTTCTGGAAGGAGCTGATGCGGATCCTGCCGGCGCCGCAGATTGCGGCTGACCCGCGCTTCGCGACGGCAGACGCGCGCCGCGACAACCGCGACGCGCTGACACCGCTGCTGGATGCCGTGCTGGAGCAGGCAACGACGCAACAGTGGCTCGAGCGCCTGCAGGGGGCCCTGCCTGCAGCTCCGGTCTACGACATGCAGCAGGCGCTGGACAACCCTTTTCCGCTGGCGACCGGCATGATTCGCAACACGCCCCACCCCGCACGCCCCGACTATCGCAGCTTCGCCAATCCCATCAAGCTCGACGGTCAACGCCTGCCGGCACGTACCGGGTCGGCCCTGGGCGCGGACACGGTCGCGCTGCTGGCCGAATGCGGCTACAGCGAAGCCCAGATCACGGCGCTGCGCGCATCGAGGGCGATTGCATGAAGCTGGAAGGCGTCCGCGTCGTCGACCTCTCGCTGTTTCTCCCGGGGCCGCACCTGACCATGATGATGGCCGACCACGGTGCCGAGGTCATCAAGGTGGAGCCGCCCGGCGAAGGCGAGCCAAACCGGCACATGGGACCGCGCCAGGGCGGGCACAGCGTTTATTTCCGCAACACCCATCGCGGCAAGAAGAGCCTGTGCCTCAATCTGAAGCGGCCCGAAGCGCGCGAAGCGCTGCTCAAGCTCTGTGAAACTGCCGACGTGTTCATCGAGGCCTTTCGCCCCGGCGTGGTTGACCGGCTCGGCGTCGGTTACGCGGCCGTCTCGAAGCGCAATCCGAGAATCATCTACTGCTCGATCGCCGCCTTCGGCCAAAGCGGGCCGTATCGCGACATCCCTGCCCACGATATGGCGACGGAGGCCCTCGCGGGCGTCGTCAGCCTCAATGTCGGCAACGACGGCGAGCCGACGATGCCGCATGTGCCGGCGGCCGACATGGCGGCGTCGCTGCTGTCTTTCGGCGGCATCATGATGGCGCTGTATAGACGCGAGACGACCGGCCGCGGCGACTATCTCGACATGTCGATGCACGATTCGATCCTCGCCTGGACGCCAAACGTGCTTGGCGAAGTGTTCGCCCATGGTCGTCCCCCTGTGGTGAAGCATGAGCGCACCTTTGGCGGCAGCGCTTTCTACAACATCTATCGCACCAGCGATGGCCGGCACGTGGTTCTCGGCGCCCAGGAGATCAAGTTCGTCCGCAACCTGCTGGGAGAACTCGGGCGGCTCGACTTCGTGCTGCTTTGCGAGCGCGGACCGGGCCCGCACCAGGCACCACTGATCGAGTTCCTGCGCGGCATCTTCCTGCAGCGCAGCCAGGCCGAGTGGGTCGAATGGTTCCGAGGCAAGGACGTCAGCTTTGCGCCGGTCAAGAACCTGCGCGAAGCTTTCGACGACCCGCATGTGCAGGCGCGCGGCATGCGGCTGGTGGATCCGGCCGGTCTGGAACACATCGGCATACCGATTCACTTCCGCGACGAACCCGGACGGGTTGATTTCCACCTGCCAGCGCTGGGCGAGCACAACCGCCCCATCCTGCTCGAACTGGGCTACTCAGAGATCCAGATCGAGGCGCTGGGCGCTGCCGGCAGCACTTCCGGCTGACGGCGGCCTCCGCCGCTGCGATAATGAGCGGCCAATGAATACCTCCCCCGAAACCGCCAACCTGGCCCTGTTCTGCGATTTCGAGAACGTGGCGCTGGGCGTACGCGATGCGCGCTACCAGCAGTTCGACATCAGCAAGGTGCTCGAGCGGCTGCTGCTCAAGGGCAGCATCGTCGTCAAGAAGGCGTACTGCGACTGGGAGCGCTATCGCGAGTTCAAGGCGCCGATGCACCACGCCTCGTTCGAGCTGATCGAGATCCCGCACGTGCGGCAGTCGGGCAAGAACTCTGCCGACATCCGCATGGTCGTGGATGCGCTGGACCTGTGCTACACGAAGGCGCATGTCGACACCTTCGTCATCATCAGCGGCGACTCGGACTTTTCGCCGCTGGTCAGCAAGCTGCGCGAGAACAACAAGACCGTGATCGGCATCGGCGTCAAGAATTCGACCTCGGACCTGCTGATCGCCAACTGCGACGAGTTCATCTACTACGATGACCTGGTGCGCGAGCGGCCGCGGGCGGCGGCCGTCAAGCCGGCCGCGCGGCGGCGGGGCCAGCGTGGCGCCGCCAAGGACGCTCCGGAAGAAGCGGTGCCCGTGCGCCAGAAGGACCCGGCGCAGGAAGCCATCGACCTGGTGCGCGAAACCTATGACGCGCTGCTGTCGGAGCGCGGTGCGGAGGAGCGCATCTGGGGCTCGATGCTCAAGCAGGCGCTGAAGCGCCGCAAACCGGGCTTCAGCGAGGGCTACTACGGCTTCAGCTCGTTCAACAAGCTGCTCGAAGAAGCCCGGACGCGCGGCCAGCTCGGCCTCGAGCGCGACGAGAAATCCGGCGGCTACATCGTCAGCGCAGCCGCCGAATAGCGCCGGTTCCATTCACTCCGAGTAACGAGACACCATGTTCGAGACACTGACCCGCGTTCCGGACGACCCGCTCCTGGGCATCACTGCTGCATTTCGCAAGGACAACACCGGCGTCAAGGTCGACCTGGGCGTCGGCGTCTACAAGGACGAGTCCGGCAATACACCGGTACTGGCGGCGGTGCGAATCGCCGAGCAGCAGGTGCTGGCGGCACAGTCGAGCAAGACCTACCTCAGCCCGGTCGGCAACCCTGGGTTCAATGCGCAGGTGCTGGAACTGGCGCTCGGCGTGGACCATGCGGGGCGCAAGGGCGAGGCCATCGGAGTACAGGCCCCGGGTGGCAGCGGTGCACTGCGCCTCGGCGCCGAGCTGCTCAAGCTCGCGAGCCCCGGCAGCGTGGTTCACGTCAGCGACCCGACCTGGGCCAATCACATTCCATTGATGAACGGCGCCGGCCTGCGCATCGAGAAGTATCCGTACTACAACCCGACGTCGCATTCGGTCGAGCTGGCGAAGATGCTCGCATACCTGGATGCGCTGCCTGCAGGCGCGGTCGTGCTGCTGCACGCGTCCTGCCACAATCCAACTGGCCAGGACCTCACCGACCAGCAGTGGATGCAGGTTGCGGAAGTCATCAAGCGCCGCCGACTGCTGCCATTCATGGACATTGCGTACCAGGGGCTCGGGGCCGACCTGGAAGCCGATGCCGCGCCGATCCGGTTGCTGGCGCGCAGCGTGCCGGAGATGCTGGTGGCCGCATCGTGCTCGAAGAATTTCGGGCTGTATCGCGAGCGCACGGGGTTGCTCATCGTGCTGGCGGAGACGGCAGAGCGCGCGGCCATCGGGTCGGGCCAGCTCGGCCGCCTTGCCCGCACCATCTACTCGATGCCGCCTGACCACGGTGCCGCAATCGTCGACCGCGTGCTGTCGCAGCCCGAGCTTCGCCAGCAGTGGAGTGCCGAGCTTGCGCAGATGGCAACGCGGATAAACGATCTGCGCCGGCTGCTGGCCAGCGCCCTCACCCAGCACCTGCGGGGTGCGGATTTCAGCTGGATCGAGCGGCAGCGCGGCATGTTTTCACGGATCGAGATGGCGCCGGAGCGCGTCGTGGCGCTGCGCGAGCAGCATCATGTGTATGTGGCGCCGGACGGCCGCATGAACATCGCCGGCATCAGCCCGAAGAACGTCGGGCACGTTGCCGAGTCGATCGCAGCGGTGCTCCGGATGCCGGGCTGATCAGCCCGCCAGCAATACGGCTTCCGCGTGCTCGAGCTGCTCGGGCAGCCCGTAGAGCACCAGGACATCGCCCTCGCGCAACTGCGTCTCTGCAGCAGGCTCACGGCCGAGAATTCCCTGGCGGCGCAGCCCGGTGAAGCTGACCTCGGCGCCGCGCGCACGAGCGTCGGCAAGGCTACGCCCGACCGCCCACGCGCCTGGCGAAATGACCACGGTCTTCAGCTCCTCGCGGTACTCGTGGGTATCGTCGATCGCCAGCGCATCTTCGCGCCTGAAGATGTTGCGCAGCGACGCGTAGCGATTCGCCCGGATGTGGCCGAGCGTGCGGACCACGCGGCCTACCGGCACCTGCAGCAGCATCAGCGTGTGCGACACCAGCATCAGGCTGGCCTCGAATGTCTCGGGAACGACCTCCGTAGCGCCGGCCGCGCGCAGTTCGGCAAGGCGTGTATCGTCCTGGGTGCGCACGAGGATGGGCACGTCGGCGCGCAGGTGACGAACGCTGCGGATGATTCCCAGCGAAACAGCCGGGTTGGCGAACGTGATCACCACGGCGCTGGCGTTGGCGAGTCCGATGCCCCGAAGGATGTCCGGATCCGACGAGTCACCGAACACCACGGGGTCGCCTGCCTGTCGGGCATTGCGCACGCGCGCCGGATCGAGGTCGAGCGCGATGTACTCGAAACCCTGCGATTCGAGCACGCGCGCCACGTTCTGCCCCACCCGCCCGAATCCACAAAGCACCACGTGCTCGCGCCGCGCCAGGTCGGCCGTTTCAGCCGCAACCGGGTCCGGGGCGGCGACTGGGGCGGGACCGGTCTCGCGAACCAGGAACCGCGCGATCCGCCGATTGTTGCGGAGCACGAAGGGGCTCACCAGCATGCTCAGCACGATGGCCACCAGCAATGGCTGGGCCACTTCGCGCGCGACCACGTTGTTCTGCAGCAGGATGGTCAGCAGCGCCACACCAAATTCGCCACCCGCGCTGAGGACAGCCGCGGTGCGCCAGGCCTTGAACGGCGGCAGCCCCGACAGGCGCGCGACGGCAGCCATCACCAGCATCTTCAGCACGAAGATGCCGGCAGCGAGAATCAGGATCAGCAGCAGTTCGCGGCCCAGCAACCGCAGGTCCAGCAGCATGCCGATCGAGATGAAGAAAAGGCCCAGCAGGATGTCGCGGAACGGCCGGATCACGGACTCGACCTGGTGCCGGTACTCGGTCTCGGCCAGCATCATTCCGGCGAGAAACGCACCCGTGGCCATCGATAACCCGGCTGCATGCGAAATCCAGGCGGCGCCCAGCGCCACGAACAGCACCGCCAGCGTGAACAGCTCGCGCACGCGGCTATGCCCGATTTCGTAGAGCAGCGGCCGCAGCAGATAGCGCCCCGTCAGCACTACAACCCCCACTGCGACGGTGCCAAGGACCACGGCCGAAGCAATGCCGGGCGCCGAAAAATCCACGCTGCGGCTTGCGAGCGCGCTGGCGAGGACCAGGAACGGCACGAACGCCAGGTCCTGGAAGAGCACGACGCTGAAGGCGATACGACCGTGCGTGCGATTCAACTCCGCCTGCTCGGTGAGCTGCTGCACGATGATCGCGGTCGAACTCATCGCCACGGCACCACCCAGCACCAGTGACGGCAGCCAGGCCACACCGAGCGCCGTGGCCAGCGCCGCAACCAAGCCCGCGGTCATGACCACCTGTGCCGTACCCAGGCCGAAAACCTCACGGCGCATCGCGACCATGCGCGGCCACGAAAACTCCAGGCCGAGCGTGAACAGCAGGAATGCGACCCCCAGATCCGCGAGCAGGCGGGTCGAGCCGGTCTCGGTGGTCAGGCCGAGCGCATGCGGACCGAGAATGGTGCCGACCGCAACGTAGCCGAACAGAGTAGGCAGGCCGAGTCGCCTGGCAACCAGCACGACCAGCACCGCGGCGGCGAGCAGCAACAGGACTTCAAGCAGGGGATCGGAGACCATCCCGGTTGAAGTTAGGCCGCGACGGAAACTGACGCAACCCCGTCGAGTGCCGCAGCCGGCCGCGTGCCCGGGACCGCAGCGGCCCGATCAGGCAGCGGGGAAGAAGTCGACGGGCTTGGTCGCGGTGATGGCTTCGACGTCTTTGGCCTCGAAGCGGAACAGCTTCACCCGGGCGAGGATCTTGCGCTCCAGCTCCGGATCATTGAGCTCGCTGGAAACCACGCGGGCACCAGTCACCTCGCCTCCCGGCGAGATCGTCAGCTCGAGTACCAGCTTCCCCTTGAGGTCCGCGTTCTCGCGCTGCGCCCGCGTGTACAGCGCGTACAGGGCGCCCTTGTTGCGGTCGAATACCTGCTCGATTTCTTCGCGGCTGCGCGACGGTTTGCTGCTCGCTCCGCTGCGCTTTACGCCGTCGTTGCTGCCACCGCCGAGTGCGCTGCCGCGGCCGGAACCGCCGAACGGCACCACCATCTGCGTGCTTCCGACCCCGCCGAGG
>JANPDV010000523.1:0-8444 GCA_031431655.1 Gammaproteobacteria bacterium | reverse complement strand
CGACCCGCCAGCCGTCCTGGCTGAGGGCGCTCAGCGTCACGCCATCGGGCCGCAGCTGCTCCTCGCTGGCGCCACCCGTTGGCGCCGGCACCCCGAGCAGCCAGTAGCGCAGCGCGGCGATCGGCAGGTCGAACCCCAGCTGACGCTCGAGCGCGGAGCGCGCGGCCGCGCCGTCCAGCTGCTCGCCACGGGTGCTGCGCAGATCGAAGCGTTCACCCTCGACCCGCAACTGCACCGCACCCATGCCCAACGGCCCCTCGAGCTGCAGGGCACTGAGCGCAGCGGACTGCTGCCAGCGGATCGAGGCGTTGAAGCCCTGCTCGCCGGCGGCCAGCGCGACGCGGCCGCGCAGGCTGAAGGCGTTGAGCTGCTGCAGCTCCGCGCGCCGCTCCGGCCATGAGGCGGGGGCGCCGCCTGCGGTCGGTGACGGCGCCCGGGCGGGTATCAGTGCGGCGCAGCCGGCGAGCCACATGGCCGCGGTCGCCAGCAGCAACGCGGGCCGGAGGGCGCGAGCACGCCGCGCGGGCCGCAGTCCCGCCGTGCTCACGGCCGCGCGGGTTCTGCCGCCGTGAGCCGCCGCACGGTGTCGGCGAGCGGGCGTGAATCCGGCGCGCGCACCAGGGCGCGGGCCCACACGGTACGCGCCTCGGTGCGTTGCCCCAGCGTCCAGAGCACCTCGCCCCAGTGCGCGGCGATCTCGGCGTCGCGCGACAGGGCCCAGGCCCGCTCCAGTAACGGCAGCGCACCGCGCGCGTCGCCGCGGCGGAACTTGACCCAGGCGAGGCTGTCGAGGAACGCCGCGCTGTCGGGTCGCAGATCCACCGCCCGCTGGATCAGCTGTTCCGCCCGTGGCAGCTGCTGGCCGCGGTCGGCGAGCGTGTAGCCCAGAGCGTTCAGCAGGGTCGGGTCGTCGACGCGCGAGCGCGACAGCGCCTCCAGGCCGCGGACCGCATCGCGGGTCTTGCCGGCACGCTCCAGCACCATCGCGCGCTGGTAGCGCAGCTCGTGGTGCTGCGGATACGCCTTGAGTGCAGTGTCGACCACGGCCAGCGCCTCCGCAGGCGCCGCCGCCTCCGCCAGCAGTTGCGAGCGGGTTACCGCGACATCGACCGCAGCGCCGGGGTTGGCGCGAGCGAAGTCGTCGATCAACTTGAAGGCCGCTTCGCGCTCATTGCGCTTCAGCAGGATCGCCGCGGCGCGCACTCGCGGGGCGAGGCCGGCGCCGGCGTCAGCGAGGCCGCGGTACGCAACCAGCGCCGAGTCGGGCTGCCCGGTGCGCTCGGCGAGCAAACCCAGGTAGTAGGTCGACTCGGCAGCGCCCGCGCCGCGCCTCAGCCGCGCAACGAAGCGGCGCTGCGAATCGGCGAAATCGCCGGTCGCGGCCGCGAGCAACGCGAGCCGCCGGTCCGCTTCGTCGGCCAGGGCGGGCTCACCGGCCAGGCGCTCCAGCTCCTGATGTGCCTCCTCGGTGCGGTCGAGGTCGATCAGGATCTCCGCGATCGTGAAGGCGGTGTCCTGGTCGCCGAGCCGCGCCGCATCCTGCGCCAGCGCGAGCGCCGCCGGCGCGTCGCCACGAGCCGCCTCCAGCGCGGCCAGCAGCTTGAGCGTCGGGGCGTCCGCCGGCGTCCGGGCGCGGGCCTGCGTCGCCAGCTCGCGCGCTGCATCGTAGCTGTCGGCGGCCACCGCGAGTCGGGCCAGCGCCAGCAGCGTTGCGGGCGCGGCGCGCTGCCGGTCGACCAGCGGCCCGAAGACCGCCCAGGCCGCTGCGGACTGGTCGCTTTCGATCAGTGCGGGCAGCAGGTCAGCCAGCGCGCGGTCCGGCTCGACGTCGGGCTTCGCCAGCAAGTCGCGGAACACACTGCTCGCCGCGTCGAGCCGCCAGGCTTCGAGAGCCAGCAGGCCCGCCGCCCGCAGCGCGTCGACGTTCTCTGGATCGAGCACGCGCCAGCGGGCCGCGGCTCGCTCGGCGGTACCGAGCTGCTCGCACTCCAGCGCCAGCTCGGTGGCGCGGCGCGCGATGCGCGGATCGCGCACGCCGCTCGCGGCGCGCAGGTATTGCTCGGCAGCACCGCGACAATCGCCGCGCTCGCGCGCGAGCTCCGCCTCCGGCACCAGGCCGCTGCCGGCGGCGGCGTCCTTTTCGATTGCGGCCGACGTGCCCCACACGCCGGCGACGCACAGTGCCAGCAGCAGGGCGCGAACCGGGGCGCGGCGATTGAACTGGAGGGATGCGGCAGCTCGGGAATGCGAAGAATTCGGCATCGGACGACTATAGCCTAAGCCGGGATTGCGCTTGTCAGCGGTGCGGTTGCACCGTGAGAATCCGCTCCCCCATGAAGGACAGCATCCGCCAGCGACTGGACCGCACCCGCGACCGCTTCGAGGAAGTCGGGCGGCGGCTTGCGGACCCGACACTGGACGGCGGCTCGCGCGAGTATCGCGAGCTGTCGATGGAGTACGCGCGCATCGAGCCGCTGGTTGCGCGGTATGCCAGTTACCTGGCGCTCGAGGCCGAGCTGCAGGAGGCAGAGGCCCTGAGCGCCGGCCCGGACGCGGAGTTGCGTGCGCTCGGCGCCGAGGAGAGCGCGCTGCTGCGCGCGCGGCGCGACGGCGAGGAACAGGCGCTGCGGCAACTGCTGATCCCGCGCGACGATCGCGACGATCACAACGTGTTCCTCGAAGTGCGCGCGGGCACGGGTGGCGACGAAGCCGCGATTTTTGCCGGGGACCTGTTCCGCATGTACGCGCGCTATGCGGAAACGCGCCGCTGGCAGGTCGAAACGCTGAGCGAAAGCGCCGGCGAGCACGGCGGCTACCGCGAGATCATCGCGCGGGTCAGCGGACCCGACGTGTTTGCACGGCTGAAGTTCGAGTCCGGCACCCACCGGGTGCAGCGCGTGCCCGCGACCGAGGCGCAGGGGCGCATCCACACCAGCGCCTGCACGGTTGCGATCCTGCCGGAACTCGCCGAGGTCGAGGGCGTCGAGCTGAATCCGGCCGACCTGCGCATCGATACCTTCCGCGCCTCCGGGGCCGGCGGCCAGCACGTCAACAAGACTGACTCGGCGATCCGCATCACGCATGTCCCGAGCGGCCTGGTGGTCGAGTGCCAGGACGAACGCTCGCAGCACAAGAACCGCTCGCGCGCCATGGCACTGCTGAAGGCGCGACTGATCGCGGCGGAACGCGAGAAACGCGATGCCGCCATTGCGCGCACCCGCAAGCTGCAGGTCGGCAGCGGCGATCGTTCCGAGCGCATCCGCACCTACAATTTCCCGCAGGGCCGCGTCACCGACCACCGCATCAATCTGACCCTGTATCAGCTCGATGCCGTCATGGCGGGGCGCCTCGACGACGTGATCGCGCCGCTGCTGCAGGAACACCAGGCGGAGCTGCTCGCGGAGGAAACGTGAACGAGCCGGCGCCGCTGCGGCTGCCCAACCGCACCGGCATCGAGGCGCGGCTGCGCGTCGCGGGACCGGGTGCGCGCGCGCTGGGCTTCACGATCGATGCGGCGATCCGCGGCACGCTGGCCGTGCTCTGGTACCTGGGCGGCGCGGCGCTGCACGCGCGCCTCGGCGACGGTGTGTGGTCCATCGAGGCGCCGTTCGAACCGGGCGCCGCCTGGTTCATCGGTGTACTGCTGCCCGCCGCAGCGCTGCTGCTGCTCTATCACCCGGTCCTCGAGTACGCGCTGGAAGGCGTGACGCCTGGTCGACGGCTCGCCGGCACGCGCATCGTGGCACTCGACGGCCAGCCGCCCGGGGCCCTGGCGGTGCTGATCCGCAACCTCTTCCGGCTCGTCGACGCGCTGCCGCTGCTGTACGTTGTAGGTCTCGCGGCCTGCATGCTCACCGGGCGGCAGCAGCGTCTCGGCGATCTCGCGGCGGGCACGTTGCTGGTCTATGAATTCGGCGCTGCGCTACCGGCAGCGGAACCGGAGCGCCTGACGCTCGACCAGGCGCTGGCGCAGGTCACCGCATTCGAGAAGCTGGCGGCAGAAGTGGCCGCGGCGCGGCGCGACCCGCGGCAGGTCGCGACGCGTGCCGGCCTCGAGCGACGCTTTGCGGCCGCACAGGTCGCGCTGGCGCGCGAGCCGCGCGATCTGCGCGCCGCGCTGCGCCGCGAGATCCGGCAGCAGATTCCGCTCGCGCTGCGTGAATCCCGTAGCGCCATCGCGTGGGTGGCGATGATGTTCGCGGGCACCGTCGCCGCAGGTCTATGGCTGGTCGGGCGCGAGCCGGCGCTGGCCGGGCTGTTCGCGTCGCCGGAAATGCTCGCCACGCTGGAGCGCGGCGACCTGTGGACCGACGGACTGCTCGGCGTGCTGCCCGCCTCCGTGCTGTCGGTGCAGGTGTTTGCCAACAACCTCGCGGTCAGCGTGTCGGCCTTTGTACTTGGCGCGCTCTATGGCCTCGGCACGTTCTACATCGTCGCAGTCAACGGCCTCGGGCTCGGGGCGCTGCTCGCGGCGGCAGCCGAGCACGACCTGGCGCCGGCGCTGCTCGCTTTCCTCGCGCCGCACGGTCCCACCGAGTTCCTGTGCCTGATTCTCTCGGGAGCGGCCGGTCTGCAACTTGGCGAGGCGATCGCGCGCCCGCGGCACGGGTCGCGGGGCGAGTCGCTGCGCCTGGCGACGCCACGGGCGTTGCGACTGCTGGTTCCGGTGGCGGCGCTGCTGGTGTTGTGCGGCGCCATCGAGGGCTGGGTGTCGCCACGCGACGATCTGTCGCTCGCAACCCGCTGCGGCGTCGGTGCCGGACTGCTCGGGCTGGCGCTGCTGGCGCTGACGCGGCGACCGCGCCCGGCAGTGCGCGCCGCGCGCTAGCGAATCAGGTGCCGCGTGGCCGCAGCACGACCACGTCCGGAGTGCGCGCCAGTTCCTCCAGCCAGGCCGGCACCTCGCCGCGCAGGACAGCAGCGAGGAACTCGGATGGCAGCCCCTGGGACTCGAAGCCCGCCGCCGGTGCATTCACGACCAGAACGCGGCTGTCATAGCGCTGCAGCACCGCGCGCACCGCGGGCTCGGTCCATTCGTACCGGGCGAATGGCGTGGCCATCAACGCGAGGGTCGGACGGCGGATCACCCAGGCGAGCATCGGGCCTTCGTTGGCGACGACGGTGCCCGTGGCACCGACCGCGTCGAGGATCGCGCTGCGCGGCGTCACGCCACTGGAAGTCACCCGGTCGAGCCGCTGCGCCAGGCGCGCCGGGTCCGCCAGGCTGGCAACTTCACGATACCAGCCGAGGTTCAACACGGCGTAGCTGCCCAGCATCACCGCCGCGCTCGCGCGCACCGCGCGCCGCCAGCGCGGCTCGCTAGCGAGCGATGACTGCAGCCACAGCGCGGCGAGCACCGCAAGACCGACCAGGATCGCAAACGGCACCAGCGGCGCATACAGGCGCGCGCCGGACGGCTCGACGACCGCCGCGCTGCCGACCGCGATGCATCCGGCGGCAAAAGTCAGACTGAGCACCGACAGTTCGCCGATCCCGCGCGGCAGTGGCGCAGACGGCGGTCGCCGCAGCTGCCGCGAATCGCGGCGCCAGACGCGAGCGCGCCAGACGAGTGCACCGAAGGCGGCCAGCGCTGCGACGAACAGCACGCGCGGCCAGATGTGCCCCGCCATCGGCGCCGAGCCGAACAGCAGGTCGTCCAGCGCGTTCTCGAGCGCGCGGTACAACTCCGACAGGGGATGCCGCTGCAGCTGGCCCTCTGCGCCCAGCCAGCTGCCGGCGAGCAGGCGATTGCGCAGCAGCAGCAGAGCCAGCGGCAATCCGGCCACCGCGGCGGCCAGCGCTGGCCGGATTGCCGCGCGCGGCGAGCGCACCAGCGTCAGTGCCAGCGCGACCGCGGCCAGACCCAGCACGAAGAAAGCACCGGTTGGCCGGACCCAGGCGCTCGCGCCGATGGCGGCGCCGCAGCCGACCATCCATGCAACGGCGTGAGCGCGTGAGCGCGTCTCACGCAAGCCGGCCACCAGAGCCACCGTCCCCAGCAGCACCATGGCAATGAACAAGCCCTCAGACAGTGCCGAGGTCGCGTACTTGAGCATGTAGGAGTTCAGCAGGAAGGCTGCGACCGCGGCGCGTACCCACAGCCGGCTCGGCAGCAACCACGCCGCGAGCCGAGCGACACACCACAGGCTGAGCAGCGTCGCGAGGGTCGAGACCAGCAATGCGGCCTGCGGGAACGCCAGACCGCTGACGCTGGCAATCGCAACCGCGAGGCTGTAACCGGGCGGAAACGTCAGCAGCGGCGCCGGCATCAGGCCAGACGCGCGCTCCGCTTCAAACTGCACTATCGAGGTGTGTGCCGGCTGACCCGCCAGCGCGTGCTGCGCGGCGTCGAAATACACGAAGCTGTCGTTGAACACTAGCGGCAGCGCCCCGCCACCGGTCTTGAGCGCCACCAGCAGCTCCAGCACGGTGGCCCAGCCCAGCGTCTCGATGCGCGACAGCCGCCGCTGCGAAAGCGCTTCGGAACGACCGACGAAGGTCCGCGCCGCATCCCAGGTCAGCCGTTCGGTGTGCGGCATCAAGGGGAACCCGTCATCCGAAGCTCCGGAACTACTTTAAAGTCATGTTGTGAGGATTAAGCGGTAGGTACCTGCTTCAATTCAGATTATGTCATGGCGATCGAGATTGCCAGCCCGACCGTGTCCGGCGCGGCTGGTCGAGTTGGCGAGCGAGCGCCGCCGGCAGCGCCGCGGCCGAGCCGCGCACCAGGCTGACGCCCCGGGCACGCAGCGCCGCGGCGATCGCGGCCTCCCGATCGGCGCGTTCGGCCACTGCCAGGGCCAGCCAGGCGGCCAGGTCGGGGTCATCCTCGTCGCGATCGGCTGGCGGCGGGGAGTTCGCACTGCAGATCCAGAGCGCGTTCCGGAGCGTCAGCCGCGCTGCGGCCTGCTGCAGCCCGGGCAGCGAGTGCGCGCTAAGCGATGTGCCGAACAGCACCAGCTGTGTACCGCGCGCGAGGCGACCCTGCAGCGCAGCGGCGACCGACCCCAGGTCGCTGGCGCCGGGCTGCGGTTCGGAACGGCGCAATGCAGTGTCGAGCGCCTGCAAACCGGCCCAGCCCGGTTGCGGCAGAGACAGCTGCATTACCCGGTCGGCGAACGTACAGACGCCGATGCACTGACTGCGGGCGGCGCGCTCGTGGGCGATGCGGCTGACCAGGTTCAGCTGGGCCGTCGCGTGCGCGGAACTGCCCTGGTCGAGCAACAGCATCAGGTCCGGCAACGCGTCATCGGCCTGTCGGCGCGTCAGGTAGAGGCCAGTCCGTGCCGCAATCTTCCAGTCGATCCGGGCGACCGGATCCTCCGGGCGCGCCGGATGCAAGTCGACCGGGGCGCCCGCCTGGCCAGTGCGAAACGCGGCTGGCTGAACCCGCGGCGCGCCGCGGTTCGGGCGTGCCAGCCCGCGCAGGTCAGCTCCAACGGCACGCTCGATCGCCAGCGACATCCGGCGTGCCCACCACGCCAGGCCCAGGGGGCCGAGCAGCCGTGCCACGCCCGCCGGCCAGCGAAGCGCGCCCAGGTCACGGGCCTGGATGCGTTGCGAGGCATCGACCGCGACGGCGCCTGCGGCCACCCGGGCACGCAGCGTCGCAGGCCACGCCGCCACACCCGACGGCGTTTGCGGCGCCCAGTCCACCTGCGTGATCCCGCCGCGCGGGACTTCGATCCGCCACACACACTCGGTTATCCGCCCGAGCCGCAGCACGGGCGGGCCAATGAGCGCCACGCGCAGTGGACGCCGCATCAGCCATGCCGCCTCGAACAGCAGGCCGAGCGCCAAACCCGCCGCGGCGATGCGCCACGACCAGGCCCAGAGCAATCCATCCGACCAGATGGCGAGCAGCGCCAGCACCGCGATCGCGGTGGCTGCCAGCGCACTGTGTGCCGTGAGGTGCATCGCCTCAGCGCGGCGCAGGAGTCTGCTCGAGTAACGCGTCCACGGCCTGCGCGCCGGTGAATCCTTCGACAGCCGCCTCCGCGTCGATGACCAGGCGATGCCCGATCGTCAGGCGCGCCACGGCCTTGACGTCATCCGGAATCACGAACTCGCCGCCGCGCAAGGCCGCGGTCGCGCGAGCTGCGCTGAGCACGGCAAGCAGCCCGCGACTCGACAGACCGAGCGCGATGCGCGGTTCGCGGCGCGAGGCCTCAGCCAGGTCGAGCAGGTACTCCAGCAGGTCCGGCGCGACGTGCACCGCATCGACCGCAGCTCGCGCCTGCGGCAGGCAGTGCGGCTCGAGCGGCACGAGTGGCGGCATCGGCTGCGCAAACGCCGCGCCATGCTGCCGCAGGATGGCGGTCTCGGCCGCGCGACTGGGGTACGGCACCTCGAGGCAAAGCAGGAAGCGGTCGAGTTGCGACTCCGGCAGCGGGAACGTGCCTTCAAATTCGCGCGGGTTCTGCGTCGCGACCACCAGGAAATCG
>JANPDV010000522.1:0-12417 GCA_031431655.1 Gammaproteobacteria bacterium | reverse complement strand
CAGCATCACCGGGCCCTGTACCCAGGTGTCGAGCTTGTAGACATCGATGCCGCGATAACTGCTGGCGCGCGGCGCTTCGATCTTTACCTGCCAGCGGGCAAGGTCCTCGCGCGTGATCAGTCCGCCCTGGGACTGTACGGCCGCTGCAAACTCGGCGCCGAGCGCGCCGCGATAGAAGAGATCGTAGGCCGCCTGGATCGCCGCCTTGCGCGAAGCACCGCGCGCGAGCGCCCGGCGTTCGGCGTCGACCAGGCGGCGCAAGGTGGCGGCCAGGTCCGGCTGGCGGAAGATCTCGCCTGCATCGGGAGCCTCGCGCTTGCGGCCCGGGTGGGTCAGCATTACGCGACGCGAATCCGGCCATTGCCTGAGCACGGCTTTGTCCCGCTCGATGACGTTGGCGGTCTCGGCTTCGATTGGATAGCCGTCGGCGAGTTCGATCGCGGGCCCGAGCACTGCCTCCAGCGACAGCGTGCCGTACTCGGCGAGCATCACCAGCAACGCGCCGGGCGTGCCAGGCGTCACGGCTGCGAGCGCGCCGGTCTCGGGTGGCACAGCGAGGCCGCGCGATCGAAAGAACTCGACGGTGGCGCCGGTCGGCGCGACGCCGAGGCCGTTGATCGCGATCACCCGCTTCTCGCCGGGATGGTAGATCAGCGCCTGGGTCTCGCCACCCCAGTGCAGGGTGTCCCACATGGTCGCCGTGGCCGCGATCATCGCGCAGGCGGCATCCACGGCATTGCCACCGCGCTGGAACACGGCGGCGCCTGCCGTCGCGCCGAGCGGCTTGCCGGTGATCGCCAGCCATTGCCGGGCATGCAGCGGTGGCTTCTGCGTCTTCTCCTGCGCGTGCGCCACACCGCTCACGCCGCCGCAGAACAGCGTCAGCGTCAATCCCCAGACAACGGCGGCGCGGGCGTGGTGGTAAGTCATGAAATGCCTCCCGATGCGCTATTGTGACAATGTTCGAGTGCTGGGGGATGCATGACTCTGTTTGACCGGAATCGATCTACCTGGATCCGCGCGGCGGCCATGATCGCCGTCAGTGCGCTGGTGGTGGCCTGCCAGTCAGGCCCTTCGCCGTCGGCAAAGGCCTCGGACTACAGCGCCGCAGGGCCGGAAACCGGCGGCGTCGTCGAGGCGCGGCCTGCCGTCAACTGGCGTGCCGGCGCGATGGTCGCCGCGGCGAATCCGCTGGCGGTGGAGGCGGGCTTGCGCATCCTGCGGGGCGGGGGCAGCGCCGTCGATGCTGCCATCGCGGTGCAGGCCGTGCTCGGCCTCGTCGAGCCGCAATCCTCCGGCATCGGCGGCGGCGCATTCATGCTGCACTATGACGCCGGCACCGGCGATGTGGTCGCCTACGATGGCCGCGAAGTGGCCCCGCGGGGCGCTATCCCTGAAATGTTCCTGCTGCCAGACGGCAAGCCGCGGCCGTTCTTCGAGGCGGTGAAGTCAGGGCGCTCGACCGGCGTTCCCGGCGCGGTTGCCATGCTGGCGCTGGCCCATCAACGACACGGCCGCCTGCGGTGGAGCGAGCCCTGGCAGCCCGCGGTTGAAATCGCCGAGCGTGGCTTCGCTGTCTCGCCGCGACTGAACCAGATGATCCTGCAGGCGATGAGCATGGCGCCGCTGGCAGCCGACGCGGCGCGCTACCTGACGATCGACGGCAAGACGACCCTGCCGGTCGGTCACCTGCTGCGCAATGCGGAGTATGCCGCCACGCTGCGCCGGATTGCGTCGCAGGGTCCGCGTGGTTTCTACCGGGGGCCGGTTGCGCAGGCGATCGTCGCCGCTGTGTCGCGCGATCCGGTGCCGGGCACGCTGTCGCTCGCCGACCTGTCCGGATACGTGCCAGCCGTGCACGAGCCGATTTGTCGCGGCTACCGCATCTACAGGGTCTGCGGCATGGGCCCGCCGTCATCGGGCGGCATCGCGGTGCTCGGCGTGCTCGGTATCCTCGAGAATGTCGACATGAGCGCGAGCGGCCCACAGACCGCGCTCGGCTGGCACCGCTTCATCGAAGCGCAGCGTCTCGCCTATGCTGATCGCGACATGTACGTCGCCGACGACCGCTTCGTGCAGGTGCCCGTCGCGGGCCTGCTCGATCCAGCCTACCTCGCCGGTCGCGCTGCGCTGATCTCGTCCGAGCGAGCGATAGGCTCGGTGGCCGCTGGCGATCCACCCGGCGCTGCACGGCGCGGGCGCGATGCCACCGGCGGCAACACGGGCACCAGTCATTTCGTCGTGGTGGATTCGCAGGGCAACGTGGTGTCGATGACCACGACCATCGAGTCGGTGTTCGGCTCGCAAAGGATGGCGGGCGGATTCTTCCTGAACAACCAGCTCACGGACTTCTCGTTCCGCACCGTCGACGACAGCGGCGCGCCGATTGCCAATGCTCCTGCGGCCGGCAAGAAGCCGCGCTCGTCGATGTCGCCGACGCTGGTATTTCAGGATGGCGCGTTCAAGCTGGCCGTTGGATCACCCGGCGGCAACTCGATCATCTCCTACGTTGCCAAGGCCGTCATCGGGATGCTCGACTGGGGGCTTTCACCACAGGCAGCGGTGGAGTTGCCTAATGTCGTCGCGCGTGGGCCGGTTTTGCCGGAGCAGGCGCGCCTCGATCCGCAGTTGCTCGCGGCCCTGCAGGCGCTCGGCCACAACATCCGCCTGACGTCGCGCGGCGGGGAGGGCTCCGGTCTGCACGCCGTGATGGTGATGGCCGATGGCAGCCTCGCCGGTGCGGCGGACTCGCGTCGCGAGGGCGTGGTGCGCGTGCCCTGAGGAGGGTTTGGAGCAGCGGCCATCAGACGTCGAGCAGATTCGATCTCACGACTGGCGCCGGGTTGCCGGTCTGCTGCAACATCCTGAGTTCGGGCGAGCTGAGCCAGCCAACGCGTCTCGCCCTCAATCTGGTGCCGGACGCTGCGGGCGCGCGCGAATCGGCGCGGCTGCTGTTCCGCGAAGAGCTGCGCGACCGCTACCAGATCATCCACCACACCTATCCGACCACCGAGCCGGTGCTCGCGTCGGCAGCGCTGTTCCGTGCGTCGTTGGCGGAATTCCTGCGCGATGTGGAGTACGACCCGGCGGTCACGCCCAAGCTGGTGCTGGTGGGACACAGCATGGGTGGGCTGCTGGCCAAGTCGCTGATCGTCGACAGCGGACGCGCAATCTGGGAGCGGGTGTTCACCCGTGGCTCCGGAGCAGCTGAGGGCACCACCGGAGGCACGGCGCGCGTTCGAGGAGTCGATGATCCTGAAACCGTGGCCGTCCGTCGGACGCGTGATCTTCCTCGGCACGCCACACCACGGCAGCTGATGTCGATTACGCAGACCGATGACACTCAGCTGCTAGCCAAAGTCCGCGAAGTGTTTCGGCGGGGCAGGGTGACCTCGGTGGAGTCCCTGTCACCCACCTATATTCCGGGAATGGCTTTCGCTGCGCTGCCGGTGGCGGCGGGGGTGCCGATCCACTCGATCATCGGTAACTCCCTGAGGCGCGGCCCCGATGGGTATGACGGCTATGTCACGGTGCGCAGCGCGCATATCGATGGCGCGGACTCCGAGCTGATCCTGCCGGTGCGACACATGGAATTCGACCGCATCGAGCCGCTCAATGAGGTCTACCGGATCCTGCGGCTGCATGCGTCCGGTGTGGCGGTGCAGCCCGGGCCGACGCCGGAGTCGTGTGCGTCGCCGCCAGCAACCCCCGGTGCCGGCTAGGGCGCCGCCTGCACGGCTGGCGTTGATGCAACGCGCGGCTCATCATTCGCGTCGAGCCGCCGGGCCCGCCGGAGGTGCTGCGGGGGGAGTCGCCTGATGGATGCGAAGCTGCACGAGGCCATTCAGAAGCTGCATGAACCCTCGGCCTGGGTTCACCTGTCGACGATTGGCCCTGACGGTGGCCCGCATGTCACGCCGATGATGATGGGCCTGCACGACGACTACTTGCTGTTCAGCCTCACGGGCAAGCAGAAAGTGCGCAACGTTGAGCGTGACCCGCGCGCCTGCGTCGCGATCTCCAGGCCCGTGACCATGGCGCACGTGATCGTCTGGGGGACGATCGAACTGCGCTGGGACGATGCCGCACAGCAACTCTGGGAGGCCATGATCACCCGCGCGTTCGGCGAGGCCGGTCTCGGCATGCGCAGTCGCAAGCTCGCGCGCGAGGGCACGATGCTCGGGCTGCTGACGCCGCTGCGGCATCGCATCTACGGGATGGAGGCAAAGGGTTAGCGTCAATGGCGCCTGCTTGCCGGATCAATACTCCATCGGGCTGCGAAAGAACTCAGCGAAGACGCGGTCTCGATGCGCCGTCAGAACCGGTTCCAGCGCAGCCTGCACCTGCGGGTCGATCGCCGTGAACATCGCGCGCCGGTCGGCCGGCATCGGGCACAGCGCGTCAGGCAGCGGATCGAGGACATTCATGAAGGCAGTCCAGTAGATATCCAGTGCGCTGATCCGGTCGCCGACGAAGAACCGGGCGCTGCGCGCATGCTGGGCTTTCAGCTGAGTTGCGAGGGCGGTCAGGCTGGCGGCGATGCGCGCTCCGGCGAGTGCAGCCTCGCCCGTACTGTAGCCATATTTGCCGGCCATCTGCGCGAGCGCTGCGGGCGGCTTGCTGGTGTTCATCATCGGCGCAAACATCTGCAGGCGGCGGTTCCAGCCGATGCCCCGCTCGCCGCAGATCTCGTTCGACAAGCCGATCATCAACGCGCGCTCGATCGCGTCCTCGGGAACCAGCGCCGGCTGCGGTGCCAGCCGCTCGGTGAGATTCAGGATGTCGAGCCAGCGGTGCAGCGGTTTCTCGTCGCGCCAGGCGACCAGTGGCGCGCTGTTCTGGCCCGACCAGGCGAGCAGTTCCGGGTTGGGTCCGCCCGGGATCAGTCCGGCGACGATGTGGTCGAGTCCCTTCAGTTCGAGGATGGTCTTGGCAGCCTGACCCCACGGGCTGGGCAGGCCGCGAACCAGCACCAGTCGCAGGCCCGGAGCCTGGATCACTTCCTGGACCGAGTCGTACTGGAGCATCAGAAGCCCGCCAGGGACTGCCACCAGCCGATACCTGCCAGGAGGACCAGCGCGGCCAGCACCGCAGCGATTGAGCGTTCAGGGACGATGAACATGTTGAGGTCTCCAACTCCGGGCCACCGCGGCCCGTATGGCAGCAGCATCGGTCCGTATTTGGGTTCAAGAAAGCGCACTACGCTTAATTGATTGTTTAGTATTCCAATATCAATCCGGGGGCGAGGATGGATCGTTTCGCACAGTTGCAGGTGTTCGTCCGAGTCGCCGAGCGGGCCAGCTTCACGCGCGCTGCAGACGACCTCGATCTCTCCCGTGCCATGGTCAGCCAGCAGGTGCGGTCGCTCGAGCGGCGTCTTGGCGCCAGATTGCTCAGCCGCACCACGCGCAGTGTCGGCCTGACCGCCGAGGGCGCCGAGTACCTGCCGCGAGCGCGGCGAATCCTCGCCGAGTTGAGTGCGGCCGAGGATTCCGTGTCCGTGTCGCGTGGCAGGCCGCAGGGGCGGCTTCGCGTCAGCGTGCCGGTGGCGTTCGGGCGCTATGTGCTGGCGCGGGCGCTGCCGGCCTTCCAGCAGCGCTATCCGGACCTGGCGATAGACGTCACCCTCGAGGACGCGGTGGCGGATTTCGTGGCCGATCGGGTCGACGTCGCTGTCCGGGTTGGCCGAGTGAGGGAGCCGGGACTGGTGGCGCGCCGCATCGTGACGATGCGCATGGTCACCTGCGCATCACCGCGCTACCTGGCCGATGCCGGCGAGCCGCGCAGCATCGAGGACCTGCGTCGCCACCACTGCATAGGCCGCATCTCGCCGCAGACGCGGCGCATCAACGACTGGAGCTTTCGTCGCGGCACGGCGCGCATCCGCTGGCGACCCGCGTGCGCGCTGAGCTTCAGCCTGGCGGAAGCCGTGGTCACTGCCGGGATTGCCCATGGCGGCGTGCTGCAGACGGCGGACCTGATGCTGGTGGATGCGGTGTCGCGCGGCCTGCTGCGCCCCGTCCTGGGCGATTCCCAGGTGGATGGGCCCACCATGTGGGCGGTCTACAACGCGGCGGACCGGCAGTCGGCCCGGGTCCGGGTGTTCTGTGATTTCGTCGAGCGCCTGATGCTCGACTGGTCGCAGCGAAGTGCGAGCCAGGATTGAGCAGGTTCCGTCTGCAAGGAGTGAGTCCATGATCTACCGGCTAGGTGAGCGACGGTTCGCGGCCCTTGGCGAGTTCTACGTTGCGCCGTCGGCCGACGTGATCGGCAGCGTGCGTCTCGGGCATGAGGCGAGCGTCTGGTTCGGCTGCGTGCTGCGCGGGGACACTGACTGGATCGAGATAGGTGCCGGCACCAACGTGCAGGATGGCAGTGTGATCCATACCGACCCGGGCGTTCCGACTCGCATCGGCGCCGGCGTCACGATCGGCCACGTGGCCTTCCTGCATGGCTGCACGGTCGGCGACGGCAGCATGATCGCGAGTGGCGCGCGGGTGCTGGACCGCGCCGTGATCGGGGCTCGCTGCGTCATCGCCGCGGGTGCGCTCGTGGCACCGGACAAGGTGATTCCGGATGGCTCGGTCGTGATGGGCGCGCCAGGCAGGATCATTCGCGAGGTGACCGCGAAGGATCTGGCGATGATTGCGCGTGCAACCGAGACCTATCGGCTGCGCGGCGCGCAGTATCGGCGGGAGCTGGCGCTGGATCCGCGCTGACGCGGCGAGCCCGTGAACTTCAGCGTACCGACGCCGCCTCGGTCGGGAACGGATACTCACAACGCAGCACGAGCAACGTGCCGCGCTCCGAGGTGATCTCGGGGTGCCAGGACCCTGGCGGCGCCACGTGCACGTCTCCGGCACGCAGCGGGTGTTCCCCCACGAGACACTCGCCCTGCAGGATGACCATTTCTTCCTCACGCAGGTGCGAGTGCGCGGGAACCCGCGCACCCGGCAGGAAACGCACCAGCAGTTCCTGCATTCCCGCAGCCGCATCCACGCGCAGCAGGCGCGAATGCACCAGCCCGGTTTCGCGCCAGCCGGCTTCGCCGCTGCGCCATGTCTGCGTGCCGACGGGTGGTGGCGGGCCCGGCGGCGCGGCTATCCGCGCGCGAATGCGCCCGAGCATGCGACCCCGGCTGTCTGCGCTCAGCTCGGCAGGCTGCAGGCCAGCGGCCAGGCGGGCGAAGGTGTCGTGCATCCCGGCTTCGATATCGGGTGAGTCGTCCTGCGAGCGGCTCATGCGTGCTCCTCCAATGAGATGCGTAGCGTAGTGAGGGCGCGACGCACGTGGCTCTTGACGGTACCCAGCGGTAACCCGGTGCGGTCGGCGATTTCCTGGTGGGACAGCCCTTCGAAGAAGGCCAGGCTGACGAGCTTGCGCCGCTCCTCGGGCAATTCGGCGAGGGCGGATCGTACGCGGCTGCCTTCCTGCATCGCCGACAGCAGGTCTTCGGTGGCCGGGCCGGAGTCGGCGAGTTCGCCGGCCGCGTCGAGATCGACTCTCGACCCTGAACCTCGGCTGCGCATCTGGCGCAGCCGGTCCAGCGCGCGGCTGCGACAGATCATCAGCAGCCAACCGAGCGCTGCGGCACGCGACGCATCGAACTGCGACGCAGAGTCCCACGCCTGGGCGTAGGTATCGCAGACAATCTCTTCGGCGTCGGCCGCGTTGCGCAGGATGCGCAGCGCCAGTGCGTAGACTTTGCCGACGGTGGCGTCGTAGAGCTGCTCCAGCGCCCGCTGCTGGCCGCTGGCCATCGCGCGGACCAACTGCTGCAGATCGACTGCTGCGTCAACGGCCTGCGACACCTGCCTATCCGAAGTCGGCCGCATCCGCGATCTCGACGATCCCGTTCTGCACGCGCGTGCAGTAGCTGCGAATCGGAGCGCGTGCCACGCCCGAGAGCACGCGGCCGTCACGCACGTCGAACGCGGCGCCGTGCATGGGGCAGATCAGGCGATGTCCTTTGAGCCGGCCCTCATCGAGGCGCGCATCCGCGTGCGAGCACATGACCTGCGTCGCGTGAACCTCGGAGCCGGCACGGCACAACAACCACTCCCGGGCGCCGCTGCTGACGCGCCGCATGCCGCCGGGCGCAAGCTCGGCCAGGGCAATCGTCGGGATGAAGTGCGTGCCTTCGGTCAACGTGCTTTCCGCAGCCGTGAACTCGGACGGCCGCGCCGCATGCCCTTCAGACGCAGCGAGACGCCCATGGTGAAAGCCTTGAAGGTGACTGCGCCGGGTGAACGCTTCAGCACCCGGGCGATCTGCACGCGCGGTGTGTTGCCCGACAGTCTGCGCAGCGCGCGCTCGTCGGCCGGGCTCCACGGTCGCGACGGAGCGGCCGTCGCCGTGCGGCTGCGCGACTTGGACGATCGGGTGGACTTGCCTGCCATGCGGGTCTTGCTCGCTGTGCGGGCGTTCGAAAGAGAGGTACGCGGGGTCTTGCGAGCGGGCTTAGGCATGTCGGCACTCCGGAGCAGGAAACGAGGGTGGCTGAATATTGTACTTTTTCGGGGCCTGCGCTGCCTACGATGCAGCCTCGAAGGCAGGCGCAGGGCTGTGCTACAGATCTATTGTCGTCTCGAAGACCATGACGGCCTTGCCTACGATCCAGACCGCAGCAAGCTTGCCTTCGGCGAACTCGAGTTCGACGCCGACGCGACCTGGGCGGTGCATCGACTCGCCCTGTGCGCCAAAGAAAGCGGCGCGCTCTGCGTCGCGCTGGATCAGGCCGAACTCGTTCAGGTAGGCCCCGAGCAGCCCGTGCGCGTTGCCGCTGACCGGGTCTTCGTTGATGCCGAGGGCCGGGCAGAACATCCGCGATTCCGTCAGGCAGCCGGCCGTTGCGGAGCCCAGCGTGAAGACGAAGTGCCCGGCCGCGCCGAGCTGCGCCGACAGCGTCGAGAGGCGGTTGAAATCGGGGCGCAGCTGCCGGAGGTGCGCTGCCGTGCCGACGCCGATCATCAGCCGCGTGCTGCCTGCGCCGACGATGCGGATCGGGCAGCGCGCATCCAGGTCGCGGCTCGACAGCGCCAGCGCATCGAGCACCGCCAGCCGTTCGCGCTCATTGAGCTCACGACCGAGCGGCGGCGGCGGCTGGCGGATTGCGACGTCGCGGTCCGCGCCTTCGCCACGGATCTCGATATCCACGACGCCCGATTTCTGCCGCTGGCGCAGCCGCGTAGGGGTGCCGTGGCGGCGCGACAGCACGTACTGCGCGGCGACGGTGGCGTGGCCGACGAAGCTAGCTTCGGTGCGTGGCGTGAAGAAGCGCAGCCGGACGTCGTGATCCGCAGAGTCCGGCTTCAGCACGAACGCGGTGTCGGCGTTGTTGAGCTCGCGAGCGATGGCGAGCATTTCCTCGTCGCTGAGGGCGTCGGCACCCAGCACGACGCCGGCCGGATTGCCGGTGAAGCGCTGCGTGGTGAATGCGTCGACTTGAAATACGTGGATGCTGCGGCTCATCGAATCTGCCAGGCCCGGGAGGCGAGGGGCGCGATTGTATGTGATCGCCGGCCCGGGGACACGCCGTGTTCATGACGCCTTGCAATAGGCGCGGCGGGGCCTAAACTTGCCGCCTACCTTGGGGTGGCCCTGCCGGGCCTGAGACGCTGGCGAAAGCGAACCCGTTGAACCTGATCCGGTTAGTACCGGCGTAGGGAGCAGGTGTTGCACAAGCTCAACGACTCTCTTGTTATGTTACTGCTCGCCGCCTTCGCCGCCTTCGCGGCCTTCGCGGCCAGCGCGGCCGCTGCCGTCCCGGCATCGAGCGATGCGGGCGAGGCGCTCGACGAAGTCGTGGTCACTGCGACGCTGCGGCGCGCCCCGCTGGACAGGCTGGCCGCCAGTGCAACCGTCATCGAACGCGAGTCGCTGCGCCGGTTGGCGCCCCAGCACTTTGCGGACGTGCTCGGACTGCTGCCGGATCTCAACTGGGCGTCCGGCACCAATCGGCCGCGCTACTTCCAGCTGCGAGGCATCGGCGAGACTGAGCAATGGCAGGGCGCGCCGAACCCCTCGGTTGGCTTCCTCATAGACGGCATGGACTTCTCCGGTGTGTCGTCCATCGCCACGCTGCGCGACGTCGAGCAGATCGAAGTGCTGCGCGGACCGCAGGGGACGCTGCTGGGGGCCAACGCGCTGGCCGGGCTGATCAATGTCAGCACGCGCGCTGCACAGCGCGACTTCGGGCTGCAGGCGGACCTGCGCCTCGGCAGCGCCAACGCGCGTAGCGCCGGGCTCACGCTGGGTGGCGCGGCGGGGTCCGCCAGCGCGTGGCGTGTCAACCTGGAGCGCCAGCGCAGCGATGGCTTTACGCGCAACGTCCAGCTCGGGCGCGACGATACCAACGGCATCGATGAGTCGACCGCGCGACTGCGCTGGCAATGGCGGCCCAGCGACTCGCTGGAAGTCGATCTCTCCACTCTGTGGGTCGATCAGGACAACGGCTACGATGCATTCACGCTCGACAACTCCCGCCAGTCACGCGCCGATCAACCCGGCCGCGACGCGCAGCGGGCCTCTGGCGCCGCGTTGCGGCTGCAATGGCGCCTGCCGTCCGGGTTGCGTCTGCAAAGCCTCAGCAGCGTCACGCGGTCCGACAGTGATTACGGCTACGACGGCGACTGGGGCGCTTCGCCCGACTATGATTTCACGCAGCGCTTTCTGCGCGACCGGCTGTCGCGCAGCCAGGACCTGCGGTTGAGCGGCGAGCGCTGGGTCGTTGGCGTCTATGCCCGCGACCTGCGCGAGGATGGCGAGCAGGCCGACCGGTCGGCAGGAGTGCTGCTGCGCGCGCCGCTGCGCAGCGACTACGAGTCGCTCAATCTTGCCGCCTATGGCCAGGTCGAGGTGCCGCTGACCGAGCGCTTGAGCGCTTCGCTGGGCCTGCGCAATGAGCAGCGCGAGGCCGAGTACCGCGACTCGGATGGCACCGACGACTCGCCGGCGGATCGCATGCTCGGCGGCAACGCTTCACTGCGCCTGGCGTTGTCCGATCGGACCCATCTGTATTTCGCGGTCGCGCGCGGTTACAAGGCGGGCGGTTTCAATATCGGCAGCCAGGTTCCCGCAGCGCGCCGCCGGTTCGGGCCTGAGTACCTGGATTCGGCCGAGCTCGGGCTGCGCTTCACGGCGGCCGATCGGCGGCTTGCGGTGAGCGCGACGGCATTCCTGATGCGGCGGCGTGCCGCCCAGGTGTCGACTTCGGTGCAGCTCGACCCGGGCGATCCGCTGTCATTCCTCTACCTCACTGACAATGCGGCGCGCGGCCGCAACGACGGCATGGAATGGAGCGTGCGCTGGCAACCTGCGCCGGGCTGGCAGGTCGAGTCGGGTGGTGCCCTGCTGCGATCGCGCTATGCCGGGCTGCGGGCGATCGCGCGCGACCTCGAGGGCCGCGCGCAGACCCATGCGCCGGCCCGGCAGTTCAACGCGGCGTTCGAGTATCAGCATGCCTCGGGCGCATTCGTCCGTGTGGACGCCCATCACACTGGCTCGTTCTATTTTGGCGATTCCCATGATCGGCGATCGCGGCCGTACACCCTGGCGTCGATGCGAGTTGGACTCGAACGGGAACGATGGACAGCCGCGATCTGGGCGCAGAACCTGTTCGACACGGCATGGACGCAGCGCGGTTATTTCTTTGGCAACGAGCCGCCGGATTTTCCCGACCGCCTGTATGTCCAGCCGGGCGACCCGCGCCAGTTCGGTGTCTCGCTGACCTGGCGAGCGCCATGAAGTCCGGACTGTGATCGAGGCACTGGTCGCGGGCGCCGGTGCCGCGTCATGGGGCGAGCTGGCATCGCTCGCGCTCGGTCTCGGCTATGCCGTGCTCGCCGTACGGCAGGATCGTCGCTGCTGGATTTTCGGCGGCCTATCGTCTGCGATTCTCGCCGTGCTGGCATGGCGGGCACAGCTGCCGATGCAAGGCGTGCTGCAGGCAACGTACGTGCTGCTGTCGGTCTACGGCTTCCGGCGCTGGTCGGGCGCCGATATCGCTGTGGACCGAGTGCGCCGCTGGAGCGTCGCCCGCAACGCGCTGGTGCTGCTCGCCGTCGGGCTGCTCGGGCTGGCGCTCGCACCGCTCGTGGCCGGCTGGACGCAGGCGGCCTGGCCGCGGCTCGACACCGTTACGCTCGTTGCCAGTCTGCTGGCAACCTGGATGGTCGCGCATCTGCTGATAGAGAACTGGCTCTACTGGATCGTCATCGACTCGGTGTGCATTTTTCTCTACAGCGCGCAGGGCCTGCCATTCATTGCACTGCTGTATGCAGCCTATCTGGTGATCGCCGTGTTCGGCTGGTTCGCCTGGCACCGCCGTCTCGCTGCATGACCGCAGCGCCACCGCTCTTTGCCCTGCAGGCGGTGCCGGGCTTCGGTGTCGGGAGCGACGCTGCGGGCTGCCGCTGG
>JANPDV010000521.1:0-8226 GCA_031431655.1 Gammaproteobacteria bacterium | reverse complement strand
CCATCCTTGCGGATCAGCAACATCGGGCGCATCGACTTGATAGGCCGCACACGATTCACAGCCTGTGTCAGCGGGTTCTCCAGCGGCTCGCAGGTCTCTTCGTGGAAGGTGCGGAACACCTCATCGACCGGGCGTCCCATTGCGTCCTCCAGACGCCAGCCCGTGAGCTGCTCCGCCACAGGATTGATGTAATCGATGATGGACTCGGCATCGGTGGTGACGACGCCGTCGCCGATCGACTGCAGCGTAATCTGCGCGCTCTCCTTCTCGCGAAACAGCGCCTCTTCGTACAGCTTGCGTTCGGTGATGTCGAGTTCGACCCCGACCAGCCGCAGCAGGCGCCCGTGGGCATCGCTGCGCGACTTTGCGCGGCTCAGGACCCAGCGCCACTCGCCGTTGCGGTGCCGCATGCGATGCATGCTGTCGAACAGGGGCAGTTTGCCGGCGACATGGTCACGCATGGCGATCTGCACGCGCAGCATGTCTTCCGGGTGTACCAGGCTGCGCCACTCCGGCGTAATCGACGCCGCTTCGCCGTCGTAGCCCAGCATTTCGCGCCAGCGCGGCGAAAAGTACATCTGGTTGCGCTCGGCGTCGAAGTCCCACATGCCGTCGTGCGTGGCATCCTTCGACAGCTCGAGCCGATCCTCGATGAAGTTGAGCCTGCTCTCGATTTCAAGCCGGCCAAGACCGGATGCCAGGCTCGATGCCAGCAGCTTCAACAGCAGTTGCAGCCCGACCTCCCAGGGTCCACGAGGCAGACCGTGCGCAAGTCCCAGCATCCCTGCAGGGCGGCCGCGGATTCGATAGGTCACGAACAGGGCACTGCCGACCTGCAGCAGCGCGAGACGGTGAGCATCGTCGCGCTGCTCGCGGCGCCCCTCGGCCGTATCGCGAAACTCGGACAGGCGCAAATGCTCGAGACGCGTTCGCACCCAGGGCCACTCGTCCAGCCGCTGATCGACCAGCGATTCCGGCTGGCACTGGCAAAATGCGCTGCGAGCCGCAACCACCTCGGTAACCCGCAGTGTCTCCGGATCGAGTGTCAGCGCGAAGGCCGTGTCGCAGTCGGTGGCAGCGCGCAGCAGCTCCAGGCTCTGGCGCAGGACCGTATCGGTGTTGCCGCGAGTCAGGTTCTGGAAATCCACTGCAATCTTCGTGCAGGTAACGTCCACACCTAACGAAAGCTTGGGTGCGCGTTGGGCCCAGGTCTGCGGCGCAAGCAGATCCGAAGCGGTGAACTCAGCGGCGGAATCAGGGTTCAGGGCGGGCATCCATCGAGTGCGGAAAGCGCGGCGCGGCTGGTCCGGATTGTGTCACAACACCCGAAAAAGACAAGCTAAGCCCATGTTCTATAAGCCCGTACAACCCATACTTTCACCCTATCGGATGTGCCGGATAGCGGATCAGGCGGCTGGCATCGCCACGCGCGACGCAGTCGGCAGCGGGCCGGCCAGAAACCAGATACCAGCGGTCGTCCGAACTGACGCCAGCGAACTGCTGCTGCGCAGGGGCGAAGCACGGCGCGAGGTACTGTTCCGGTACCAGCAGCACGTGCCGTGCGGACCGCGACAACCACAGGGCAGCGTCATTCGGCTCCTGGTCACCCTCGCGCCAGCGCCGATGACCGAAATTAATGGTCGGACGATCGAGGTAGAGCAGGAACTGCTCCTTGTACCCCACCAGTCCGAGCGTCTGCTCGACCGGCACGGCGCGCAGCACGCCCGCCATGAAGTCGCGCGCGGAGCGCTCGCCGTTCAGCTGCGGCGCCACACCGACGCCCCAGCAGGTCGTGAGCACCGCAAGCACGGCGGGCCAGGCCGCGACCGGCCAACGCCACGCGGCCAGAACCCACAGCAGGGTCGAGGCTGCGGCAAAAACGTGCAGCGGCCACAGCGACTCCAGTCCCGACCCGCGCAGCGCGGCCGTTATCCGCAGCTCGCCGAGCGCCTGGCCGAGCACCGCCGCGAGGCCCCCGAGCACCAGCACGGCCGCCAGCCCGAGGCTGGCTCGACCTGCCCCACGCCGGCTCAGCAGTTGCGGCAGATGCGGCGCCGCAGCCAGCACGAGGGCGGGCAACGCCGGCAAGATGTAGACGCCACGCTTTCCCGGCGACACCGAGAAGAAGACCAGGACCACGATCGTCCAGCCCAGCAGCAGCAGCACTGCGGCGCGTCGCTCGCGCAGGTCCGCGCGCCACGCGGGTACGAGCCAGAACAGCAGCAGGCTCGCCGGCAGCCACAGCGTCGGTACAACCTCCAGCAGGAAGTAGTGCCAGGCTTTCACGTGATGCCAGGACTGCGCGTAGCGCGTCACTGTCTGTTCGAGCAGGATCTCGTTGCGGTAGGCGATCAGCGCCGGATCAGCGCTGGTCGCGACGCTCCAGAGCATCGGCACGCCCCAAAGCGCCACCCCAAGCACGAGGGTCGCGAATGCCAGGCCCCAGCGTGCACCACCAGCACCGTCAATCGGTGCCACGATGCGCCTCCACCTGAGCACCGCCCAGACTGGCAGGACGAGCAGCGGCAGGAAACCGACGCCCTTGGTGATGACACCCAGGCCGGCGGCGAGCCCCGCAGCCGCATACCAGCCCCAGGACGGGCCGAGCAGCAGATGACGGCAAAGGCCATACAGCGACAAAGTAGAAAAGAACAGCAGCGTGGGATCGATCTGGGCACCGCGCGACGTGATGACGAACTGCAGCGTGCATCCGAGCAGCAGCGCAGCCGACAACCCGGCCTCGCGCCCGAACAGGCGTCGGCCAAGGTCGTAGACCAGCAGCAGCGTGCCCGAGGCGGCAAGCAGTGACGGCAGCAGGAACGACGCGCGCACCGAACCGAACAGCGCATACGACAATGCCAGCAACCAGAAGAAGACTGGTGGCTTGTCCTGGTAGAGATCGCCGCCCACATGCGGGATGAGCCAGCGCCCGGTTTCGACCATGTCGCGCGCGAGGCTGGCGAAACGGGGTTCGTCCGCCGGCCAGGGGTCACGCAGCCCGAAGCCTGCGCCGATGAGCAGAGCAATGAAGCCACCGATCCAGAACAGGTCGGACGCGCGGGCGCGTTCGACCGGCGCAGGCTGCATCAAGCCTCTGCCTGCTGTCGCCCGGTTCGGATCAGGTACAGGTTTCGCAGGTACACGAACACCCCCATTGACTGGCCCACGATAAACACCGGGTCGCGCTTGTGGATTGCGTAGGACAGCAGGATGGCGCCCCCGGCCAGGCTGAAGTACCAGAACGCCACCGGGATGATGCTGCGCCGCGCGCGCTCGCTCGCAAGCCACTGCAGGACGAATCGCGTCGAGAACAATGCCTGGCCGACAAAGCCGATACCGATCCACACCAAAGACTCGTTGCCCTGCATTACTTCACTCCTCGACTTGCGGCGACTCGCTGACCTGGAGTCCCGCGCGGTAGCGGCGCATCAGCCAGCGCACGCCAAACAAATCCACGATACCAACCCACAGCCGATCGAACAGTCCGTACTTGGAGACACCGCGCTCCCGCGGGCGGTGATTCACCGGCACCGACACGACCAGGGCGCCCTGCCGCAGGTACAGCGCCGGCAGAAACCGATGCATGTGGTCGAAGCGCGGCAACTCCAGGAAGGTAGCGCGATGCATCAGCTTGATTCCGCATCCTGTATCGGGCGTGCCGTCGCCGAGCAGCGTTGCACGCACCAGATTGGCGACGCGCGACTGCGCATGGCGCAGCCAGGTGTCGCGACGCGAAACACGGTGTCCCATCACCAGCGCTGCTGCACCGCGCCCCGCGATGAGCTTCGGGATGTCGGCCGGATCGTTCTGGCCGTCACCGTCGAGAGTCGCCACCCAGTCCGAACGCGAAGCCTTTACGCCGGTGCACACGGCTGCACTCTGGCCGCTGCGAGTCGAGTGCCGCAGCAGCCGGATCTGCGGAATGCCAGCGGCGCGCGCGCGCAGTGCAGCCGCCGCAGTGCCGTCGGTGCTGCCGTCGTCCACGAAGATCAGTTCGAACTGACGACCAGCCAGCGCAGCGGCGACTTCGCGCGCCAGCGGCATGACGTTGTCTTCTTCGTTGCAGACCGGAATGACTACGGAGAGATCCATGCGGCCGATTTACCTGCAGTTTGCCCAGCGCGGGCGACGCCGCCAAAAGCCGCGCGGATTGTCCGCGATCGCGCCACGCGCCACAACACGACTACGCGCCTGCAGGCCGCACGCTAGAATGCGCCGCTTAATGCAACAGCCGTTCGCAACGCCCGCCGGCCCGCTGCGGCCTGGAATCACCCCCGGCGAGGGCGCCAACCGCCGCGGCGCGTCCGCGAGCACTGGCCCGACGCGGGTGGTGCTGCACGCAGGCCCGGGCGCCGCCCGCGAGCACACCGGGCAACCATGAACCCGCCGTACTCCGCATTGACCCTGCTCGATCTGCTGGAGCGCGCGGCGAACGGCCCCCGGGGAGTCAGCTTCGTCGAGTCCGACGGCGAGCCGCGCGACGTCAGCTATGCGGCACTGATCGGCCGTGCACTTGGCCTGCTGCACCTGCTGCAGCAACGCGGCGTGCAGCGCGGCGACCGGGTGATCCTGTTCGTGCGCCAGAACGATGCCTTTCTGGACGCATTCTGGGCCTGTCAGTTCGGCGGGTTCGTCCCGGTACCGGTCGGCGTCGGGATCAGCGATGAGCACCGCTTCAAGCTGCTGCGCATCGCGGCTCTGCTGGGCCAGCCGTGGATCTTCTCGGACCGCAAGTCGCTGGGTCGGATCGAGGACTTCGCAGGTGCGGTCGAGCATCGCGATGCGGCCCTGGAGCTGCGCAAGCGCGCGATCCTGCTGGAAGAGATTTCGGACCTTCGCCAGGCCGGCAAACGGCAGCCCGTTGCACCGTCCGACACGGCCTTCATCCAGTTTTCGTCGGGCTCGACCAGCGCGCCGAAAGGCGTCGTACTGACGCATGCAAGCCTGGTCGCAAACTGGCACGGCATCGCCACGGCCTCCCGGTTCGCCGAGACTGACAGCTCCCTGTCGTGGATGCCGCTGACTCACGACATGGGCCTGATCGCGATGCACCTGTTCATGGTCGGGTCCGGGCTGCAATGCGCCATCATGCCGACGGAGCTGTTCATTCGTCGGCCGCTGCTGTGGCTGGAAACCGCTTCGCGTCGGCGCGCAACGATCCTTGCTTCGCCGAACTTCGGCTACCGCTACTACCTCAAGCTGCTCGGGGACCGCCCCGTTGCCGGTCTCGACCTGAGCTGCGTACGCATCATCTACAACGGGGCCGAGCCGATCAGTGCCGCGCTATGCCGCGAGTTCCAGGGCCGCATGGTTTCCGCCGGCCTGCCAGCGAACGCGGTTTTCCCCGTGTATGGGCTCGCGGAGGCCAGCGTCGGAGTGAGCACGCCGGTGCCCGGTACGCCGATGCACACACAGATCGTGGATCGCCACAGCCTCCAGGTCGGCAGCCGCGCGCGCCGGCTGGATTCCGCCGAGGGGCGCGACGCACTGGAACTCGTCGCCGTCGGCCGGGCCGCGGAACCCTGCGAATTGCGCATAGTCGGTGAATCGGACGCGGCGCTTCCGGAAGGCTACGTTGGGCATATCCAGATTCGCGGCGCGAACGTCACCTCAGGCTACTTCCGCAATCCCGATGCCACGGCGCTGCTGCACACTGCGGACGGCTGGGTGCGCACCGGCGACATCGGCATGATCGACGGAGGTCACCTGTTCATCACCGGGCGAGCCAAGGAAGTCATCCTCGTCAATGGCCAGAACTACTACCCGCACGACATCGAGGGAGTAGCACTGCAGACCGATGCTGCCGGCCTGGAGCTCGGCAAGGTCGTCGCCGCCGGCGTGCAGAGACCCGGCGCGGCGACCGACGAACTCGTTCTCTTCCTGCTTCACCGCACCGACCTGGAAAGTTTCCTGCCAATTTCGATCGCCGTCGCGCGCCGCGTCAACGAGCAGACTGGCCTCGAAGTCGCTGCGGTCGTTCCGGTCAAGCGGATTCCAAAGACGACCAGTGGCAAGATCCAGCGGCACCTCCTGCAGGAGGAACTGCTCTCCGGCACTTACGACGACGCCCTGCAGCAGTTGCAGGCGATTCGCCAGCAGCGGCGTGACGGCGGCCCCAGCGCAGGCGGCGAATCGCCGGCAGCATCTGCGATCGAAGCTGAACTGCTGCAGTTATGCCGCCCCTTGCTGCCGGCGCACACGCTTACTGGCAGCGACAACCTGTTCGAAATCGGCGCGAGTTCACTGAAGCTGATCGAGATCCACGAGCGAATCGATGCGATATTCCCGCAGACCGTGGACCTTCCGGAACTGGCTGACCATCCGACGCTGGCGCAGCTGGCTCGGCATATCGAGCGCAGGCTGCAATCCAGGCAGGCCTAGTCGCTGACTGCTCCCGTTCCGGGGCCGGCGTGGTCCCGGTAAACCGCGGGCTTGACCTTCCAGCGCTTGTGCGACCACGGCCAGTCGGGCGGCGAAGCGTGGATCTGCCGCTCCACCATCTGCGCATACCGCGCCGTCAGTTGTCCCGGGACCGTCGGCTCACCCGGTGACGCCAACGACGTGAATTCGATTTCGTAGCGACCCCGCGCGGTGCAGCGCATCGCGACGAACAGGGATGGGTACCGGAACTTTCGCGCGATCTCCTCGGGCCCGACAAAGAACGCCGAGTCGCGATTCAGGAAACGCACCCAGTGCTTCTGTTCGCTGTCCACCGGCTCCTGGTCCGCCACAAGCGCCACGATGCGCACCAGCTGTCGTCGCTGCAGCAGGTCGGCCAGCAACTGCTGCGCCGGCACCAGACGCGCGCCGAAACGGGTTCGCATGATCCTCATTTCGCGCTCAGCCCAGGAATCGACCAGTGGCTTGTATGCGGCATCGACCGGGGTGTCGAAATGCACGCACAGGGCAAGCAGCAGCCACTCCCAGTTGCATTGATGGGCGGCGACCACCAGCACCGGCTTCCCCCCGGCCAGTGCCGTCCGCAGGATCTCCGGATTGACGACCCGCACTCGCTCGCGCAGTTCCTCAGCCGTGATGCTGAAAGCCTTCACGACCTCCAGCATCACGTCCGCGTGGTGCCGATAGAAGTCGGCCTCGATGGCTTGCAGCGAATCCGGACTGCGATCCGGAAAGGCCATCGCCAGGCTGGGCCGCACCACATGACGGCGATATGGGCGCACGTGGACCGCGAACCACGCCAGGAATCCCCCAAGCCCATGAAGCAACCGCAGAGGCAGCGCGGCGAGTGCCCTCACCCACAATGCAGGTCTGCCGTGTTGACCGGGCTGGGGCGCGGAGGCGGAACTCATCGTGGGAGGCGCTGGTAGTGGGCGCGGCGTTGCCGCAGATATACTGGCTGCATGCATGTCACGCGAGCAACCGACCGCCCCCTGCTCGACGCGGGCGTTGCGGGTATCGAGCGCGGCCGCATCTGGGACGGGCCGCACGGCCTGGCCGTCGAGTTCTGCCGGATGCGCGCCGGGGCGCGCTATGCACGGCACCCGCATCGATCCTGGGAGCAGATGTTCGTGATCGAAGGCGCAATCGATGTAGATGGGACGGTACTGCGCACCGGCGACTATGCGCTGACCGAGCCTGGCGAATGGCACGAAGTGCTGGCCGTGGCGGACGCAGTCGTGCTGCTGAGCTTCGGCCGCTAGCCGACCCCTGGCCAGCCGACGCCGGCCGCGGCGCGGAGATGGTGCCGGAGAGAGGAGTCGAACCTCCGACCCGCGCATTACGAATGCGCTGCTCTACCAACTGAGCTACCCCGGCACCGAGCGCGCGATTCTAAAGGGCTGGCTTACAGGAGGGAAGCACGCGCGCTACCCCGGCTCGCAGCGCCGCAGCCGGATCACGACATCGACGCCGGCGACTTCCATGCCCGGCGGTGGATCCGGGAGGCGCTCGAATCGCACCTGTTCCATCGGCACGTCGGTGAGGCTGCCCGACTCGACGTCCCTGAAATGACAGTGTGGCAGCGTGTTCGAATCGAACCAGGACTGCGTCGCATCGACCGCAAAATGGTGCATCAAGCCACGCGAGGCGAACAGGTTCAGCGTGTTGTACACGGTGGCCTTGGAGGCCTTCAGACCCTGGCCGCGCAATGCCGCCAGGACCTGCTCGACTGTCATGTGGCGCGGGCTGCTGAGCACCAGCGCAGCGATGCGCAACCGCTGCAATGTGGGCGAGATGCCACAGGCGCGCAGCCGCAGCACCCAGGGG